>NZ_MJUW02000069.1 GCF_001753675.2 Candidatus Brocadia sapporoensis | reverse complement strand
TACAGGGTTAACCGTCATTGCATAACGATATGCTATAATCATGACATCCCTTCGGGATTACAGAATCAATATTTTGTTCACTCATAGGGTTTGTGAGCGAATGTACGCTGAATAGTTACAAAAATGAAGCAATAATTTTAAAAAAAAGGGATTAATAACCGACCGGCTAAAGTACAGTTATTAACCCCTGGGACCAAGGCAAGGAGGTTTTTGATACCTCTTTGCTAGGCCTTTTCATGATTCTAAAAATTATTTATATTGATGTCAATAATAAATAACAGAGCATTTTTCAACGACAGATTAACGTTCTCAGAATATTCAAAATATTTGTTGACATTAATTTATATTTTGTTATACTCCCAAAACAATTGAGACTAAGTCTTAATTGCATATAAATTTGTTTAACAGCAGACCGGCTTATATGTATATCTGTTAATCAAATGGGACTACGGCGAGGGAAAAGGTTTCTCTTCTGCTAGGTTTTTTATTGGATTTTTTTGATGTAGTCAGGGCATAAAAAAACAACCGTTTGCGTTTTTTGTATTCTTTGTGTCTCTGTTTAAAATAATGGTGAGGTTGTCAGCGGACCGGCTGATAGTATAGCTGACAATCTCTGGGATCAGGCAGGGAGATCATATCGATCCTCTTTGCCGGGCTTTTTTTGTTATATCAGGCACTGCTGCAAAAAATGTGCTGGATATATTGGAAAAGGAGGGTGGTAGGGCAGATCGTAGAGAAAAAAATGTATGGATGCAGAAGAGATTGGCGAGTCTTAGCCAGTCTGCAGGTATTTTAAGAATAGGAGTTTATTTTAGAAGGAGAATTTATGAAATCGAAGATAAAAGCGAGTCACGTGTCCTGGATCTTTTTTTTAAGTGCAATGATTAGCATGAATAGTATTCCTGTGCATAAGGCAATTGCTAAGGGTGGTTCAGACATTGGGCTATTAATTATTGGGCATGGCTATTTTAGTCAAGATCAAAAATTTTATGAGTTTGTGAATGAAGTTCAAAACCGATTGCCGAAAAATCCGGTAGACAGTGGTCTGCATATGGTTATGGATATGCAGACAAATAAGATGTGGCAGACAGAAGATGAGGCAATTAGGCGATTTGAATCTAAAAAAGTGAAAAAAGTCGTTGTTATTCCTTTATATATGAACACGAATGTCAGCACTGTTGATGTTATCAAATGGAGCATTGGTTGTCAGGTTGACGGCGATCCGGGCAAATCTAATTATTTGGAAGAAATCGTAGAATGTCCCGACTCATATGATTCTGAGAACAATTTATGCATACATATGGGCGGTATACACCGGAGATTTCATGATTTTAGTGATATTCAGTACATCGCCACCAATGCAATAGACTATCACCCGGATATTTCAAAAGTATTTTTAGAACGCGCCCTGGAATTTAGTACAGATAAAGGCAATGAGCTGGTCTTATTGATTGGGCACGGAGATGGGGACGATGACATTGATAATGATTACCGTAACAAGGTACTAGCAAAGTATGCAAGTGATGTGAAGAGTATGGGTGAATTTTACGATGTCCAATATGGAACACTTCGTGAGGATTGGTGCGACCAAAAACGCTCAGCAGTGGAGGAAATTCGGAATAAGATTATCGCTGCATATAATGCTGGCCGTAAAGTAATATGGGTGCCGGCCCGTATTTCCAGCTGGAGCAAGGTTCACGATCAGCAATGGGATCCACAGGATTGCAGCGTTCAGGACGCCAGGGATAGTCTGGGAATCAAAGATTTGTTTGATGCAGGGATGTATACAAAGGCAAATTATCTGTTGTATAAGCCCACGTCGTTGGCTGATTGGGCGGTTTCCATGTTTGAGGAAGCAGTAAAAAAGGATCAATACATAGATTGCCTAAACGCCAAATAACATCTTAAGAAAGGAGAAATTTTTATGACTCACAATAAAATGCTTGCTTTGTTTATCGGTTCATTATTATTCGTTTTTCCTACGTTGGTTTTACCGGTAAAAGGGGAAACGATGATAGATTTGGGATCTGCTCCCTCCCCATATCCAGAGGCGGCTGCCTATAATCAACAATTCGAATTTCTGGGTAACGACCCGCACACGGACGACGGCGTCTCCTTTAAGCCAAATATACTAAGATGGAAAGCAGGGAAAAAAGTTGATGTCATATGGAAACTCACAAAGACCAATAAGAGGCAATTTTATCGACAGGGCGTTTATTTCAGGTTATACATTGACTGGAATCACGATGGCGATTGGGATGATGCAGGTGAAATGGTTATAGATTCTTTTAAAGGCAAGATTAAAGACAAAAAGGTGTGTCAATTTAAGGATGGTTTTACCGTACCGCAACATACCCGGGAAGGGCCTTTTTGGGCAAGGGCTTGGATTTCATATGGTTACCCACCGCCTGCTTACGGGGACATTTCTACCTCCTTCGGTGAAATTGAAGATTACAACCTGCAGAAGAAGGGGGTGAAATAGGATTTTGTAAAGAGTTTCATAAAACTTTTATATTGTGCACGAGGTGTTGGGTGGGGAAAAACCGTCCAGCGCCTCGTGGTGTAGTTTTAAAGAATTGAACAACTTGGGCTTTCGGATCTGGTTTCTGCATTGACAATAAAAAGACAAAATTGGATAGAAAACATTACAATTCATATAACCAGACATATTATAAAATTGTTATCGAGGTGGTTCAATAAATAGCAATGCATTGTACGAACAATCGTATCTTCAAAACATCCCTATTGGTTGTTATTCGCTAAAGGGACTCAATGAGTATATTATTTTCATTATCAAAGGGAGAATGACATGAAGAAATTCTTTGGGTGTATTGTTGTTATCTTATTTGTTGTAGTTTCTGGTTCCAGATGCAAAATATTTGCTCATCAGGCGGTAAATTTTGACGGCACTTTCATGATATCCGGCTTGAACGAGGAGATAACGGAAGCAGTAAAAGGGGTAGCGGAAATTACTCAGTGGGGACATGACGAGACCAATGGCAATTTTGATGAGGCGATGTTGAAGTTTGAGTTTAAATCGGAGAACTCAGAGTGTGGAAATCTTCTTGATATAGGAACTGTAACCGTAAGCGCTTACCGTGAAAATAAGTATAGCATAACGAGTAAAAAATTTCCATTGGATTTATGTGAAGATGGCATGGCTCAGGTCGTAGAAAGGATTTTGAACAAGTATGGGAAAACCGTACAGAATACATTAGGTTTGGATGAATGTTTCTCTATAACCAATGGCGAAGGTGTTACAGAAGGTGGTAAGATTTTAAAATTTACAAATGCGTATATCGCAAAATGCAAAGCTGTTATCACGGGGTCTTTTGTCAAAATAAGCTTTAAAATAAAGCCTACCGTTAAAACTTACGATGTGGGCTATCTGAATAAAAAAGAATACCCGCTGACAATTACCGGGAGAATAAACATACATCGTGAAGCCGCGCATTAACGCTAAAATATGGATTAACTTTATTATTTATGTCGAAGGGCGATTGCATGAGAATTCTAAGAATGTCTATTTTGTGTCTCGTATTTAACTTAGTAATATATTTTTTGTTTTCAAGTACTCTTCTGGCTTGGCCTGAAGGGCCTCCCGCATACCGAACAGGCGCAGTTGGTGACATAGGTACCTGTAATGCAGATCTCTGTCACAACTCTTTTAGTCTTAATTCAGGGAGTGCAAAGTTTTCAATTGTTGCACCATCTGTGTATTCTGCCGGCAAGAGCGCAACGGTAGAGGTAAGCTTTAGCGATTCTCTAGGGGTATTGTATGGATTTGAGATGACAGCGGTCGATGCGGTCGGGAAAAGGGTTGGATCATTCAAAAAAATAGGGAAAACCATGCAGGTTATCCCCCCAAAGGACTATCGGGGGCTTAAAAAAAAGGATAAGGGTAAATATATCGAGCATTCTTACAAAGGCATTAAAAAGAAACAGTGGAAGTTCAAATGGGTGGCCCCCGGCAATGCCATCGATCCGATAACATTTTACGCTGCAGGAGTTGAAGCAATCGCCGAAGGCAATATTGTTAAGGATTATGTTTACACTACAACGGCAGAAATTGTCAGAGAAGCTTCTAAACAGTAATTTTTCAAAGAGCTATAGTGTTTTATTTATCATACAGTTTTGTTAAAAAAATTACTTATCTTAGGCCACTCTGGTCCAATTATGGTAAAAATTATTTTTAGAGAAAAACCAGACCATAAAAAAAGGGGAACGATATGGGAGCTGCCGCATACAGGAAGAGTATCACAATAGGGTGTCAATTTTTGCTTGAAATAAAAGACAGCAGTTTAGAGTCGATCTTAAAGGCATTTTGGAAGTTACTGCCACGGATTTTGACAGATTTCACTCGGAGGGCACTTCCGGGGTTTAACGAAAGTGCGGTGAGGTAACTGCAAAAGCCATACTGCTGCGACCAATGCGGGAATAACAAGAGGTTTATCTGGAAGACACGGCGGGGAAAAGAGACAAAGGTGCTGGAGGCGTAAGGGTGGCAGGGCTTGACATAGGAAATCATAACGGCAGTTGGAACAGGCTTTTTTCGAAAGAGTATAGAGCTATTCAGGAGATTCCCACAGTTTCTTTTGATAACCGATGGAGACGCTTCTGTTTTGGGTGGTTTGAAAGGTAAGGCCAAAACCGGATTCAGAGATTTTGTGGCATATTCCGTATAAGGCAAGGTACGTATTGTGGCAAGACGGGGCCAGGCGTAAGAGGGAAGGAATGGTTGCAGATGAGATCGGAGCTTCTGAAGATACGTGCGATACGGTCAATGGTTGATTGTCTGGAGATAATGGTATCCATGAAGAGGCGATAGGAAGCGATAATTCAGTATTGTGTGTCGAAGGGGTATACCCACACGGCTTCCCACCCTGATTGAGTAGGAATTTTCGTTTTATTTAAACGGCTTACAGGATGACACCGACAAACTTTATTTGCCGGTGTGATGTATCCTAAATCCGTATGTATTTTCTAACAACATGGACAAACAAGTTTGTCCATGCCACCCTGTGACCAAAGATATAACTTGAGAATCTAAGCTTGCATGTTTACGACGATCAAAAAAGGCTCAAGGGCAAAACGGCAAGTAAATGAGAATGAGCCATGCGCACAGTTAACATGCAGGTGAATATGAACAAATGGAGTGTTGCCGGAGTGCTGAATGTTACTAAGATTTGTCTTGCCTATTATTACAGCAGTTTTGATGCGTGACAACTACAATTTGAAGGGATTTTGTCAGACCTTTACTTGACCACACTACTAACTTTTTACGCCCCAGATATGGAGTGAGTGGTAATGAGACTCCCGCATGAGAATTTATCCGCATAAAGCTGCAAAGCAAGTACAAGCTGTGTCTTTTCTAAAAACTTCTGCATGTAATCCTGATTGGTGCCTCACGTAAGTAAAATAAAACAGTAATGTATTTGTTTCTATCTATACCAAAGATCGTAGTAATTTTTATCCTGTGGAACATCCTGTTTCCTGTTATTCTTCTTGCATCGGTTGATAACGCTGCCGATATCGTAGCGGGCGTAAGTGAGTCGGGCTTTACCTATAAGGATTTTATTTCGGGAAATTTTCGGGTTCAATATGAAGGCCGCTGGGCAGAAGGCAATGACGAAGACCATGATACCTATGATTATCTGCGGTTTAAGACAAAACCTCTTTTTCATAATAAGGTAACCATATCCGGTTCAGGAAGGTTTTCTGCCGACCTTGATGGACGGGAACCTGAATCAGGCGCTTTTCGGGATATTCTCGACAGTTATGACCATCAATACAACGGACGTATCTACTATTTATACGCGGATATTCAGAATCCTGTCGTTGGTAAGTCCAGCCTCCGCCTTGGCCGTCAATATGTATACTCATTGGAAAATATTCTTTTTGATGGAGCGAAATATGAACAACAAATCGGACCTGTCGAAAGTTACGTTTTCGGCGGTCTGAGGGTTTCGCAATATTCGAGCACGTATTTCGATACCGTGACAGGAAGCGGAGTAGCTTTTCGGCCTTTTGTGGACACGCGTACAACCCTGGATTACGTGCGTATTATCGATAACGAATTTAATGATGACGAAGTGGGGCTCAATCTGTGGCAAAAAATTTACGAAGATGTTAATTTTTATGGGAGATACACCCTTCTGAATACCTTGCCGAAGGATTTCATGGTTAAATTATCATGGGATAAGTTCGAATGGGACGCAAACATTCAGGTATCCTATTACCGGTTCTTTCACTCCTTAGGCGAACAGAGCAACAACATTTCCCCTTTTTTTCAACTCCTGGGAACTTTAAGGCCTTTTGAACTCATTAGCATGACAGGATACAAAGGTTTTGGCGAAAAGCTTGGCGTTTCCAGCGGCTTTGATTACAGGAGTGTTATAGACATAGATGACGAAGATACCTTTAATCACGACTATAACAGGACATTTCTTTCCTTCAACGTCAATAACCTGTTTTTCAAAGAATCGAAAGCAGCCTTTACGGTAGAATATTGGAACGTGAAGGGAATTGATCATACGGTAGACATTGGTGTTGATTATGATAAAAAAATCGGGAGGTTTGATGTTGGTGTTGGTACAAGCTATTCTGTTTATAAGTATAATTTTGTTGGAAGCAACGATCTCCAGGCTGTTCTGGATAGTGAGTACACAGGAGATGTTGAGCAAAAGATCAATGTTCGTACGTATTATCTGAGGCTCAAGTATTTGGTAACAACGCATTCAGATATAACGATGCGTTGGACGTCTGAATTAAGCGATACAGACCCGGGCACCTTTCATCAGATCTTTCTTTCTTATAGTATGAATTTTTAGTAGTGTGTTGTCTCAGTCCATTGAAAAACATGAATTACAGATTTTTCAGATTGTACAGATGAAGCTTAGAAGTGGCGAGGGAGCATCGTTCACGGGTTCCTCTGCCAGTAGATGTTTAATAATTTATTTTCTAAATTTTACAGGCCGAAAGTTGAAGAAATTCTGTTGTCTGATTTCTCTTGTGGCTACTGTCTTTCTTACAATGCCGGGAGGTTGTAAGGACTCAGAGATCCATTTCAGCCATGCTAAACATAGGGAGAGGGGTTTAAAAGATTGTAATATATGTCACTCCTATACGGATACTCTCGAACCCACATGGCCCAAGATGGCAAAATGTCTTACCTGCCATATGAAAAACTTTGATGCTAGCAATCCGCAATCCTGTTTGTTGTGTCATACAAAACCGGGTATGAAAATAACGGTGAAGCACAATATTCCCAAAAAATACCGGGATTTAAAATTTACCCATAAAGTACATCTGAAGAATAATATTGCGTGCACCCAGTGTCATGCAGGTATTGAGACCAGTGATACAATTACTCCGGATCTTATTCCGGATATGTTTGGTACCTGCATCCCATGCCACAAAGAACAAGGAGAAGAAAGGATTGTCTGCGATGTTTGCCACAAACACGTTAAAAAGAACCAGATGCCACTCTATCATGAAGACCGGTGGGTCAATCATGATGACCCAAGCTGGATAACGAAACATGGGAACGAGTTCTACTACAATCAGGATTACTGCAAGAGATGTCATAGTGACAATTACTGGTGTATTAACTGTCATCAGGATCAAAAACCCAGAAATCACAATAATGCCTGGCGCAGAAAGACCCATGGGTTTGCTGCATCATGGGAACGGAAAAAATGCAGTATATGCCATCAGGAGGATTTTTGTGTGCGATGCCATGAGAGTACAACGCCGTTAAGCCATAACGCATCATGGGGCGGCGTAAATACGAGAAATCGCCATTGTCTTAATTGCCATTTCCCGATATCGACGGTCAATTGCACGGTATGTCATCCCGCTCCAAGACATCCTTCCGCAATGGATTCTCCACATCCACCCTTCGCTGGTAACTGCTCTGGATGTCATCCGGTTGGCATGGCTGGCGAACCGCCCCACCCCAAACCTATGGGAATTGCGTGCACGGTCTGTCATTGCCGGTAGTTGCTGCTAAATGATTCATTTTTCCTCGCAACGTTGACTATCCTCATGATTACAGATAAAGGAAGAGTCCCGTATACTGAAGATAGCGCGCAATGAAGAGATATTAAAGGAAGAATCGTATTTTGACGAATGTTATATAATCAAGACCTACCGGGAATAGAACAAAAAGGATCTGCGTCTGATGCACGGTCAGAACAATGACTTTGGGGATGGAGGAGCGTTCGTGGGGGCATATGTTTGTAATAGTGCTTGCGTACCTGATAATCCAAAGGCTGTTCGATGCGTGGGTTGGTTTTGATCTCACGGTGGAAGGAGGTCTCGAATAACGGGCAACCGTTTGTTCTGTGAAAGTAACCGTGAAAGGCAAAAATGTACATTGCGGGAAGACGTCCTCGCTTGCGATAACAGTTACGCGAATTACCAGAGGCATTGCCTGCCGAAAGATACGGGTAGCCTCGGGAAACAAACTTCCTGTTCGTTGCAAAAGCCAATAAACATAGAACATGTACGACTCTTCTGTTTTTCCTCTTTGGGCGAACATCTATTATTGGATGTCTGATCTCACAAAAGATTATCGCCTATTCAGGGCTTTTTAACATTCTTGAAAGGATGCTGCATTTTCATAATCAGCATTACAAACGATAGCCCGAAGCAATCTCATCCTTGATATTGCTTCGGGCTGACGTCCTTGCAATAGTAATTTATTTTGCGGTTACTATTGAGTTATCTCAGATTTTTCATGGGAACCCACGTAGAAAAGAGTTTGACTTGTGTTGGAAAAACATTATACTTACGATCATTAAATGAGACTCAATTTCAACTATCAGTCGGAATGTAATATCATTTTATAAAAATTTATTTGCAGATTTTTATCCTGGATAATTTTAATGAAATTTTTGGTTTCTATTCAGAAATAGGATATGGCAAATGTCTGTTTTAGATAGGGATAAATATAAGGTTGCTCTGGTTGGAAATCCAAATGTTGGAAAAAGCGTAATATTCGGTCTATTAACCGGAAAATACGTGACGGTATCAAACTATCCGGGGACAACCGTAGAGGTATCGCGTGGCATTTGCAGTGGCTTGGGAGGAGGTATTGAAGTAGTAGATACACCGGGAGCAAATAGCCTGATCCCTCTTTCTGAAGACGAGAGTGTCACACGGGATATGCTTTTAGAGGAGTACAAGAAGCACGTTGTCCAGGTGGTGGATGCAAAGAATCTTCGCCGCGGTCTCTTTATTACCACCCAGCTTGCAGAGATGGGGCTACCGGTCGTGATAACTTTGAATATGTGGGATGAACTCTTAGACAGGGGAATGAATATTGATGTAACTGTATTGCAGGAAAAGCTGCGTGTTCCAATTATAAAAACTATCGCTACCCATAGGGTAGGGGTAAGCGCACTATTTAGTTCCATACCGAATGCAAAAGTCCCTAATCTTTATGTTGATTACGGGAAGGTAATCGAGGAAGGCATTTCAAAGATAGAGAAAATATTGCAGGGTAATACGACAGTAAATGAGCGGGCGCTGGCGATAATGCTATTATCAGGCGATGAAGTCCTCGAAGAAAAATTGCGACGGAAATTTCCGGATCCTGCATTTGTTGAAATCCACAGCATTCGAAATAGTATCCAGGCGCATTTTGGCAGTCCGTTGAGTTACGTAATTAATATCAAACGCGCAAATTTCGTGGATACATTAGTTAAGAAAGTGACGCTTAACCTTAAGAAGGAAAAAGAGACTCATCCAATTACGAGAGGTATATTTTTTTATTTCCTTGTGCCAGTAGCTTCTTTTTTCATGGGATATAAGCTCATGGCTTTATTAATGTATCTCATTTCATCCCGGTTTTCTCTCAATGGCGGTTTAATTTTTATGTTACCACTTGTCGTTGGCGGCATCTCATCCTTAGGGTTTTCAGCGTACCTCTATTTAAAAGAATACAAGACGAAGAGTACCATTGCAGGGGCTTTGGGGCGTATTACCATGCATCCGGTAGCAGCCTTCCCGCTCCTGGTTATTATTTTATGGATTGTTTATAAGCTGGTGGGGGAGTTTGGTGCGGGAACATGTGTAGATTTCTTTGAGGAAAAGGTCTTTGGCCGATCCCTGGTGCCTTCAGGTGGTTTTGACTTATCCATATCTCTCCCTTTTATTCATAAGACGTATATTTTTACCCACATTAATTTTCAGGGATTCAATTATTATTTTGGACTGCTTGCACAGAAATTGGTAGATAAAGACAATATTATATTTGAATTGTTTTTGAATGAACAATCTGGTTTAGTGCAAGTGGGGCTTACCTATGCGATTGCCATTGTTTTTCCCATTGTCGGGTTTTTCTTTCTGGCATTCGGAATTATGGAAGACAGCGGTTATCTCCCACGTCTTGCCGTTATGGTGGATAAGATATTTAAGCGCATTGGGCTAAACGGGAAGGCCGTTCTTCCGATGGTGCTGGGTCTGGGATGTGATACCATGGCGACCCTGACAACCCGCATCCTGAATACAAAGAAAGAGAGAATTATTGCTACGTTGTTGCTGGCATTGGCAATCCCGTGTTCTGCGCAATTAGGGGTTATTTCAAGTGTACTGGGTAGGGTTTCGGGAATATATTTTGCCTTGTATGTTTTTATTATTTGTACACAGCTTCTTCTTGTTGGTTATCTGTCATCCAAGGTCTTACCAGGCGCTCCTTCAGATTTTTTGATGGAGATACCGCCGTTCCGGATGCCCAAGGTATCGAATATTCTTGTCAAGACATTTTATAGGATCCATTGGTTCTTAAAGGAGGCGGTACCCTTATTTATGGTGGGTACTCTTGCATTATTTGTGGCAACAAAAGTGGGCATACTCTCTTTCGTGGAGAGAATGGGAGCGCCAATTACCCGGAATTTTTTGGGACTTCCGGCAGAAACAACACATGGGTTCATTTTGGGATTCTTGAGAAGGGATTACGGTGCCGTGAGTATCTTTAAGACATTGGAAGAAAAGGGGGGAAGCGGCGGTATTAATCCAAAACAATTATTAATCTCGCTTGTCGTAATTACTTTATTTATACCATGTCTCGCCAATTTTTTAGTGATGATTAAAGAGCAGGGCGCAAAAACTGCATTTTTAATGTTTGCGTTTATCATGCCATATTCGATACTTATTGGCGGTATTTTAAGGGTTATTTTACAACAGTTTCCATGAATGCGAATACGTGCGAAGATTATATCTATCTCTCACAATGCTGCAAAGGTGTGTATCATCAAAGAAAATACCGCATGTGAAAGTTGTTCCGCCTGTCCGAAAAAAATGGGGATACAGGACATTATAACGGTGGCGGCGATAGAGGGAATTCAGGTTGGGCAGGAGGTTGTATTACGCGAAGGCAGGAATTGGTTTACAAAAAATATAATTATATTTGTATTGCTTGCCTTTGTACTGGGAATGATATTGACGGAGGTATTATCGGCGTTAGTATCATTCGGCACGTATCATGCAGAAATTGACTTGCTTGGTGGCGCTTTGATAACAATAATGATGGTGATTGTGCTGCGGATCAAGAGTCCGCAATATCTTTTTAGGATAGAGATGATAGAAGGGGGGAAGAATTAAATATGGCCGAACCTAGTCAAGAGGAGATTCTGGAGCTGATATGGACACTAGATGAAGAAAGCGGAAAAGTCGAAAGAGATACATTAATAAAAAAGATACATCTCCCCATAGCTGAACAAATATTGGATACCCTCATTTCCGAAGACTACGTGACAATATCGGATAATGAAGTAGCGTTAACTAAGAAGGGCATAGCAAACGCGCGGTTGATTATTAGAAGGCACCGATTGGCCGAAAGGTTGTTGAATGATGTCCTGGATGTAAAAGAAGATGTTATGGATTCCAGTGCATGCAAATTTGAGCATATTCTGGATGAAGAAGTCACAGCAAGTATATGTACTTTGTTAGGACATCCGGTAACCTGTCCTCATGGAAAGGCTATTCCGGCGGGAGAGTGTTGTGAAAAGGCGAATAAGGAGATACGGCCAGTGGTAATGCCGTTATCAGATTTAAAATCAGGGGATGATGCGAAAATAGCTTATATTGTAACAAAATATCATGGACGACTTGATAGACTTTCGTCCATGGGTTTATTGCCCGGTGTTCAAATCCACCTGCATCAACGGCAGCCGACATATGTCATTCAGATGGGTGAAACACAAATTGCCCTTGACACTGCTATTGCACGGGATGTATACGTACGCCTGGTGTAATATTTGTATTCCCACCAGTACGCTGATGATTTTTGATTCGTCAGACTCGTCTAAAATTTCTACAAAAGTAGAAAAAGCACACAGTAATCGTTTCCCCAATCGTTATATATCTAAAAACAGAAAAATTGATATTTAAGATGTTTCTATTGTGTATTTCGTGGATACATACGCTTGTCTCATGAACATAATGTAGATTGACTTTTCTTAAAATCAACATGAAATAACGAGGCATATCATTTGCGTCATCAAAGTAATAAATTGGATGCTGGAAAAATTGATTTAGAATCGTGGAGTTGTCCTTGACCTGCAGAGAAACTCCATTATGCCGAGATGCTGGATAATGAAATTAAAAAAGTTTTGACGATAAATAATTTTAATTTTGTGGGGAGTTAAAGAGCATGGATCCCGGTGCACTGATTGGAATGATAATTGGTGGCGTATTAATCTTGGTATCGATTATATTTGAAGGTGGCGCCTCAGCAATACCTGGATATATTAATATTCCGGCGATGATGATTACCGTGGGAGGTACGCTGGCAGCGACTCTCATAAGATATCCAATCCCTATGGTAGTTGGCGCAATCGCTGTGGTTAAAAAGACGGTTTTTGTAAAAATTGGCGTGGCTGAGGAAACGATTAAGCAGTTAGTTGAGTATTGCAAGATCAGCCGCCGTGAAGGTCTTTTAGGGCTGGAGAAAGAAATCGAAAAAATCAATGATGAGTTTCTGATCAAAGCGATACGGTTATTGGTTGATGGTTCTGACTCTGATACTCTGAGAAGTATTCTTGGGACAGAGATCGATAATGTTCGGCAACGACATACGGCCGGCAAGGGGATTGTTGAATTTGCAGGAACGATATTTCCTGCCTTTGGTATGATTGGAACTGTGTTGGGACTTATAGCAATGATGAGAAAACTTGATGATCCCTCGCATATCGGGGAAGCTATGGCGGTAGCCTTTATTGCTACGTTTTATGGCGTTACCTTTTCTAATCTCGTCTTACTACCGCTGGGTGGCAGGTTGGACACCTTAAGCAAAAAGGAGCTCTTCCTGAAAGAAATCGTTGTGGAAGGTGTAGTCTCCATTCAGAAAGGCGATTCTCCTATGATAACAGAGGATAAACTGAAATCCTTCCTGGAACCAAGGGCAGCGAACAAATTGTCCTCAGGTTCGAAAGAAAAGGAAAAAACATAATGAGCGACGAAGGCGGTTCCTCAGGGGGGCACGGGGGTCCGGTATGGTTGCTTACTTACTGTGATTTAATCACGTTGCTTGTAGCCTTTTTTGTAATGCTAATCAGCTTTTCTACAATCAATGTGGATAAATACAAAAAGGATGTTCCAAAGATTGAGGAATCTTTTGATCCAACCCTTTGGTCTGCCCGTTTTAAAGGCATTTTTGAAGAAGGCGAGATGTCAAAAAGTGAAAAACCGTTTTCTGGGAGGGATGGGGAATCTTTAATGGAAGGTGGTAGAAATCTGTTAGCAGCCCTCTCTGAAAAGGATTTGCAGATAGAGGAAGAGTCTGAAATGGAAGATCAATCTATAGAAAATTCCATTGACTCTGGACAGGTATATAATTACCTATCAGGCTTTGTAAAAGAAAGTGGGTTGGCAAAATATCTTGATATAGAAGACGTAAAGATAGGATGTAAGATAAAAATACCTGTAGGCGTATGTTTTGAAAAAGGAGAGTCTGCATTGAAAAAAGAGGCGTATGGGGTCTTTCATGAACTGGGTATCGCGTTGAAAACGGTGAGAGGCAAAATTGTAGTTGGTATTAATGCGGGGAAGATTCAAAGACGAGACAGGCTATTTACTGCAGAGACAGCGATGTCATTAGATAGGGCGGCTAATATTTGTGACTTTTTAGCAACAAAGGAAAAGATAGAACCGCAAAAGATTGCGATAGCTGGGTATCATAGTGCAGGTGCGGAAGAACAAAATATGGTCACAATTATGATATTTAAAAAATAAATTCAACGATTCCATACAGATATTTCGAAAAGGCATGTCATCAACCCCTCATCAATCGCATCACAAGAAGAAAAAAATACATGCTTCTGGTACGCCGGATCTGTTCTGGACATCCTATGGTTCGGTGATAACGATCCTCTTGGCCTTTTTTATCATATTTCAAGTCAACTTTACGGAAGAGAAGAAAAAAGAATTTATTGAGGAGTTTAAAAAATCGTCACAAAGAAGTATGATAACTTTGGGCATGGGAGGAATAATGCCTAGCTGGAATGCAGGCTCCGTCGAAGATATCCATAAAATGAAGTATATCTATCCTGACAGTAAAAACGAACTGTCTGAGAATGGTGACAAAGGGGTCGTTCCCTTTGACAAAGAAGAGGAACAAATACCGGCGACAGTAATTGTCCAATTTAATGAAAACGATACCACGTTATCTACTGACGGAAAACGCTCTTTAGATAATTTAATCAATTTAATCGGAGAGAGACCCTGCTCACTTATCATTGAGGGACATACGAGAAAAAATTTTATACCTTCAAAAGAATACAATACCTGCTGGAAACTTTCCCTGGACCGTGCTGAAGAAGTCGCAAGGTATCTTCATAATAAAGGAAATATCTCTTCGAAAAGGTTGGTTACCATTGGATATGGAAATAATAAACCTTTGATAAAAGATATGAGGAATGATTACTATAACGATCGGGTATCCATTATCATAAACATATTGAAATAGTGTGCATCTTGTTTCTGACTGTTTTTCTTTTGGCTTGACAACCCCAAGCAGGTGTGATATTAATTCCATTACTATGAAAAAAATGCAAAATTTACTAGGAAAGATCTTTGGGATAGGTATTCTTCCTGTTATGTTTGTTGTGTGCAATATAAACACATACACCAATACCGGAGGTTTCGATGCCGAGGTATTTGCTGCACAAAACCAGGAAACACCCATTTCGCTTGTTAAAAAAGATGACGACGTTGTTATTTACAAGAATGATATTATTGTTCGATCAGATGAGCTTAAGAAGGAATTCAAAAAAGAGGTTGACAAGAATAAGCCTGGTGAAAAGCCGGCATCGCAAAAACAAGAAATATCAGCGCTGGATACCGTTAACAAAGATTTAAAAGAGGGTAAAAAATACGAAGCAAGAAATATACTGTCGGATTTATTTATCAACGGAAGCATGCCAGAAAAACAAAAGGAGATAAAGGACCAACTGGACAAGCTGAACGAAGAAATTATCTTCTCGCCAATACCTTTCCCTGATGCCACTATGTATACCGTTCAACCCGGTGATGTACTGGTACGTATTGCAAAAAGATTCAACACCAATTATGAATTAATCATGAAAGTTAACGGTAAGGCATCCAACCGGTTAAACATCGGTGAGCAGTTAAAAATTTTACCAGGAAAGACACGGATATTAATCAGCAAACGGAACTTTACGTTGTTATTGTTGTTAAATGATAAGTATGTAAAACAATATCGCATTGCAACAGGAAAGAACAACAAAACCCCGGTTGGTACGTTTGAAGTAAAAAATAAAATGAAAGAACCTGTGTGGTATTCACCGGATGGTGGAGTATTTCCTTACGGGAGCAAGGAGAATATCCTTGGTACACGTTGGATAGGTTTCAAAGATAAACCAAACATATATGGATACGGGATTCATGGTACAACACAACCAGAAACAGTTGGAACTGCGGCATCAAATGGCTGTATTCGAATGTTAAATAGTGATGTAGAGGAACTCTATGACTTTGTAACACCGGATACGGAAATTGTTATTCAGGAATAATGATATATGCTGAAATGAATCTTTGGAAAAATATATGGAAAATGTTGTGTTTTGGCATGTAAATTCGAATATGGAAGTAGGCCTTGTTGCAATTAAAGATTATGCGTTAGTTAAAAAATACCTCATGAGATACGTTGTGCCGAAAATTAGCAAGAATGCTTTATGAAGAAATAAAAGGACGCGTTCAAAGGAAAACGGAGATATATCTTTACCATGGAGTGGGAAATAAAGAGAGGGTCAAACGGATGTCTTCTTTGTAATAAAGGGTTTTTTGAAGAGGAGGAATACTATTCAGCCCTTTTTGATGAAAACAAAATGTTTGTACGAAAAGATTTTTGTTCTTTATGTTGGAATAAGGGTGAAAATGACGGGGTATTTTCATTTTGGAAGACGAAGGTGCCAAAGAAGGATAAACCTATTCAAACAACAATAAATCTCGAAAGTCTTTTAGATATGTTCATGAAACTCGAGGGAAATAACGAAACTCACCAAAAAAATCTCCGATACGTGCTTGCATTATATCTTATCAGAAAGAAGGTGTTCAAGTTAAAATCCCTGAAAAGACAAGAGGGCGGGGAGGTCATCGTCCTCTCTTATCCCAGAGAAGACAAAGAATTTGATGTTTTAAATCCATGTTTAAAAGAAGAACAGATTGAATCGATCACCGTGGAGATGTGGCAACTCCTAAATTATCCATACCTGGATTGCGAAGTTCTGAGCATTGCAAACTAAGTAGGCCTGATATACGCCAGACATTTTCCTCCATGTGAGCTAAACACGAATTATAAACTACACTTATTTCTCTTTCCCTAATTGGGATGTAGTAGCTGCTGAGCTTCTTGTGGTATTAAAACTACACGTTTGACAATCTACCGCAATTCCTCTTTTTTTCTTTTCTTTTAATGCCGAACGAAGTTCCGTTATCTGGCCGATGTCAATGTTCTTTTCTCTTTGTAATGTTAATAATTTACCGCGTATTTTTCTTGTCCTTCTAATACTGGGACACTTTGTTTTAATCATTCCCACGGGGCAGATACCTACTATTTTCTTTTTATTCACCTTCTTTTTCATAGTTACCATTACACAAAATCCTTTCTTAAATTAATTGCAAGCTTTATTGTTTATTTCATGAATTTCATAAGCCATATCGGGGATGATCATTTTCAAGGTCTCTTTTGCTGCGAATTGTTCGGCCTCTTTTTTGTTTTTACCCCATCCTCTGCCATATTCATTGCCTTTTATTAACACACTCACTTCAAATAATTTCCCGTGATCTGGTCCAACTTGCTGCAATACTCGGTAGACTGGCGTAACACCATGCTCTTTCTGGCTATGCTGTTGCAGGATAGATTTGTAATTTTTTTCATGTTGATTTTTACAAACAATGTCAACCTCTTTTTTAAGATACTTCATTGTAAAATTATATGCTGGCTCAAGACCGCCGTCAAGATAGATTGCAGCAATAACAGCTTCAAATACATTCGCAAGTAAAGATTTTGGAAGAAAATTCCGATCATGCAATCCTCTCCCCACGTTGAGAAAATTTTTCAACTGTGCTTCCAGGCTAACTTTGGCAAGTGTTGTTTGACTAACTACCACAGATTTTATTTTCGTTAACTCTCCCTCGCTATGTTGGGGCAGGGTCTTGTAAAGATAGTCAGAAATAATCATTCCTAATACGGCATCACCCAAAAATTCTAACCGTTCATTGGAAAAATTATTTTCCAATTTGCAAGAAGTATGGGTAAGTGCCTTTTCAAGCACCTCGGTATTGTTGAAAAAATATCCTATTATGAATTGACACTCGCTAAGTTTTTCCGGATTTATATGACTATTCGTTTGAAGTATCATTTTTCTGGAATTTTTTTTCCTTAAACAACATCGATTCCTCTATGGCAGTATATTGTGTGGCAGCATCGATGAGCTCAACAGCCGTGCTGCGTCTAAATGAGACAACCTCTACCCTGCATCCGTGTGCCTTTAGCATTTCTACAAGAGGGGCAAAATCTCCGTCCCCGCTTACTAACACCACGGTGTCTAACTTTGGTGCAATTGCAATTGAGTCGATGGCAATACCCATATCCCAATCACCTTTTGCTGTTCCGTCAGGTCTTAATCGAAGTTCCTTCGATTTAATTTCATAACCTAATCGGCTTAAGGCATCGGTGAAACTTGATTGATCCACATCGGGTTTTTGCACGACATATGCAATTGCGCGAATAAGATTTCTATCGCCTACAACTTCTAATAAAAGCTTACTATAGTCAATTTTTGATTGGTGCAATGCCTTTGCAGAATAAAACATATTTTGGACATCAACAAATATTCCTATTCTTTGCTGAGATCCTTTAATTCGTCCGCCTACCATGTATATCTTCCTTTTAAATAAAGACTTAACACATTGAAGAATACACAATAATATAAGTACCTAGCTAAAATAAAAAATATTGAATAAAAAACAATGACAAAAATTAGGTAGGTTAAGTAAGATACTATACAAATTCAAAGAACATAAAATAGTTATGACAAATTTCGTCATAACATACCTTTTTACAAAATATTATGGCAACAGGCACACAATATTATGGGTTATTTTAACAACCTTTTGTTAACAGTCAATCAAAAAAATGAAATAACTTAATTTTATTGACTCTTATCGTAAATTTTGATAGATTTAAGGAATTGTAGATAAATATAACTGCTTTGTTTACAATAACTAAAATTAAAATAAGAGAGTATGACGCTTAGCTAGAAATTTGCCATGGATATAGCTCAATTAAGGAAAGAAATTGATGGTTTAGATTCAAAAATCGTGGATCTTTTAAACGAAAGGGCAAAGATAGTTTTAAAAATAGGTGAAATAAAAAAACAAAACCGCTCTCAGGTCTATGTTCCGAACCGTGAGCGTGAAGTCTATTTACGGGTTACATCGCAAAATAAAGGACCCTTAACAAATGATTGTTTAATGGCGATATATCGCGAGTTAATGGCCGGTTCCCTGGCATTAGAAAAGGCGATGAAAGTGTCGTATCTCGGTCCAGAGGGGACTTTTAGTTATTTTGCAGCAAAACAAAAATTTGGTTCATCGGTTGAATATGTTCCGGTAAGGGGTATCGATGATGTTTTTCGAGATGTAGCGGCAGGAAGAAGTGATTATGGAATTGTACCAGTTGAGAATTCCACAGAGGGTGGCATCCGGGAAACTCTAAACATGTTTGTAGAGTTTGATGTCAAAGTATGTGCTGAGATTGTTTTTCCAATTCATCATAATTTAATGGCAAATTGTAAAAAAGAAGAGATTAAAAAAGTTTACTCTAAATTACAGATTTTATCTCAATGCAGAAATTGGTTGGCGAGCAATCTTCCTCATGCAGAATTGATTGAAGTCAGCAGCAGTGCCGAAGCTGCTCGTATTTTTGAAACAACATTGAAAACGGTAGAAGAAGGGCACTATTTCGCAATAATTGCTAACGCTGAAATAGCTCAACAGTATGGTTTAAACATCTTATTCAAAAATATTGAAGACAATCCGAATAATGTAACGCGGTTTTTTGTTTTAAGCAAAGAATACGGTGCGCCAAGTGAAAAGGACAGAACGGCTGTGATGTGTTACACCAAGAACCGTCCCGGGGCATTATTGGAAATACTAGAACCTTTTAGAACTTACAACATCAATCTTACCAATATAGAATCGTTGCCCACCAGAAAAAAGGCGTGGGAATATTGCTTTTACTTTGATTTTGAAGGGCATGCGGCAAATGAATTTGTCCAAAAGGCGCTTGACGAAGTTTTCAGAAAGTGCTCAGATATGAAGATATTGGGATCATTTCCAAAGTGTGATTAAAAGGATACGATTTTATGGCCATGATAAAAAGGCCTTTTGTTATAGGAAATTGGAAAATGAATCTCACTCTTGTGCGTGGGATAGAATTTGCCAAACTATTGAAAGATAGCTTGCACGGAAAAGATGGAATAATGTGCGGAGTTTGTCCTCCCTTTATCTTTCTGAAAGAGATTTGTAAAATACTGGAAGATAGTAATGTCTGTGTGGCTGCTCAGAATATTCATAGTGAAAAATATGGGGCGTATACGGGTGAAGTTTCCGCTCTGATGATAAAAGAAGTAGGTTGTACACATGTGTTGATAGGACATTCCGAACGGAGGCATATCTTCCATGAAGACGATTCCTTTATTAATGCTAAAATAAAGACAGCATTGTCTGTTAATTTAAAACCAATTTTTTGTGTCGGAGAAATGTTAGATGAAAGGGAGGCGGGAAGGACAAAAGATGTGATTCGAAATCAATTGGTAAGGGGGTTGCGAGATGTTCGAGCCGATCAACTAAAAGAAATCGTGATTGCTTACGAACCGGTATGGGCTATTGGCACAGGGAAAACTGCTTTGCCTGAACAGGCCGATGAAGTTCATTCATTTATCAGAAATACCATAACGAATGAATATGATAAAAATCTTGCTAAAAGCATATATATTCTCTACGGTGGGAGTGTTAAGCCGGAGAACGCAAAGGAGTTGACGGATCAATCAGAGATTGATGGGCTTCTGGTGGGTGGTGCAAGCATTCTCTTTGAATCGTTTTTAAAAATTATTGAGGTGGTATCAAAAGGTTAATTTTTTGTTAAGAGTTTTTTATATTGGAGAATTACATGGTAAAGGCTGAGAGGGCATTTAAATGGGGAATTGCAATTATTCTTATCTTTGGGACCTTAAATGCATTCTATTTTTTTAATTTAATTATTGCATTCAAAATTGTGTTGCCGATATTATGCGTATTCATGATTGGGTCTATCTTATTACAATCAGGAAAGGGGGGAGGATTGGCAGCAATTGGCGGTTTGGGAGATCAGGCTGCCTTTGGTACGAGAACAAGTACTTTTTTAACGAAAGTTACTTATCTTATCGGAGCTGCGTTTATTGTTGCCACAGTCTTTTTGTTTAAGCTATCTATCTCTAACCATAGGATGCATACGATGGTTACCCGGGAAGTTCCTGAAGTACCGCATACGCATGATCATCCTATGCCTGAAGCGCAGCATGTACACGATGATGTTTCCCATCCAAAAGGGAAAGAGGGTAACCCCTCCAATATCGGAATGCAGGACATTGAAGAAAAACCATCAAAGGATACGGTACAGGAAAGTCATCATCAAACAGACACCCAGGGCGGTGTGCCACAAAAAAATCCCGTGGGGGTAAATCCTGTTCGGGAAGAAGAAAAAGCATCAGAGAGTACAAAGTAGTCCACAAACAAAATGGATGAAGAAGTAAGCAGAAATCGAAATAGATAATTGAACAACGCACAGATTTGGTGACTTTGATGCTCAAAAGTATGACAGGATTTGGAATTTCAGAATATAAGGATGCGAAGCGTACGCTTCGTGTGGAATTGCGTTCGGTGAATAACCGATTCCTGAAGATAGACTCACGGCTACCGGATGCACTGCAAGCATTTGAGTGCAAGATTGAGAAATCGATTAGAGAAAAAATCAATCGGGGTACGGTTCTGGTAAGTGTAAATTATCAATCGCTTTTGCAGGAGTCTGAGTATGTTTTGAATTGTGCCAGATTAAAAGAATATTATCGTCTGTTAAGTGATGTGAAAAAAGAAATAGGCTCCAGGGAAAAAATATCGGTAAATACCTTGACGATGCTCCCCGGGGTGCTGCAAAAAAATAAAAATAACGACGAAGACGCCAATGCTCTGTTGTCGATATGTGTTTCTCTTGTAGACGACGCCCTTACGAAAATGTTGCACATGAGAGAGATTGAAGGCAGACACCTTGAAGAAGAAATTGAACAGAGAAAAACGGGTATTCTTGTGATGCTTGATAAAATTGAAGTGAGGTCACCGGTGGTAGTTCAGGAATATAGCAAGCGGCTGCAAAGCAGGGTTGCCTCATTATTAGCCGGAACAAATTTAGAATTAACCGATAGCAACCTCTGCCGTGAAATTGCTCTCTTTGCAGATCGATGCGATATCAGCGAAGAGATAAGCCGTCTTAAGAGCCATTTATACCAACTGCAAGAAACAATCCGCCTGAATGAACCGGTTGGGAGAAAACTCGACTTTCTTGTTCAGGAGATGTTCCGTGAAACGAATACTATGTGCTCAAAAGCGAATGATAGCATAATGTTGAGAGATTTGGTGGAGGTAAAAACGGAGATTGAAAAAATTCGTGAGCAGATATTTAACATTGAATAGACTGCATGGATTTAAAGTACGGGAGCTATGGGAAAGTTGGTGATTATTTCAGGGCCGTCTGGATCGGGTAAGACAACGGTTTGCAAGCTGCTCACAAAAGATCCGCATATCAAGAAATCAATATCGGTTACCACGCGCTTGCCCAGGGACAGTGAGAAAAACGGAGAAGCATACTATTTTGTATCAAAGCATGAGTTTGAGGAGATGATACAGAGAGGTGAATTGGCGGAACATGCGGAGTATTGTGAGCACTCTTATGGAACTCCTATGAAGGCATTGAAAGAAGCGCTTGTAAAAGAAGGGTTTTATTTACTCGAAATAGAAGTGCAGGGGGCATTGCAAATTATGGAAAAATTACCGGAAACCATATCAATATTTTTATTGCCGCCTGATAAAAAAACGTTGGGCCAGCGGCTGATACAGAGAAATGCCAATAGAGAGGAAGATATGGAGAATCGCTTAAAAATTGCTGATAAAGAAATGGAATATAAAGATCGGTACAACTACTGTGTCGTGAATGATGATTTAGCGGCAACGGTAAGTACCATTCGTAAAATATTAAATCTGGCATGAGCATGTCCTGTCATATCGTTCTGGGAGTTACGGGAAGCATTGCAGCGTATAAGGCTGTTGAGATTGTCTCATATCTGACAAGACAAGGAGACAACGTTACGGTGATTATGACATCGGCAGCCCAGCGTTTTGTTGATCCTGTGACCTTCCGCTCTATTTCTCACAATCGCGTAGTAACCGATCTTTTTATTGACAATGAGGATTACGACCCTAACCATGTATCTTTGGCAGAACAAGCCGATTTACTGGTAGTTGCGCCCGCTACCGCCAATTTTATCGGTAAAGTCGCATCGGGCATTGCAGATGACCCACTGACATGCACAGTCATGGCAGCACGATCGCCGGTTATCATCGCCCCGGCAATGAATGATAGTATGTATTTAAATCCTATTGTTCAGGAGAATATGAAAAAGTTAAGAGATCTCGGGTATAGGATTGTTGAACCCGAAGAAGGCAGGTTATGTACAGGACGTACGGGGAAGGGAAGATTGGCGGCCATGGAAAAGATTGTAGGAACAATTGAAGAAGCGCTTGGTAAGAAGAGGAACAGATGAATACATTAAAAATAAAGGTAATGAGAAAGCATGGCTGTGAGGATTTGCCTTTGCCCCGATATATGAGCGAGGCTGCAAGCGGCATGGATTTATATGCGGCAGTGGATAAATCTGTTTTGATTGAACGCAATGAAATTAAGTTGATACCTACAGGTATCCACATCGAGTTACCCACGGGATATGAGGCACAGGTGCGGCCAAGAAGCGGCCTTGCGCTGAAACATGGATTGACACTCGTAAACGCCCCGGGCACAATTGATAGCGACTATCGTGGAGAAATCGGGATTATTCTCTGTAATCTTGGGAAAGATATATTTACAGTTGAGCGGGGGATGCGGATTGCGCAATTAGTGATCCAACCCGTAACCAGAGCAGAATTAGTCGAGGTCGAGCGTCTGGAAGAATCTCCACGCGGGATAGGTGGTTTTGGTCATACAGGACATTAAATTGGAATTGAATTCTTTTACATTCTCAGAAGGAATCATATGGGGATTAAACGTTTTGTACGTGGTATTACCGCAGTTATCCTTATAGCCTTCGCATTATTTCTCTTGTTCAGTTTCCTCAGCTATTCATCCAACGACCCTCCTTTCGCGGATTATCCGATCAACAATCCCGTACATAATTTGTGTGGGTCTGCAGGAGCACAAGTTGCCGGATATGTCTTGGCAGGTATGGGTAGAACTTCCTACCTGATTATCATTTTATTGGGTTGGCTGGGGACACAATATCTTTATAGGGAGAGAATCGAATATCTGTGGGTAAGGGTGATAGGAGCCATACTCCTTTTATTTTCAATTGCTTCTCTTTTGACCCTGGGGTGTTATTTATTAAAAAAGGATTTTCTATCTGTCAATGTTGGAGGGATATTTGGGATTGTAACTGTTTCGAGGTTATACGAGTATTTCAATTTGGCAGGCACACTTATTGTTTTGGGATTAGGGTTTATTATTTCGGTTATGCTCTTGCTCAATACTACACCCATATCACCATGGATAAAAGAATCAAAAACGAAAACAAAAGAAGCTACATTGGTTTCTGTACATAATTCTAAACCAAAAAACAAAGAGAAGATCTTTGCTTATGAAAAAATATCGGATAATGACACGCCGGAAGCCGATGTTGCTGCCTATTCTGCAGATGACGACAGTGAAATGAAGAATGAACTATACGAATTAAAAGGCAGGATCGAAAAAAAACGAAGGACGTATGATAGCAAACCATATTTGGATGAAGAGGAGATTGAGATTGAGGAAGATGCAGATGGATACGATACGGTATCTGTTGAGAAAAAAGAATCTGCTTATAAACTTCCGCCACCAGATCTCTTAGAGAAACCTGATGTCAAAGAACATGGCGATGATTGGGATCAGATTACACAACGTGCCCAGGTTTTAAAAAATACCCTCGAACAGTTTAATGTAAAATCAGAGGTCGTAGAAGTTGAAAGAGGCCCCGTAATTACCATGTATGAAGTGGAATTGGCGCCGGGGACAAAGGTTGGCAAGGTTGTGGGTCTTTCGGACGATTTAGCCATAGCCTTAAAGGCGCCCAGTGTGAGGGTGGTTGCACCATTAATGGGGAAATCTTCAATAGGTATTGAAGTTCCTAATGTCCAGCGAGAAATGGTAATGTTACGGGAGTTGCTTGATGCTTCAGAAGAAGTCCGGAAGAAGATGTCTATTCCTCTTTTGATTGGTAAGGATGTTGCCGGAAATCCCGTTATATCAGATTTGGCGTCAATGCCCCACCTGCTGATTGCGGGGACAACGGGTTCCGGAAAATCGGTTTGTTTGAATTCAGTAATACTAAGCATCCTCTTCATGCGTTATCCCCATGAGGTGCAGCTCTTGCTAGTAGATCCCAAAATGGTTGAATTTTCATTGTTCCGGGAAATTCCGCATTTGATTAGTCCTGTCGTGACAGATATGAAGAAGGCATCAGCCGTACTGGAATGGGCGGTAAATAAAATGGAAGAACGGTATGCGTTGCTTGCCAGTGTGGGGGTGAAACACATTAACGGATATAACAGACTCGGCGCTTCAGAAATCCGGAAACGGCTAAATCCGGAAGGAGATGTTGATATTGACGGTGTGCCTTTTCATCTTCCACATGTTGTTATTGTCGTGGATGAATTGGCTGATCTCATGATGGTGGCGTCCAAAGAGGTTGAATCCTCGGTAATTCGCCTTTCACAAAAATCACGTGCCGTGGGCATCCACCTCATATTGGCAACACAACGGCCGTCAGTCGACGTGATTACCGGGCTCATTAAATCAAACTTGCCTTCGAGGATATCGTTTTACGTTGCTTCTAAGGTGGATTCAAGGACTATCCTTGATCAAAATGGGGCAGAAAAACTCCTGGGAAGCGGAGATATGCTATTCCTGCCACCAGGGACGTCGAAACTGGTACGCGTCCAGGGTGCGTATGTAAGCGACGAAGAGGTAAAAAATACCGTTGAATATCTCAGGAGATGTGCGACACCACAGTTTAGTCCGGAATTAAAGTGTTGGAAAGGTGCCTCAGATAAAGATAATAGCACCAGAGATGATCTGTATAATGAGGCGGTAAGGATTATCCTCGAATCGCAAAGAGGGTCTGTTTCGCTCTTGCAGAGGCGGCTGGAGATCGGTTATTCACGGGCAGCAAAACTTATTGATTTGATGGCAGAAGATGGGATTGTGGGGGAATATAAGGGGAGTCAGGCCAGAGAGGTATTTTTAACTTTAGAAGAATGGGATGCCCAAATGACGCGGATGAATCAGGAAGAGATGGATAATGCGTAGTATGAAATCGAAAAAGGTTGCCTTAATCAATTTGGGATGTTCAAAAAACCTGGTGGATGCAGAAGAGATCCTTGGTCGGGTAGCGGAGGCCGGAAGTACGATTTGTCAGCATCCAGAGGACGCTGAGGTGTTGATTATCAACACCTGCGGTTTTGTTGATGATTCCAAGAAAGAGTCAATTGACGCAATCTTTAAGATGGCAAAATTGAAAGAAGATGCCCGATGTAAAAAACTTATTGTAACAGGCTGTCTTGCCCAACGGTATCCGAGCGAATTACAGAAAGAAATTCCTGAAATCGACCATGTGGTTGGGTTAAAGGATTTTGATACCCTGGTAGACTTGTCTGCCTCTGGTTATAAAAAGAAAAAGGCATCATCTGCGCTGTGTGGTGATGATTGGCGCAATCGTATTCGCTTAACTCCAAAACATTATGCCTATCTCAGAATTTCTGATGGATGCGATAACCGTTGTACGTATTGCGCCATTCCTGGTATTCGGGGAAGGTTTCATAGCCGGACAATAGAGAATATTCTGGAGGAAGCTCATCAGATGGCAGACGAGGGGGTAAAGGAAATCAATGTTATCTCACAGGATACCACCTCATACGGTATTGACTTGTATGGCAAACAACAGTTACATGTATTATTGGAGAAACTTTCCAGGATAGAAGGTATTGAGTGGATACGAATCCTCTATACTCATCCAAGGCATTTTTATCCGGAACTTATTAGCGCTATAGGCCGGTCTGATAAGATTTGTAAGTATATTGATCTCCCTATTCAACATAGTAATGACACGATTCTCAAGGAAATGGGGCGGGGAGTAACGCACGCACAGATCGAGAGTCTGATTGATAAACTCCGGAGTCACATACCGAAACTCTTTTTGAGAACCTCTGTGATTGTGGGATTTCCAGGTGAAACAGAGGAATATTTTACCGGGCTTTTAGAGTTTGTCAGACAAATCCAATTCGAAAGACTGGGGGTATTTACTTATTCCAGGGAGGAAGGTACTCCGGCTGCATCTCTGAAAGAGCAGGTTCCGAAAGAAATCAAAGAACAGCGGTTAAAAGAAGTCATGCTCACTCAACAAGAAATTGTTTTGAAAAAGCATAAAAATCTGGTGAGAAACACCATTTCTGTAATTGTTGATGAAAAAGATGAAACGGGTAAGGCGTGGTTGGGCAGAACTTACGGGGATGCCCCGGATGTGGATAGTAAAGTAATTATCCGGGAAAATCATTTAAAAGTTGGTGATATTAAAAAAATGATGATTACTGGTACCAGAGGATACGATCTGTTAGGAAAGACAGAAACCTGAACTCGATGTTGAAAATTTCAAAATTGTAGGAGGGGAATTCATGAGTTGCCCTCGCAAACAAGCCGCGGTACACAGGGAAAAGCGGGTTATATGGAATCATTCGATTATTCAAAATGCACGGCATTCAATCTTCCCAATCGGTTAACCTTATTGAGGTTGTTGCTAGCCATTGTGTTCTTTGTATTTCTGTCATACCGTTATTATAACGTTGCCCTTGGCGCATTTTTATTTGCCTGGCTAACCGATTGGCTGGATGGTTATTTGGCACGTAAAAAGGGGCTCCTCACTGATTTTGGACGTATCGCAGACCCCTTTGTGGATAAGATTGTTGTTTGTGGCGGATTTATCTTACTGATACAGCATGCTCATGATATCATACCGCCATGGATGGTAGTGGTAATTGTGGCAAGAGAATTTTTAGTAAACAGTATCAGAAGTTTTTCAGAATCAAGGGGGGTTGAATTCGGGGCTACCATTTGGGGGAAGGCAAAGATGTTTGTCCAGTCGTTTACCATTAGCCTCATCTTGATATTCTTCGCACATCTCAAACACCTTGTTGTCATCAAACAGGGGATTGTTTTTATGCTATGGCTTACCGTAGTTATTACGGTAGTTTCAGGGATTAAATATGTGGTGAAAGCCGGCCCTGCAATCCTGGCAAAATAGCAGTTTGAGTTTTTCTGACAACGGATTTTTATGTTGATACCTAAATTCTGCAAACGATTTTCGCAGTGCGAAAATCGACCTTCTGTAATACCCT
>NZ_MJUW02000071.1 GCF_001753675.2 Candidatus Brocadia sapporoensis | reverse complement strand
CCCTATAATCATGTCATCCCTTCGGGATTTTCTGTCTGCCCGTTTTCCCTATAGCTCCTAGCTATTCTGAGAAAATATTCTCTCTCACCGTCAGCTTCACTGAATAGTTACGATTATTGTAAGTACAGAGTTTTTTGCAGCATGACAAAAACAGAGACAAGCACTGCTTGTCCATGCCACCCCGTTAGATTATGGTATGCCTGTGTCACGTTTAGAATTCATAAAATGTGCGCCTCTTGAGCATGCATACCGTCTCCAAGGCGATCTCGTCTGTGAATGTTTTTCAAAATACTAAAGTGATACAGAAGTTCTGATTGATAGAGAAGTACCTAAATCGGCTGTCGTTAAACCTCTTGCACAAGAAATCAAAAGATGATATAGTTATTCAGTTTTTCATCAGACCATAGAGATGGGCAGATTTGCCATGTCGATAAATGGTAATAGTAGTTATAAAACTCATAGTTACGAAAGCAAACGAGAAAAGATTATTTCAGAATTTTTTGCCTTTAATAAAAATATTCCTATGCAGTCGCCGACTCCGTGGCAACCTCCCACCGATGTCTATGAGACTCCGGATAACATTGTAGTAAAGATGTCCATACCGGGCATGAAATCAGAGGATATCCGCGTGTCCTTGCTAGAAGAAGTCCTTACCGTTAATGGATTCATTAACGATACCTCACCACACGAGAGGATCTGTTTTTATCAGGTGGAAATCCGTCACGGGTATTTTGAGAGGAGTATCAGTCTTCCTAAACCTATTGATACGGAAAATATGCAAGCCATTTATAAGAATGGGTTTCTTCAGGTTGTTTTGCCAAAGACAAAACAACCGTTAACCCAAAAGATTTCGGTAAAAATTCAATTTCATCAATAAATTTTCTGAAAGGGCGTGATATTCCATGGCAGGTAACGAAGATAATGACCCATCAGAAGCTAAAATCACGTTACATAAAAAATCTGATACCGAAGAAGTCGAACGGTTAGACAAACCAAAAATACCAAAAGAAATGCCACTCCTTCCCGTTAAAGACACGGTGGTTTTTCCTAATATGGTGGCCGCTTTAAGTGTCGTTACCGAAAGGGATATTAAACTATTAAACCATGTTCTGGCAGAAAACCGTTTTCTGGCGCTTGTAGCACAAAAGGATAAAGATCTCAAAGTGGTCAAGCAATCGGATTTGTATGATTATGCTACCGCAGCTATTGTGCTTCAGATGCTGCGTATGCCAGATAACTCGGCCAAGATGCTGGTGCAAGGCATAAGCAGGGTTAAAATTGATGAATATATCCAAACAGAGCCATATTTTAAAGTCAAAGCAAATGTCCTCGAAGATATTGTTGAGAATGATATGGAAACGGAGGCACTAGCAAGAAATGCGGCCGACCAGTTTGTCCGCATGATCTCCATGGCGCCATCCCTGCCCGAAGAGCTGAAAATAGCGATTGTCAATATTGACAGCCCAAGCCGGTTGGCAGACATGATCGCATCTCACCTGAACATCGGCGTATCAGAAAAACAAAAAGTACTCGAAGCTATCCACGTGAAAGTCCGATTACAAAAGGTGACAGCTTTGATTACCAGTGAAATGGAAGTATTGGAAATGGCCACAAAGATACAATCGCAGGTAAAAAATGAGATGGAAAAAGGGCAAAAGGAATATTTTCTGAGGCAGCAACTGAAGGCAATCCAGGAAGAATTGGGTGAGGAAGACGAGCGTGCCGTTGAGATCAAAGAACTTACCAGGAAGATTGAGGATGCGAAAATGCCCGCCGATGCGAAAAAAGAGGCTGATCGGGAATTAAGCCGGCTTGCTAAAATGCCCTCTGCCTCTGCAGAATATACGGTTTCCCGAACATATATCGATCTGCTGGTCTCCCTCCCGTGGTCGGTTACCACAACGGACAATCTGGACATTCAAGTGGCCCGTAAGGTATTGGATGAAGACCATTACGATCTGGAAAAGGTCAAAGAGAGGATTTTGGAATATCTGGCGGTTCGAAAATTAAAGCAGGATATGAAGGGCCCGATCCTGTGTTTTGTGGGTCCTCCTGGTACCGGAAAGACTTCCGTGGGGATGTCGATTGCACGCGCCATCGGCCGGAAATTCGTGCGCATGTCACTGGGCGGAGTGCGGGATGAGGCCGAGATTAGAGGCCATCGCCGGACATATATTGGCGCATTACCCGGGCGCATTATTCAGGGACTTCGAAAGGTAGGTTCAAACAATCCGGTATTCATGCTGGATGAGATAGACAAGCTGGGCGCTGATTTCCGTGGAGATCCTTCGGCGGCGCTGCTTGAGGTTTTAGACCCGGAGCAAAATCACTCGTTCTCAGATCATTATCTGGATGTGCCATTTGACCTCTCCAAGGTAATGTTCATTACCACGGCGAATCTCCTGGACCCCATTCCTCCTGCTCTCAAAGATCGGATGGAGGTATTGGAACTTCCTGGATATACCGCAGACGAAAAGGTATTCATTGCAAAACAGTTTACCATACCCAAACAATTAAAGGAACACGGGTTGGCGAAAGAGCAAATTTCTATTGAAGATGATGCCATTAGGGCAATCATCAGTGATTACACGCGTGAGGCGGGCATCCGTAATCTCGAACGTGAAATTGCCCATGTTTGCCGTAAGGTGGCAAAAAATATTGCGTCTGATGAAAAAAAATCTGCGACTATAACAGCAGATGAATTGAACAATTTACTGGGACCAATCAAATATTTCTCAGAAGCTGCAGAACGGACGTCTGAAGCCGGTGTTGCGACGGGTCTTGCCTGGACACAGGCCGGCGGTGACATCCTTTTTATTGAGGCTACTCTTATGCCGGGTACGGGAAAACTCTTGCTGACGGGGCAGTTGGGCGACGTGATGAAGGAATCTGCTCAGGCATCTATGAGCTACATTCGGGCCAAATTAGCGAAGCTGGGAATTACCTTTAAGGATTTTAATAAATACGATTTTCACATCCACATCCCCGCGGGCGCTATTCCTAAAGATGGACCTTCTGCAGGTGTGACGATGGCGATGGCGCTGATCTCTCTCCTGAAGGAAACCCCAATCCTTTCTAACATAGCCATGACGGGGGAGATTACCTTGCGTGGTCGTATTCTGCCGGTAGGGGGGATCAAGGAGAAGGTTCTTGCTGCTAAACGGGCGGGGATTACCACCGTTATCCTGCCAAAACGGAATGAAAAAGATCTGTCAGAAGTACCTGAAAATGCCAAGAAAGAGATGAACTTTGTATTTGTAGAAAAGGTAGACGAGATGTTACCGATCGTCTTTGGAACAAAAAAGCCGGCAGTGAAAAAGAAAAGGATTTTTAGCAAGGTTTAGTGTAATAATACAGACCGTCAAGGCACAAAGCCACAAAGCGGAAATTTAATTGAGGTATTTCATATATGGAAATAGCAATTAAGAAACAGGCAAAGGAAGCGATTGAAACTCTTTCCGGTAAAAAGGCCCGTGTTGCTTTGGATTTCATCAATTATCTCAGAGAAAGGGAGGAATGAGAGGCAACTGCTAAACTTCTTTCTGACAAAATAAATAACTACTTCAAAACAAGGGGATCGGCTGGAAACTAGAAAATGGACAAATACTATTGCACGGAGACGTGATATTCGAAACCCACTTACACAAAGCTGAGAAAACGCTTGATTTAACAGGCCTCAAGACAGCAAAAACTGAAATTAAAGAGGCGATAAAAGATATATCCAAAAGACCTAATCCAGATATTACGGGTGCAGTTCAACATTCCATCGTTTGTTTGGAATGTGTGTTGCAAGAGATATAACAGGGAACAAAAAACTGATGCTCGGAGAGTTAATAAAGAAAAACCGTGAAATAGTTCCGGTGCCATTAGACTCCGTAATTGAAAAAATATGGGTTTTTCTTCTGAAAAAGGAAGACGCTTACTAGAGGGAAAAGAACCAGCTTTTGACGAGATGGAATTATTAGCAGGACTTTCTGCATCGATCTCGACTTATTTGGCAAGAAAATTACCAAAAGTTAAAGAAATTGGGACAATTGACTTTCTTTAAAGTAATGATACTCACAATAAAGGTTGCCCCGAAACTTAGTCTCTTAGTTTATCTGGATTCGCATTGGAGGACATAACTGTGTTAAAAGTTGGAATCATTGGCGCTACGGCCTATACCAGCCTTGAACTCATAAAAATCCTCTTGCGTCATCCAGAGGTGAAGATTACCTATCTCGGCGTACGCCGGACGGACCGTCCAAAAATATCGGACATATTTCCCGCTTTAAAAAACCTGCTTGATTTGCCGTGTGAGACGATTGAGCAGAAAGAAGTCCCCGAAAATATTGACCTCGCTTTTATTACATTGCCGCCAACCATCTCTATGCAATATGTCCCGCTCTTTATACAAAAGGGCATAAAGGTTATAGATTTCAGCGCCGACTACCGTTTTCGTGATAAAGCGCTTTATGAAAGATGGTATAAGACACAGCATGCAGACAGTAAGGGAATTGAAACAGCGGTGTATGGCCTTCCGGAGCTTTTTAGGGAGGAGATTAAAAGTACCGCTCTGATAGGTAATCCGGGTTGCTATACCACGGCAACTATACTGGCCTTAGTCCCGTTACTTACAAAAGGGCTTGTCTTCCCGGACGATATTGTTGTGGATGCAAAGTCGGGTGTGTCCGGGCGCGGACGCGAACCCAGGGAGGATACTCACTATTGTGAATGTAATGAAAACATAGAGGCCTACAGTGTTGGAGGGCATCGTCACAGCCCGGAGATCGAACACATCCTATCTATCAAGACAAAACAGAAGGTATCTATCCAATTTGTCCCCCATCTTGTCCCGATGAATCGTGGTATCCTGTGTACCGTGTATGTCAAACCAAAGCACGGGATTACCACAGGGAAGGCTGGCTATTTAGCCTTAAGTGACAATGATGTCCATGGTCTCTATAAAGAATTTTATAGCAAAGAACCCTTTGTTCGCCTTAAAGAAAGTAACGAAACACCCAAGACAAAGGATGTAACTTATACCAACTTCTGCGATATTGCAACAAAGGTTACAGAGAACCGTATCATAGTGATTTCTGCTATCGATAACCTCCTTAAAGGTGCCGCCGGCCAGGCCGTACAGAACATGAATGTGATGTTTGGCTTTGACGAAAAGATGGGGTTGTTATAGAACTGCCGCAACCACAGATTGTGCGGAAGACAAAGAGAAACGAGGCTATGTTAAACAAAGGTTTAAGTAAAAAAGGTTTGCTCTGAGCATCGGATGAAAACAGGAGGGTGTTACAGAAGTATTTTGCTGTCCCTTATGGAAAAACTCGTGATGGATCTTGATAGCCTTTATGAAGCATTGCACATCACAGGAATCAGTTTTCTTTTTAGACATTCTACCCTTTCTGAAGCCTGTTTTATTCTGACCGAAACCAATTCCCGTATCGAACCAAATAGTTTTGATGATTGTTGCTCATCAATAATGCGCGTATATGCGTCGATTGCCTTTTTGTTATAATCTTCCAGATCTTTATCATAGAGTAAGGCTAATTCCTCGTAAAGATTACCAATACGATACTGTGCGTGAACCGGTGTTATTCCCTCGAACTTCTCTATGATCTCTTGAAATTTTACGAGTGCCTTTTCATAATATATCTTTACACCCTCATCATCGCCAACATCGTACAGCGCCAGGCCAACGTAATGATACGCCTCTGCCATTGCATATGAATGTTCTTGCGCTTCTTTCCGGTGTCCCTCCTTCAGTTCCTCCAGCATATTTTTATATCGTTTTTCCATGACCTCAACAAGGCTGATACTCAGTGGGATATCCGCATCCTCCAGCTCATTTTGGCTTTCCACCGTTACCTGTGGAAGAAGTAATTTCGACAAGCCCTCCAAGCTCAATCCATTTACACGATAAAGTTCACCCACAGAATGAAATCTCTTGTGTTCACCTTTGTAACGGAGGATATGGTCTATTTCGTCCCCCGTCATTTTAAATTCTTTTTTCAGGAAGAAAGAAATCTCATCATCACCTGCAGTATTCAACTTCTTGTATAATCTTAATAATCTGATGAGAATAACTAATTTGTAAGAAGGCCTTTTACCATGCAACACGGTTCTTCTGAAGAAGATAAGCCATGGTTGTCTGCACGACGATTTTAAGTGTCCTTCATTCTGATAAAAAACCTTCAGCGCAATCCCGAGTTTATATTTTTCTAAATCTCCCGATTCCTTGTAATGATTTTCTCTGTATATTTTGTCAGTCAGATTAAAATACTCTTCCAGGATGTCTTTCATTTGAATAGAATTTACCTTGCGGTAAAGATTCAGTTGCGGACTGTAGTGTAATGCCTTGCTGTAACATTCAAGAGCTGCATCGTACTGGCGGTCATGATAATATTTATCCCCGATGTACTCAAAAAACCTTTTGATCATTATCTTTGATTTCAGCCATATATCGTCTTTTCTACCTAAATGACACACCTTTTTGAAATGTTCTATCAAAGCTTCTGGTGTTTGAATAGGCTTATTCGTAAGGTCATCTAACCCTTCGATATACTCGTACAAAGAATCGCACTGTTGAATGAAATCCTTATTGGAGTTTTTAAATATCCTTGCTTTTTGTATGCATTCCTTTGCCTTTTGAAACATGCCAAACTCTGCATACGATTCCCCCAATTGAATGAGCAAATTACCATCAATCCTTTCGCGAGATTCCTCCATCTCGTTACAACGCTTTATACATTCACTAATCGCTGTTGTATAAATGACGGGAATAATTTCAAGATTATTGTTGGCAATTCGAACTACATAAACGGTTACTTTTCCTGTCTCAGGATCAAGTTTAACTCCCGGGACCTCTTTTCCGTCTGAAAATTTAATCCACGGAGTTTTTTTTATGATACCGGCGGTAAATACCGGCGCCTTGCCACATGATAAAGCGTCAGAAGTCCAGATCGTATTCCATGGAATTTCTCCCTTTTTTTCACTGCCGGGTTTTACAATTTTAAAATTTTTTAAAATATCTATTTCGTTCTTCTTAAAGAGTTCCCAATTATTAAGTTTCCCCAATAATTTTTCATTCTGTGCAACATCAGCGGGTAAAATCCTTAAACTCATTTCACCACCTAATTCTTCGACAATAATTGCACTTAAGATTGCCTCAGGAATTCCACCTACACCGGTGATTAAGTCAACTTCATTCCTTATAGTTGCAAGAGTAGGCGTAAGATCGTCATCTTTAACGAGAATTAGTTGCGCCCCGAGTTCCTTGACGGTCTTGATGAGTTTTTCATGTCTTGGTCTGTCTAAGATAACTATTTTCATCTCCTTGATTTCTTTATGAATATTCTGGGGAGAAATTTCACTACCTTTGGCTTTTAGGGTGTGTTCTGCCATAAGCCTTAGATTCTTTGTAATACCATGAATTACACAGACGCCAGCACCTTTGTGCTTGTCTCCAACGATCGTCTTTGCTCCATACATATCGGGAGAGTTAAACAATCCTCCTCTTTCACTGTAACCAATAGCAAAAATTGCTCCTCCCATGCATCCCTCTTTAACGATACAGCGATCGTTTTCAAATGCGCTTGGTACAATATCAGCTTCGTCTACATTTCCTGTTACGGTGCCGAATTTTTCCCCGATATATAACATAGGCATATATTTCCGTTCACCCTCTGCATTTACCACATAAGCGTTCCACCAGTTGAAACTGTTATAGATATGTCTGAGCCTCCAAACGACCATGTCGCGGATGCGGAAAATATTAAAATCTTCGCCATTAGTGCTGAAATACCGTAATGACCTGGCTGCAACAACACCAACAGGATGTCTTAATTCGTTTCTGTTTGCCAACTGAAGGCCTTCACCAGAAATTTTTAAATTATGCTCTTCGGGGATATATGCATCGATGATATAATGATCGTCTATCTTTTTAGAATCAAAACACGTATCCTTTATAAACATCGTTTCTATCCTCTCTTCAAATAATAGATGCGTAGGGAATGCAGAAGTCATTCATCACGAAGCCGGCTATCAGCAATTCAGTCTCAAGGCTAACGATAGAGTTCATTGTATTTGCAGCAGATGGAAAAGTTGGCTGTTTCCCGAGGGGGTATCGTAAAAAACATCAGATAAAAAGTTTAGCACATATAGCATGGGAATGCAAGTGACATATGAGGAGTGTCGGTTCGGAAAAAAGACGGAAAATGATGCGCCAGTCAAATCTCACGGCCTGAAAGAAAGCTTTTTATCATAGCGGGATTTGCGGTGTGAGAAAGGAGTTCGCTCATTAACATGGATGAATAACAATCTGAAAGAGTAACGGTAAAAAAACTCCTCGATCGTATCTCATAGCGATGATCTGTTATATGTTTGAATTTGTGTGCTCCTTGTCCTTTTCCCGTCCTGCTTCTTTCTCAAGATATCTTCCTAATTCCCCGTGGTTATCAACAATTGAATCTGCTTCTTTCAAGAATTCTCTGCTGAGGTAGGTGGTAATAGCTATACAACGCAAGCCAGCGCTTTTTGCTGAACGTATGCCAAGGGGAGCATTCTCGATAACGAGGCAATGGTTCTTTGAAATGTTGAGTCTTTCTATAGCCCGCAGATAAGGCTCGGGCGACGGTTTGCCTATCATGGTTTCTTCTCCGTCAACGACAACTTTAAAGGTATTTGGAAAAAAGGTATTTAGTGTTTTCTGTACGGTCTTTCTATTGGAACCGGAGACAACGGCAAGATGATATTTTGGTTTAAGCGTTTCAAGGAGTTCTGATATACCATCAAAAGGTCTGACTCGTTCTATCTGCTCGAAAAGTACCAATTTCTTATGCCCCAGCTCTTGTATCTCTGTTTCTGTAGGAATGCGTCCATGTTGTCTTAGTATGATGTCAATTACCTGCCGGTAATTTGCACCTTCAAGTTCGTAAATAATTTTCTTATCTATACTAACCCCTACCGTTTTCAGCACAATATCCCATGCCTCAGCGTGATAAGACATGGAATCGACAAGCACGCCGTCCATATCAAATATTATTGCTTTCATAAAAGAATATCCCCAATTCATAAAGACATCAAAAAAACAAGGGAGCCGTACTGGCTCGTATTTTTCACGAAGTGCAGCGTTTGGCACCAATAGGTCTCAAAATACCCAGGGAACATGCTGAGCTTGGAAATCTCGTTGTTGTTGACGGTTCGCTCATTGATGCGGTTCTTTCCATGCACTGGGTCGTCTATCGCATTGATAATAAAGTATACGGGGTTGCCACAAACCGGCTGCGGAAGAAATCTCAACCGTCTATAAGCTGAGATGGAACATCGAAACCTTCTTCGGCTGGTGGAAACGCCATCTTAAAGTATACCATCTCATCGCAAGAAGTGAACACGGATTCACGACGCAAATACTGACTGTTCAAACAACTCCTGCTTCCCGGCAGGCAGGTTACCATAATTTCGAAGAACAAATATTGCATTCAGATGCAATTATTTAACCGGACAGCGCTGATTCTTGCCAGAAGTCTGACATCATATGTTAAAAGAAGATTTTTGCAAGGGTAAAAGTGCCCTGATGCTTTTCAAGAAAAGGATGTTTTCGTTCAAGCACTAAGTATTTTGCTATACGGTTGTCGTGATGTTGCGCTCATTCGAAATGCCCATTTTTAGCGGTAAAATCGGATATTTCAAATATCTTCACCTCTCTCAATAAAAGAACTACGCTTGGATAAGGGCAAGTTTGCAATAATAGATTTCTCATCAGCCAAATTTTTCTTGACCTGCTGTGGAAAATACCGTATTTTCCCAGTTAAGTAATGAACCGTCTCGTAAACCAGGATGTCATGATTGTATAGGAATTTTCATTTTATTTAAGCGGGCTATAGGGTGGCACGGACAAACTTTGTTTGTCCGTGTGATATATCCCAAATCTGTGTGTATATTCAAACAACATGGACAAACAAGTTTGTCCATGTTGCCCTGTAACCGAAGACATAACTTGTCATTGTGTCATTATGAAGAACGTCACCTCCAGCACTGCCGGCATTCAACCGCTTTTCCAAGGACTGTATCAAGAGGATACCGGGAAGGTGAAGGAGATCCTTGAAGAGATTGGGAGGATGGGAAAGGGTAATCAGGAGGCCATGAAGGCGCTTCAGGAATTTTTGAGAAGAGAACGCCGTATGTCCCTTCGCATTTTGGCAGCCCAAATTATTTCACAGATAAAGGAGTATGCTCCACCTCCTGCAGAGAGATTGAAAAAACCCGGCATCTTTCAATGCCCCGGTGCGGAGAAGATAAAGAGGGTAGAGATTGTTGATGTAACGTGTCCGCACTGTCATAAACAGGGCACGGCATCGGTGGCCGGTTTCGAGCATGAATTCGCCTGTGAGCTTTGCGGGAAAACGGTGCAGCGTGAAGTGCCGGAAAGTTGTATTGAAAAGTGCCCTGTGGGAAGCGAGTGTGTCGGTGAAGAGCGGTATCAAAAATATCTGAACGGCAGAAAAAAAGCTCATGAATAAAAACGGAGATGGTATTTTGTGGTCCCATGGATTATGCATCATACGGAAGAAAATCAAAATCAGGATAAAACGATATTTATTCAGGAAACCATTTCCGGGATAAACCTGACGCAGGAGGATTTCTCCAACCGACGTTTGATTGGCAGTACGGTTCAGTCATTCAAGATGCAGGACGGGCGTTGCCGTTATCTCCGGGCACGGGACACCCGTTTTCATAACTTTTCCATTGATCACGTCCTGTGTGATCAGGGGTACTATCAGGACTGCTCATGGGCGGGTTTGGAGGTCAGGAATTCTTTTCTTACCGGAAGTCATTTCTCCGGATGCACGTTTGAGGCGACAAAAGGAAGTCTCAGTTCCTTTGGCTTGTCCGTTTTTTCCGGATGTAAATTCCGTGGTTCCCGGCTTAGCGAGGTCTCGTTTAGTGGCACCTGGTGGCAAGACTGCCGGTTTGAAGAGGAAGATTATTTTTTTGTCCGCTTCCCCTCCTCGGTCTTTATGGAAACAACGTTTACGGGATGCCGTTTGCAGAAAGCCATTTTTCGTACAGCAACCTTTATTCGCTGCACTTTTGAGAAATGTACGCTCAACGAATCGGTATTCCACAAGGCTAGATTTATTGACACGAAGTGGATTGATACCGATATTCACCAGGCCGCAAACCTGGAGAGGGTTCGGTATGATTAGGCGAATATCCTGAGCCAGTGTAAATAATACCGTTCATGGTGAGCCCTTCGACTTGCCCAGGACATGCCTGTCGAACCGAAAACGGCTTAAATAAGATCATGGGCAACTTTTATTATACGAATAAACCCACCCCTAAATCCCCTCCCAGGAGGGGATTTCTTTCGCCACCTATCGAGAGGAGTTGGGAGTGTGTGAGGCAGGAGCAGAAAGTTTGAAATTTCTTTTTACAAATTTTCGCTCATTCTGCAAACGTATGTCATATACGCATTGTCCATTCGGTGTCGCATGATGATAAACGATCTGATATTGAAACGCTTTACGGTAGGGAGTTTCCCGATTAACGGGTACTTGGTGGCTGATCCTGTGACGCGGATCGGGGCATTTATTGATCCGGGCGGTTTTAGCAAGGAGGTCGAGGCATTTGTTAAAGAACAGAAAATCCTGCTGCAATATCTCTTTATTACACATGGCCACTGGGACCATACCGAAGGGTTAACGGAGTTTACCAGCCGCTACCAGTTACAAAGCTGTGCCGGAGAGGAAGAGATCGATGCCGTCAGTCATTCGTTGCGAGGAGGCGAGATCATCGGGATTGGGCAATTGCAATTTCGTGCACTCCTCACCCCGGGGCACACACCGTGTGGTATCTCGTACTATGTGTCCGGCTGTGTATTTACCGGCGACGCCCTCTTTTGCGGTACGGTTGGCGGTACCGGTTCGTTAAAAGACGCCAAACGCCAGGTCGATCATATTCGCAAGCACATTTTTTCTTTACCGGACGAGACGATGGTATTTCCTGCCCACGGGCCCATGACCACCGTGGGTATTGAAAAATACACCAACCCTTTTTGCAGGTAAGAGGTGAGGATATGCGTATTCACACAAAAGTTTAATGATACAAAATTACAGTATTGTAGCTTGGTTCGAACGAAACGAAACTCAACACTCAGGGTTAAAATAAGGTCATAATTCATTTTATTTGTTGATTGCCACTTTATACCCAAATAACATCAAGCCAGGCAGGCCAGTATTGTTGGTTGGATGAAGCAAAACACATCCGACGCAACCTTTGCGCTGATGGATCACTTCATCACTCCATGTCCGCTGATTTCCGATTGCTGGGTTTGGATAACGCCATGCTTCATTTTTCATAATTTGAATAAATCTTTTTTGCCTGTTCTATTAATTGCTTCGCTTCCTTTTTTCTACCGGTACCCTCGTAAAACTCCGCCATTTTCTCTAAAAGAGTTGCAATCAGCGGATGGTCCTTGCCGTATCCTTTCTCATATATGCCTAGTGCCTGTTTATAAAGGTTCTCTGCCGTAACATTCTCACCCTGATAATAATAGAGCGTTGCCAGATTGCTCATTGCAGATGCAATGTCCGGATGGTCGGAGCCGAGGGTCTTCTCTTCGATAACCAATGCCTTTTTGTAAAACGGTATCGCTTCGGCATATTTCTTCTGGTCTTGATAAAGCTCTCCCAGCCTGGTCAATACGCTGGCAACCGCGGGATGATCCGGACCTAGCGTCTGTTCATACATTCCGAGGGATTCCTTATAAAATGACTCTGCTTTAGCATATTTATCCTGAAGGAAAAACATTTCAGCAATTTCCTGCAGCACATCCGCTACGTTGGGGTTGGTTGCGCCGTATGATTCCTTATAAATACTGAGCGCCTGATTAAAGAGTGGCTCGGCTTCGGTGTATCTGCCATAGGTTCTGTAAAGTATCCCCAGCAGGTTCATCGAATCGGCAATACGGACATCGTTGGCGGAAAAGGTCTTTTTTGCTGCTTTTAATGCCTCTTCACCCGTCTTTATCCCATCCGCGTATCTCTTTTTTTGTAAAAGTGAGACAGCTTCGCCATAGAGCTCTTTCCATGCATTTTCCTGTGTATACGCAGGCAAGGCGCAGGCACCAAACAGCACCGAAATAAAAAAGACTTTCACGCCATAGCGGCAAAGAAGTTTCAAGCAGTCTACAAATGTAACCATTTCACCAATCTCCTTTATCATGTTTTTGTAAAAGAAATCCATCTTTTAACAAGATTTTTATTTCCCTTCATTCCCGTCTTACAATGGGGGGACATTGAAAGGCTTTGATTTCATCTCCTTTTTATTCTCTCTTTGGCGAAGAATGGGGTAAAGAGATGGCCATTTTAGTGTTAGCTGTGTTACGCTAGGTAATGTTGAGTAGTAATATCAGTTTCATTTTTTAGGCAATTATTATATCATAAATAACCTATAAAATTACAACCATTGACGATAAGTGCATGAAAGATGAGAAAATTACGCTATTGATTAATGAGACTTACATGGCCTTTGGTTGCAAAATATACTATAAACCGTAGGTACATTTTGTTGGGTCATTCCTGTATGTTACTAACCGGTTATAAAGACATATGGGCATGAGGGGGAGGGTGTTTTTATGTGAAAACATTTTGCCTCTGATCAGAGATTTAATATCATGAAAACAAACCAAGGGAAAAAAACATCATAACTATGGCAATAAAAGCGACAATATTCAAGGTAGAGTTAAACATAGCGGATATAGACCGTAATTACTTCCAAGATCATAAGCTCACCATCGCACGGCATCCATCGGAGAATGACGTCCGCATGATGGCGCGTTTAGTGGCATTTGTCCTCAACGCCCACAAGGATCTTATATTCACTCAAGGCGTAAGCAGAGGCGACGAACCAGACCTATGGCGAAAAGATTTAACCGGGAATATTGAGATGTGGGTTGAGATTGGACAACCCGATGAGAAGCAGACCCGCAAGGCCTGTGGTCGTGCTAAAGAGGTTATTATTTACACCTATAGCGGTAATAGCGCAAACGCCTGGTGGAAAAAGATATATCCTGACATTAATCGTTTCAAAAATCTATCGGTAATAAACCTGCCGACGGAAGCCATTCAGGAAATAGCCGCGTTGGCGGAGCGCACGATGGACTTCTCGTGTACCATACAAGATGGAGAAGTATGGATATCCGGGAGGGATAAAACCGTGAGGATTTGTCCGGTAAGGTGGAAAAAACAACAAAGATAAGAAATTTGCAACCATTTTCTTTATTGAAAAATTTGTATCGATACTTATTGTAAGGTTTTGTTTGGAAACAAGTTTTGAAACATATACCCGGCCTCCCGAAAAAGAGGGGACGATGTGCATACCGTTCGGCACGGTGTTTGATAAGAGGTATAAACAATAGAGAGGTTCCTCTGAGAAGGAGCAGGAAAAGGAATGGTGAGTCAGTACTTGGAATACAGTTGGAAAGTGAAGACGTACCTAAGGGCGATCAGTTCTGCCGGCGAATCCATACGGTCGGTAACGATGAGCAAGGTTTTTCCAACCGATGGAGTCCTGAATGTCTTTTTATGGGAAGGACGATGGAAGCATAAAAATCTTGAAGACAGCCGTTTATCATAAGAGCGGAGGTATATAATTCTGATAGATCTTGAGAGCTCATTGCACGCGTTTATACTTCTATGTCAGACAGCCCTGTCAAATCTAATTTTGTTAGTTATGAGAAAAAAAATGGTTCAATGAATTCTTTTTTGTCATAGGTAAATGGATGGGGTTGAAAAAAATCTTAACTATTTTTACCAAAAACATTCGGGCAACCGCTTGCCACAGAGGATTTTCTATCAAAACATTATAAGGTCAGGCACTGCCATGTTTGCTGATGCTCTGTTCCTTAGAGTTATTTGTGCTTATGTAATGCGTTTAAAAATGAAAAATTGGTTTTTGTATATGATACGATGCAAACATGGGAAATTATACACGGGCGTTACCACCGATGTGGAAAGAAGGTTTGTCGAACATACAAGGAATAATAAAAAAGGGGCAAAATGTTTACGGGGAAAGGCTCCTTTAACACTGGTAATGAAAAAGAAGATCGGAAGCAAGAGTATGGCTTTAAAGATTGAATCAAGGGTAAAAAGATTATAAAAAATAAAAAAAGAAATGCTTGTGGACGGCAAAATTAAGGTGAAAGAACTATAAAAGAGAATATCGAATAATGAACAGGGAATAATAAATGTCGAAGGATCATAAAACTTCACCATTTGAAATTCGTTGTTCAGTTTGTCCTGGTATTTCTTTGCGACTTTTTACTGGGTTTTTGACTCATTCGGATTAGATTAAATTTAAAAAATGAATTCCATCGCTTTTTTTGATACGGAGATTGAGCCAAAAAGCCGAAGAATCCTTGACATTGGTAGTATTAAGGATAATGGCGGTTCTTTCCATTCAACTTCGATTGCAGATTTTATTAATTTTTTAAAAGACACAAAATTTATTTGCGGTCACAATATTCTCAACCATGATTTGAAATATATTCAAACGGCTATTAATGATGCTGGGATAAGTCAGTCTAACATTATTGATACATTGTTTCTCTCTCCACTGCTTTTCCCTGCAAAACCGTACCATGCCTTGTTGAAAGATGATAAACTGCAAACCGAAGATGCAAATAACCCACTCAACGATTCAATAAAAGCAAAAGATCTCTTCTTTGATGAAGTTGCATCATTTGCACAAAAAGACGCATCTCTAAAACAAATTTTTTATTTGCTGTTGTATGACAAAAAGGAATTTTGTGCTTTTTTTAACTTTATCGAATATAAGAGCGACAATTCAAATCTTGAACAGCTTATTCAGGAAATATTTTACACCGAAATTTGTAATCAGGCGAAATTAAACGATATTATTGAACAACATCCGATTGAGTTAGCATATTGTTTGGCATTGATAGATTGCAGAAACCGCTATTCAATTACACCACGCTGGGTTCTTAAAAACTACCCAGAGGTCGAGCGGATACTGTTTTTACTCAGGAATAAACCTTGTCTAAGTGGTTGTGTTTATTGCAATCAGGCGCTGGATATACACAAAGGACTTAAAAGATATTTTGGTTTTGACTCCTTTAGAACGTATACTCATCAGCCACTACAAGAGAATGCAGTAAAAGCAGCTGTTGACAACAAATCCATCCTGGCGGTTTTCCCAACCGGCGGTGGCAAGTCAATAACATTTCAAGTGCCGGCATTGATGAGTGGAGAGAACACAAAAGGGTTGACCGTTGTGATTTCTCCCTTGCAGTCATTGATGAAAGACCAGGTTGATAATTTAGAGAAGGTTGGAATCACAGATGCGGTAACGATAAACGGTTTGCTCGACCCGATTGAAAGAGGAAAATCCTTTGAAAGGGTTGAAGGTGGTTACGTATCCATTCTTTACATATCGCCCGAATCTTTGCGGTCGAAAACTATTGAACGGCTTTTATTAGGAAGAAATATTGTCCGTTTCGTAATTGATGAAGCGCACTGTTTTTCATCATGGGGACAAGATTTCAGGGTTGATTATTTATACATTGGTGATTTTATCAAATCGCTTCAGCAGAAAAAAGGGCTTGAAAATGTAATCCCCGTTTCTTGTTTTACTGCAACGGCAAAACGAAAAGTTATTGAGGATATCTGTTCTTATTTCAAAGAAAAATTATCCATTAACTTAGAGATTTTCAGGACAAACGTTTCAAGACCAAACTTACGGTATAAAGTATTTCAGAAGGGCAGCGAAGAGGAAAAATACAGCGCTACCAGAAACCATCTGGAACAAAATAATTGTCCAACGATTATTTATGTCTCCAGAACACGAAGGGCATACGAACTTGCGAAAAGATTAAATGAAGATGGTTTTAGCGCTAAACCTTATCACGGTAAAATGGATGTTAAGGAAAAAAGCGAAAACCAGAATGCCTTTATTTCTGGTGAAATTCAAATAATGGTTGCGACATCCGCATTTGGAATGGGGGTAGATAAAAAAGACGTTGAAATGGTCATCCATTATGATATTTCCGATTCGTTAGAGAACTATATTCAGGAGGCGGGAAGGGCAGGCAGAGATGAAAATATTACTGCCGATTGTCTTGTGCTATTCAACGAAGAAGATCTTAACAAACACTTCATCTTGCTCAATCAAACAAAACTAATCATCAAGGAGATTCAGCAGATTTGGAAGACGATTAAGGGGATTACAAGATTTCGTTCAACGGTATCCATCTCGGCATTAGAAATTGCACGAAAAGCAGGTTGGGACGACAATGTTGCAGAAATAGAGACGCGAGTTACAACAGCAATTGCTGCGCTTGAAGTTGCTGGCTATTTGAAACGGGGACAAAACATGCCGAGGATTTTCGCCAATAGTATTTTGTGCGAAACCGCTCGGGATGCCATTAATAAAATAACTACGTCTTCAAGGTTTGATGAAAGGCAAAAGGTAAATGCAGTAAGAATTATTAAAAAACTCTTTTCAAGCAGGAGTAGAAAACACACCAATGACGAAATCGCTGAATCAAGGGTTGACTACATTTCCGATCATCTTGGAATAGTAAAGAGGGAAGTCATAGATGTTATCAATCTACTCCGTGAAGAAAATATTTTAGCAGATGCAAAGGATTTAACGGCATTCATAGTGAAAGGTAAGATTAAAAATCGTTCCCTGACTATTGTAGAAACATTCCGCCAAATAGAAAGCTATCTGCTACCGATTATTGAAGCCCAGGAAAAAACCCTTCATTTGAAAGAATTGAATGAGCAGGCGGGAAAGAACGGTTGCAAAAATACTTCCCCACGCAATATTAAAACTATAATCAATTTATGGGCAATTAAAAATTGGATTAAACGGCAAAATCTGGAATATTCTAAAAATCATATTTTAGTCGTTGGTGTCCAACCGAAAGAGATACTAAAAGAGAAAATGGAAAAGAGACATGAGTTAGCAATATTTATTGTTGGTTATCTCCATGGAAAGACAAATGCCAGCATTACTAAAAGTGAACCCGAAAAAGAAGAAGTGTTAGTAGAGTTTTCAGTACACGAACTTAAAGAAGCATTCGAAAAAGAGCGTAAATTATTTAAAGTGAAAATTACTATAGAGGATATTGAAGACACCCTTTTCTATTTATCAAGGATTGATGCAATAAAAATTGAAGGTGGATTTTTAGTAATATATAATCCGCTTACCATTGAGAGAATTGAACAGAATAATCAAGTTCAATACAAAAATGATGATTACCAAAAACTACGTCAGTTTTATGAAAATAAGATCCAGCAAGTCCATATTGTCGGTGAGTTTGCAAGGAAAATGATCGAAGATTACAAAGGCGCCCTGCAGTTTGCTGACGATTATTTTCAATTAAACAATACTTCATTTTTAAACAAATATTTCCCGGGGAGTCGTAGAGATGAAATCGAACGAAATTTAACTCCTGCCAAGTTTCGCCAATTGTTTGGTTCATTGTCACCAACGCAATTAAATATTATTAAGGATTCTCAATCTAAATATATTGTCGTCGCAGCTGGACCCGGAAGTGGGAAAACAAGGGTGTTGGTCCACAAATTAGCCTCCCTGCTTTTAATGGAAGATGTAAAACATGAGCAATTATTAATGGTGACTTTTTCCAGGGCGGCAGCAACGGAATTTAAAAAACGATTACTCCAACTCATCGGCAATGCCGCCTGCTATATTGAAATAAAAACTTTTCATTCTTACTGTTTTGACTTGTTAGGCAAAGTTGGAAGTCTCGAGAAGTCAGATGCCGTTCTAAAGAGCGCTATTAAAAAAATTCATGACGGTGAAGTTGAAGTGAACCGGATTACAAAAACGGTACTTGTAATTGATGAGGCACAGGATATGGACGCTGACGAATATGCCCTAATAAAGGTACTCATGGAACAAAACGAAGATATGAGGGTAATTGCCGTTGGTGATGACGACCAAAACATTTACGCTTTCCGGGGTGCAGATTCAAAATATTTAGAGCAGTTTATTACAGAGAAAAAGGCTACAAAATATGAACTCATAGAAAACTACAGGAGCAAAGGCAATTTGGTTGAATTCACAAACCAATTTGTAAAGAGAATTCACCATCGCCTAAAAACGATTCCAATTTTTGCAAAGCAGCAGGACAAAGGAAACATAAAGGTGGTGCATTATACTAGCAACAACCTCATTACTCCTCTGGTGAAGGATATTCTCTCAACAGAGCTTGCAGGAACTACTTGTGTTTTGACAAAAACGAACGAGGAAGCGCTACAGGTAACAGGACTACTACTCAAAAATAGATTGCAGGCGAAGTTGATTCAATGTAGCAACGGATTTAGTTTGTATAATCTTTTGGAAGTCCGGTTCTTTCTGAACGAATTGAAGCGGGAAGACGATGTGTTCATAATCAGCGATGAAATCTGGGATAATGCAAAAAGGGAATTCCGAAAAAGGTTTCAGCGGAGTTTAAGAATGGAAGTATGTGAAAACATCATTAAAAATTTTGAAGCTGCCAATCCAAAGAAAAAATACAAATCCGATTTAGAGGTATTTATCAGGGAATCCAAATTCGAGGACTTTTCCGGTGAAAACGGTGAAACAATATTTGTTTCAACAATACATAAGGCGAAAGGAAAGGAGTTTGATAATGTTTACCTATTACTGGATAATTTTAACCAGCAAACTGATGATGCGAAGCGACAGTTGTATGTTGCGATGACAAGAGCCAAACAAAACCTGACGATTCATTTGAATGGAATTTATTTTGACAACATTATAACAGATAATTTAGTGAGAACGGCAGATAGAAGAACCTATCTTCCACCAGACCAGATGGCAATGCACTTAACATTCAAAGACATTTGGTTAGATTATTTTATGAACAGACAACACCTTATAGAAGAACTTATAAGCGGTGATGTATTATCAATAGATAAGGATGGATGTACGAATGCCAAAGGGAGATCCGTAATAAAGTTTTCTAAGCAGTTTCTTGCTACAATAGCTTCTGTGCAGCAAGAAGGTTATAAATTAAAAGGGGCGAAAGTAAACTTCATTGTTTATTGGAAAAAACCTGTTGAAGAAATTGAATTGAAAATTATTTTACCGGAATTGTATTTTGAAAGGCAACGATAATTCCGGATGAATTTTTGTGTATTTTAAACAAAATAAATAAACATTATGAACAAGAATAAAACACGAGACCAAATAGATGACAAATACAAATGGGATTTGTCTGTTTTGTATGCATCGGATGACGATTGGGAAGAAGATTACCGGAAGTTGAAAGAGGGACTCCCGCAGCTCCTTGAGTTCAAAGGCTCTCTTCATGATGCCCACAAATTAGAGCAGTTCATGCAGTTCTATAGTAACCATTCCGTAACACGAGAAAATTTATATGTGTATGCGAACACCCGTTTTTTTGAGGACACCCGAAATGCTGTATATGAAGAGATGAAAGGGCGTATCGAACTCCTTGTTTCAAAGATCTCTGCTGAAACCGTTTTTATAAAAAAAGAGTTGTCTTCATTATCGCTGGGCACCATTGACGACATGATTCATGAAAATCCACAACTGGCAGGATATCGCTTCTTTTTGCAAGGCTATGCGCGGTACCACCCGCACATTCTTTCAGAAGAAACAGAAACCGTTTTGGCAGAACTGGAAATTGCCTTAAAAAAGCCGGATGATATTTTTTCGGCATATAATAATAACAATATTTCTTTTGACGAATTTGAACATCAAGGTGAAAAAATTCGTCTTTCCCATGCAACATATTCTCAGATCTTAGAATCTCACGACCGGACGCTCCGACAAAAGGCATTTGACTTTTATTACCGGCCTTACCAGCAGAACATAGACGTACTGGCAAATACCTACGCAGCAAGCGTACTTGCAAACATCAAAATGGCAAATATCCGCAACTATGCATCAACACTGGAAATGGCCCTCTTTCCCGATTACTTGCCTGCCACCGTAATCAACAATCTCATTGAGGTTGCAAAAGAAAACATTGACGTGATCAGCGAGTTCAATGCCCTGAAACAGAAAGAGCTTGGAATAGAGGAACTGCATTTTTATGATAATTATGTTCCCCTGGTTAAAGACGTTGCTAAAAGGTTTCCCTATGAAGATGCGATCGAACTGGTTCGTACGGCGCTTGCGCCCCTCGGCACGGCTTATATCAAGATGTACGATGACACGGTTCGCATGCGGGTGATTGATGTGTTCGAATCCCCCGGTAAAAGGTCGGGAGCATTCTCGTGGGGGAGTTATGCAAGCCGCGGACTAATTTTCTTAAATTATACAGAAAAATTCTCTGATGTCTCTACATTTGCGCACGAATTCGGCCATTGTCTGCACCGAAATTGCTCCATCGAAAATCAACCTTATATCTATTACCATAATCCTATCTTTCTGGCGGAGATAGCCTCAACATTCAATGAGGTGCTACTTTTTGATTACATGTCAAAGATCGTCAAATCCGGGAAAGAGAAAAAATTCTTTCTGTATCACTCCATGAAGCGGATAGAGGCAACCTTCTATCGGCAGACCATGTTTGCAAATTTCGAAAAGGATATCCATGAGATGGCCGAATCCGGCAAAGTGCTGATCGCGAAAAGCATAACCGGCATTTATCGGGAAAATCTGGAAGCCTATCTGGGCGAGGGAATAGTTATTGATGAGCAGTTAAACTATGAATGGGCGCGCATTCCCCATTTTTACACGCCCTTTTATGTCTATAAATACGCCACCAGCCTTTCCGTTTCAATAGCTTTTGCTGAACGGGTAATTGCTGGTAAAAAAGGCGCTGTTGAAGATTATCTGACATTTCTGGGCGCAGGGTCACACAAAGAACCGCTGGAAATTTTGAAAGATGCCGGGGTAGACCTTAACGGGAAGAAAGCGTATGAAGTAACGGTTAACGAATTCAGGAAATTGCTGAAGGAGTACAAATCGTTATAATGTCCTCAATGGAAACAATGAAATTGGGGGGGTAAGGGGAAGTAAGAAAGAGAAGTAAGGGAGAAGGAAGTAATGGGCTACCCTTTCCTCTTTCCTGATAAAGTATGCTCTGAACTCCATCCTTTAATTAGCCGGTGGATGAAGGGTTAAGAATATATGGTTGACTGTGCCTGCCGCCAGACCAATAACCGTGATGATGATCAGCAGCACAAGCATCCTGCGCTTTAGCCCGGATTCATGAACAAGACCACGAATGAGAGGAATGTTGGCCAGGATACTCGTCAGGCTGGAGAGTATAATGCCATTGACTCCGGTGAGAAGTGTTAGCTGGTGGTGAGCCACTAAGGTTGCAGCCGAGGCAATCGCGGAGGCACTGGAAAGCAAACCACCGGAAATGCTTACAAAGTAAAAGCTTGCCGGACCGAAATTCCTTTCGGCAAGTGCGCCAACGACATTCAGGAGAAGAAATACCGCTCCAAATTTGAGGGAAGTGGAAAGCTGAAACGGCAGCTTGAGGATCAGAGGAGATGACTGCGATTCGCTAGTTTTTGGCGTAGACGTTCTCCACCACAAAAAGAGGTTGACCACGAGCATCGCAAGAAGAGGGAAGATGCAGTAAACAATCATCCTAGGCGAAAGAACGGCGACAATAACGGCATTGCGGATCAACATGGCCGCCGTGGCCAGCAGGATACCGCGCTGCGCAACAGACATCAGCGTCTGCCCGGCATGTTGCAGGCGCAAGCACAATTCGACAATCACCTTCCGGCTGTTTATCAGACCGCCAAAAAAAGCTGTAACTTCTGCACCGCGCGGGCCAAGCAATCTCATCAGGATGTAATTAATAAACCCAATCGCCGCGATAATGACAACGCTTATCCAATTAGAGCGCGGCTCAACCAGACCCCAGGGATCAACCGGATGATCGGGCAGTACCGGAAGGATAACCACCGTTAGGATGGCAAGGAGGATTGCGGAGCGCAACTCCTGAACCGACAGTCCTAGTGCAAACTTGGAAAGTGGCTGTTTCCAGGCGAGCAGAGTCGCCGTGATAATGACCGCCGTTGCAGGAGCGAATACATGCCCTTGTCCAATGAGCACACCGGCAATGCCAACGATAATCAGCGCTACCGAGGTGGTCAGCATTATATTCTTTCGGTGCATGATTTCGCGGTAATTCATACCAACCACGAGCAGGGCTACTAAACCCACGGTGATGCTGGCGAACAAATTTCCCATAAACCCGCCCAGGCATCCCATCAACGCAACAAGGGCAAACGTGCGAACTCCGGTTTTCTGATTGTGCTGGCGTTCGAGCCCAATGAAGATGCCCAACACAACGGCCAGCCCCATTCGCAGTAATACGGTAACGAAAGGCCAGGAATTGATATTTTCCATGATGTAAATATACTCTGGTGGTCAGACGATTATGTAATTGAAATAGGATAGCTTATCATATTGCTATTACTATTCAGGAACGAAGAAAAGATCACACCTTGATTAATGATTTAGTTTCTTGTAATAGTTTAGCCTTTTTGAGAGGAATTTCCAATGTATTTCCTATGTACGGTAAGAGATGAAACATTTGTTGCCTTGTGACGCACCCCTCAACCCCATTATTTGAGGTGAGGGCAAGAGCCCCTTTGAAAAGGGGAGATTTCAGGGTGTGTCTGATACGAGCAGACGCCTTGCCTATTATAAAGACAGCAACCTTAATGCTACTGGGATTTTCAACATACTGAATTGTTACCAATTACTTAATATTTAAGATGTGACCCTCTGTGCTCTCCTCTGTGCTCTCCTCTGTGCTCTCCTCTGTGCTCTCAAGAATGAGCAACCATAAGCTTTTAAACTATGGGTTATGCATCTGCTCTCGATGACGTCACATATCATTTGTTACCCATCAACACGGGTAATTCCACGAGAATATCCTCTCGTGCTTTAGACCCGCCGGGAACATCGGATTTCACGCTTCCAATTTCCAATCGGGCGAAAACAACTTGCCGCCCGTTTTTCTCAGCCCAGCCCACGAACCAGCCCTGCGGGCGATTTTCATTTATCTTGCCGTTACTGTCTCGAAGCCAGCCGCTGCCGCTTTTCCCATGTACAACCCACCCTTCGGCTGCTTGGTACTGTGGGGTTGTGGCATGCGCCATGTCATAAGCCGCTTCGGATACGGGCAGCTTGTGCGCGACAAAGCGTAGAAGAAACTGAATTTGCTCCTTGGGAGATATGGTGAGCGACGACATCAGCCATGACTGGGTTAAGCCGTTATGCTTCCCCGAGTCACCGGAAACATCTTGATTACCGTACCCAAATTTCTTCACGTACTCCGTAAATCGTTTAACTCCCAGGCGGCTTGTTAATTGCTGCGAGAACCAGACAACAGAGTCGCTTTGCCATAGCGCCGGATAGACTTGTTTGTATGTGCGATCTCTCGGAGATGGGTTGTATTCCGGCTTCAATTCCCACGTGGGTGATTTTGGCGACTGCAAGATACCACTATCAAACCCCATGACTGCCAATGGAAGTTTAAAAGACGAGCACGGAGACACGCGACGGGTGCATTCTCCGGCCTCATATAAGGTATTTCCGGTAATGGCGTCTGCGATGATGGTGCATTTAAGTGTTTCAACCTCATCAGAAGCCACGGAATGGATTGGGAGAGTGGCGGAAACGAACACCAGCAGATGCAGCAGCAAAATTTTTTTCATCGAGGGATCTTTCATCGCTCCACTGTGCGCTTCACAGATGCAGAACACCAAAAATAACCCGTTTGGAACCGCTGAGAACGATCTTTGCTATTCTGAAAAATACAACCCAGCGGTTTCAAATCGGGTTCATTTTTTTGTTATGCCTTTCATAGCACTTGAACAGAATATGCCTTAATTGAATTGTCTACGGTTACTATGACCATATTATGTTGTAATGCTTGGCCAATTATTATCCGATCAAATGGGTCTCGATGTAGTAAAGGAAGCTGCGCAAGCTGAGCAATACTTCCTTCGTCTATCTCAAGACTACTGATCAAGTGCTTCTCTCTCTGTTTTGGCAGATATTTCTCTGGAGGTGCTGGTAGTGGCAGCTTACCCAACTGATATTTGATGATTGCCTCCCACAACGAAGCTACACTCAGATAAACATCGTTGTGAGGGTCTCGAATCGCATCTTGAGCGCTGATTGCCAACTGTTTATCCCCGCTGATAAACCAAAGGAAAATATGAGTATCCAACAACAGTCTCATTTTCCCTCAAATTGGCTTAGGATCTCTTCTGGCAATGGCTCATCAAATTCGGCCGGTACCTCAAAATCTCCTGCACATAGGCCGAAAGGTCGTGGTGGTTTTTCACTTTCGCTCTGTAATACCGGCTTGATCTGTGCGACAGGTTGACCTTCTTGAAGAACTACAACTGTCTCTCCAGCTTGTACCCGATCAAGATAACCTAATAGATCTCGTTGAATTTCATCTATACTGATTGTAATCATGTTGATAATCTTACCATAGATTTCGATTTTTTACAGCAACATTTTCAGTCCGCATTTGTAGAAAGATTTCTTTTTTTCTGGAAAGATCGTCGTTTTGAACAGAACTTACCCCAATGATATTGCTCTGTATTCACATTGTTCTTCCCGTGAAAAGGATGTTTCCAAACGCCACATTCAGGGGTGCAAAAAACAGCATAAACAAGAGAAAGAAAAGAACCGATGCCAGCCAAGACATCCATTGAGGGTATCGTAGTTTTGTCCATTTCCCAATAAAATGTAGAATCATCGCAGACAAGAAACCTCCGGTCAGGACAATCAGCCACAGAATAGGTCTATGTGATCCTGAAATATTGGGTTCTGCTCGAACTTCTATTTCAGTAGCCATGATAAGTCCAATCGCTAAGGAGATCCTGAGCGGTCTTAGGCTTATTCGCCTGAATCCAGACACGAAAGATTTCTCCTGATTATCTGAACTTTCACAAGCATAACGGCAAGCATGAGGGGCGGGGAATATAAAATATGAATCCAACAGCTATTCCCCGTCCCTCTCGATGCTTTTGTTGTACGCTGTCTTATATTTCTCAATCTGGTCTTGCGGTCAAACTATATTACCATTTTTCAATTTTTAAATTTTCAATCGCATCGAAGTGGGAATCTTTAGTGACTAATATTAGACCATATTGCTGAGCGATTGCAGCGAGCCATATGTCATTTTCTGGAAATGGCTGTCCTTGTCTTTTAAACGTTTCTTTATGTCACCGTATATCTTTGCTGTTTCGGTATTGCATGAAAGCACGGTATTCTTAAGTACGAATTCATCAATACGACTGATATTTTCTTGAATTTTAAGCGATTTGTAAACTCCAAAATACATCTCTCCGATAGCAATGCATGAGACAAAGATTTCTTCAGCATTAGCCATGCGGTCATGAATTTTCGGGTCTTTAGCAAAGAGAGCAATTATTATATTTGTATCGAGAAGAAATCTACCATTCACTGGTGCCTACCTTCTCACATTCCTCTATTGCTTTAGACATTCTCTCTAAATCATCAACAGGAATAGTTCCTTCAAATTGTAAAAGACTTATTCCTGTAACCCCTTTGGGAATCAAAGATTTAACAAAATCAAGCACCCGAAGTTGTAGGTCGTAAGGAAGTTTTTCAACCTGGGCGATGAGATTGTCTTTAACGTATGTAGTTGCCATAGATTTACCTCCTAAAGAATTTTAACATGTCTGCAAATATTATGGTATACAAAAAAGTTTTTCCTCTTGACATGCGCAGGGCATATAAATGATAGTCTATCTTTTTACACCATATGAGCTTCCTTCGGTGTCCCATATGCCGACATCTCGTGTTTTTCCACAATTTAAGCATTCCCAATAATATTTGAACCGATTTACCGATGAAAAAATGCCGCTTTTCACTGTATCAAGGTATTCAGATTTACATATCCATGTAGTATTCACTGATGAATATATAACTTCTCCTTTTTTATTTGCACAATCACAATATACTTGCATCGTGGATCCGACTTCAGGTTTTCCCAATGGATTACCCCTCTCATTGCATTATTTACGTACAACGCGGGGCTGAGCCGCCGCGAAGCGGTCGGTTTCGTGCCCCTGGTTCTCCCGTAGCGTAGCGGAGGAATGGGGCACCGGCTCAGCCCCGCGTTCTCCCTGAGCGAAGCGAAGGGAGAACGTTCCGGTTCAGGCGCGGCGGCGCGTCAGCGCCGACGTCGCCTGGAAACGGGGGTTAGCCGTCTCTTTCTCTGTGTATCAGCGAGAAGCTGACGCGCTTCAGTGATAGAAAGCGGCGGTGTTCTAAGATGCATTACCGCATGACATGTCGGACACACAGGCACCAAGTCCTTAATGGGGTTTACCTGATACCCTTTCCCTAGCTTTGAGACAGGCACAATGTGGTGAACATGAATGAAGCCGGTTGCGATTTTTCCGTAAACCTCTTGAAGCACTGTCTCGCATACTTTGCATTGCGTGCCGTGGTGTGCGACGCATGCTGCTCTAGCAGAAGGACTACGTTCGTAACCGTTAACGACAATCGTTTTCTTTGTTCCTTCCGGGTATGTGTTGTTGGGATCAATTTCATCGGCAGAAAACGGAGCTTCATGTCCTGTTCTTTGGGACCAGACTTTTTCAAGAGCATCCGCAACGTGGTCCGTTAAACGAACTCCAGATGCTTGAATACCCCAGTGTGTTGCAGAGAGTGGTGGTTTCTGCAATTCAGACCATGTTATTAACGGTTCTGCTGCGAGGGCGTCAAACCGGATATCGACATATAACGCCTTTTTGCCCTTTCTAGATTTCTCAGGATCCCAATGATGGCCGTATGCTGGATTGGATCTTGTGACACCAGAGCCCACAATGCCTTTCGGCTCGCGACCAAGCCGAATAAGGAAAAAGCGGCTACCCGAAGGCAAGTCTTTTGTATTTCCACAGCTCCAAGAATCATCAACTGAACCGCGCCGGTGAAGATTAGAAATTGCTTGCCCCATGTCTTCCCAGCCAAAACTACGCGGGTTCCAACCAAAGAGATATGTAGGCAATGTCTTCTCCTGAGACGGCTAACGCTTAGGTTAAGTGGCGCAGTCTTTAGGCGTCCACTTGAGCCGATTGTTATGCCTCAGTAAATGAAGTGTTATGCCAACTCAACTTTAAGGTTCTTGCCCAAGGCGAGAGCCGCACTTTCAAGCGTTTGCAGCGTTATAGAGACATTGGTAGGATCAAGTAGTCTATCCAGGGCGGAACGGCTGGTGTGCATTTTTTCTGCCATAGCAGATTTTGTCAGTTTTGCCTTCTTCATCTCCATTTCAATCTGATAGGCAATAACTCTCTTAATCGCTGCGGCTTCTGTTTCCGCCCGCAGAGCTTCTTCATCGAGAAAGTCATCAAAGCTGGAACCAAGATGTGTGTTTTTCATAGTTTACCTCTTTTGTAGTTTCCAAGACGCGTAAGCGCCGTCTTGAGTTCATTTTGCGGTGTCTTCTGGGATTTCTTGATAAACCCGTGCAGCAAAATCATGTACTTGCCGTCAACGGTGAAAAAGACTCGCGCAATGCCATTTTCTAACCTTGTGCGAACTTCCCATAAATCCTTGTCGATTTTCCTGATGAGCGGCATTCCCAATGGCCACCCTATTTGGGCAGTCTTAATGTCTTCACCTATCTTCCGTTTGTCTTCCCGCTGAAGCCTCTTTAGCCATTCCCGCACCGGCTCGTTGCCGATCTCAGACCGATAGAAAACAACTTTCAGGACATAGGGAATATCGAACATTTGTCGTCATTGTACCAATTTTAGTACACTTGTCAATTTGATTTCTTTATTTCTCATCTGCGAAGGAGAGCAAATGTTCAACTATATTTTTAAATTCTTCTCTTTTTCCAATATCTCTTTCTTTTTTCATAGAAGGAAACATTGTATACGCAGCAATACTTTCGTATGTTGTCTCGCGGCAGTATTTATTGTATGCGCTTACTGTCCTGTCAAACTCTGTTTTGCGGGTAACGAAGTATCTGAACTCAGTAGCAGCACTGCTAATTTTGGGGATGGATTCGTAGATCCGAGGGAAGTCGTTTTCATTCCAGTTTTGGTCGATGGGGTAAAAACCAGAGAGTTCGTAAAGAATGAAACGAATGAAACGAATGAAACGGGGTCACATCTTAAATGTTAAATATTGATATTTCTTATGTCGCTATTATAATGAC
>NZ_MJUW02000119.1 GCF_001753675.2 Candidatus Brocadia sapporoensis | reverse complement strand
AATCTCAAAGAACAACAGAGACGCTCTTTCGCAATTCCCTAACCGGACAATGCTGACGATAGATCGGTGTTTTAGCCATATCCCACCTTCATCCAAAATCACTTTCCACATCTCCTCCACTCACGCCCGTCTCTGGCTATCATCTCGTCAGCCTCCTGCGGACCCCAGGTGCCTGCAGCATAATTCGGATACTTCCGGTGTGGCAGCGCCTTCCATACGTCTTGTATTGTTGACACCACATTCCAGCTGGCCTCAACCATGTCAGCACGTTGGAACAGGGTTGCGTCTCCCAACATGCAGTCGTACAGCAGTCGCTCGTGTCCGGTACTTGGGGTGCGACCAAAGTAGTCGTCATACTTAAATTCCATATCTACTGTTCCCATGCGTACCAGGGGGCCTGGAATCTTAGCGCTGAAGTTAAGCGAAATACCCTCGTTCGGCTGAATATGGAGCACCAGAAGGTTTGGTTTCAAATGTTCTACCGTGGTTTTACGAAACAATACAAAAGGGGCGCTCTTGAACTGAATAGCAATCTCGGTAACGCGGCAGGGAAGCCGTTTCCCGGTTCTCAGGTAAAATGGCACATTGGCCCAGCGCCAGTTATCAATGTACAACTTCATTGCCATGAACGTCTCCGTGTTGGAATCAGGCGGCACGCTTGGTTCAGACCGGTAAGCGGGTACGCGCTGTCCTTTTATCATTCCTTCCCCATACTGTCCTCTCACGGTAAACCTGAGGACTCCTTCGGGCGTTATCGACTGAATGGCATGTAGAATTTTGACCTGTTCATCGCGCACCGCATTCGCTTCAAAGGAAATCGGTGGCTCCATCGCTGTCAGCGTAAGCAACTGAAACATGTGATTTGGCACCATATCTCTCAGTGCACCGGCATTGTCGTAATAGTCACCCCGCTGCCCCACGCCGATATCCTCAGCGACGGTAATTTGCACGTGGTCAATGTAACGGCGGTTCCAAATAGGTTCAAAAATACCGTTGGCGAAACGGAAGACCATAATGTTTTGTACCGTCTCCTTGCCAAGATAATGATCTATGCGGTAGATCTGGCTTTCGTTCAGTACCTTTCTGATCTCCTGATTAAGGATGCGGGCAGACTCGAGATCCCGCCCGAATGGCTTTTCAATAATCACCCGGCGCCAGCATCCGTTTTCTTCACGTGCAAGACCGGCGGCCCCAATGTGTTGAATAATCGGAGAAAACAACTCGGGTGACGTTGCAAGATAGTAAAGATAATTTCCCCGGGTACCATGCTCTTTATCAACTTGCAACAAGAGAGTCTGAAGTTGCTGATAAGCATTGGTATCCTGAACATCCCCCGGTGAATAATAGAGTCGCTGAACGAACCAATTCCATAAGTCCGGATCAACCGAACCCATTGCATACTCTTTTATATCCCTGCTGATTTTTTCACGGAATTCCTCATGGCTCATCTTGCTACGGGAAAATCCAACAATGGCAAATTCTGTGGATAACAAACGCTCACGCGCAAGATTATAAAGCGCTGGAATAAGCTTTCGTTTGGCTAGGTCACCCGAAGCTCCAAAAATGACCATGACGCAAGGGTTGCCCACCTTCCCTAATGATTCGCTAATGGCACTCATCTCATCTTTACACTCCATGTATATCCCCTTTTATGATCTCTTTAAATTAATAAGGTTCTTCTTAAAGAAGTGCCTATCACATTTAAACTGCAATACTCTTCAAGGGACTCCTTGTTTTCTTTACAAATCAGGTATTGATGGCTGTAGCAATTTTTTACGTCCCGATCTTTTCCAATCTCCGGCAATGGCACTCTTACAGTACCATCACAATAGTTTTCAAACGGCATTCTGTCAAGAAAATATAAAGTTATGTGATGTTCCATTTTGAAATGTTAACCGTTGTTACGGAGTTTATATTGTAACATTACGGAAAATTGTCGTTGGAGTCGTGCCAGCCAGAAGCAATCTCAGGGGAGATTGCTTCGTTGTGTCGCCCGCAATGGCTATTGCATGTCAACTTATGCAGGACGTCCTCTATTGTCTGTTTTTATTCGTAAGCTTTAGCCGCATCATTTCTGCAAAGAGCCCGACTTCATATTCAATACCTTTTAGAATATCGTTTTCTGCGGCAAAGTTAATACACTTTTTCATCTCTTTGAGCGCCCTTGCATCCCTTTCCAGGAGAATCTTTGCGGTAGCGATAGCTTGCTCTATAACTTCCTTGTGAGGCGATATCTGGTTGACGAGACCCCATTCCAAAGCGGTTTCAGCACGGATCATCTTTCCCAGGAATAACATCTCTTTCGCGCGGGCTGTGCCGATAAAGCGCGGTAAGCGCTGTGTACCACCCAGCCCGGGAATAATACTCAATTCAGGTTTTGCCTCCGGAAGGCTGAAAAAGGAAAGTTCTGAAGCAATACGCAGGTCACACAACATGGCAAGTTCCAGCCCTGCACCAATAGTAACGCCGTTAATAGCGGCTATAACGGGTTTTTTGCAATTTTCGATTTCAACGAACATCTCATGGGCGCGCTTGAACCGTTCATAGTTTTTTTCTGCTACGAGGCCGGAAATCCAGGACCCGAAGAGTTCATCCCGGTCAGCGCCATCACTGAATACTCCCCGAAGTTTACTGGCAATGATAATAGCTCCAATTTTATCATTGCCCTCGTATTGGTCCATTTTGTCGTAGATGGCGTCAAGAAGCCACGAACCGATAGAGTTTCTGGGTGGTTTTTTCATGGAGATAATACCAATTGCCTTGCCATGGTTTCCGGAAATCTCCTCGAACTCAATGTGGTCATAGCCGGAATTATCACCACGATTCATACGAATATCTTTCATCTTCTGTTTCTCTGCGTATTCTGTGCCCGCGGATATGAATTATTACGGTTATTTTATATCTTTAAAGCCACTTCAAACCCTTCGTGAATTGCCTCAAGGGCGGTACGCACCTTAACACAGTCGCCAATAAAGTAGGTCTCCGGAAATTTGTCTTCTATCTGCTTACGGAACTCATTATTGGGGCTGTATCCTACAGCAATAATAACCGTGTCGGCTTTGATAAAGTGGTCTTCCCCGTCCTTTTCATAGACTACACCGGTATTTTCATGTCCGTTTTTTCGGGGGTTGCTTATAATTTCTTTCACTTTTACTTCCGTTATCTCCCTTACCCCGGCATCTTTTATCTCATTCAGGATGATCCACCGTGTAGAAATGCCAAACCCTCCGCCAATCTTTCTCTTCATTTCCAGAATGGTAATATTCCGGTTTCCTTTTGCCGTATATTCAATCACATCGTTGGCATTAAGCACCTTATGTTTCAGAAGAAAACAGGCCACGTCAGGCCTCATTGCTCCTTTTTTTGCCACATGCAAGGCTACCTCACACCCCACGGTTCCACCGCCAATAATGATGATGTCTCTTCCAACAGATATACTACCGTCCAGCACATCACTGGCAAAGCACACATTTTTCGTTTGTATTCCGGGAAGATTCGGTATGATGGGATTCCCGCCTGTAGCAACAACAATTGCATCGGGCTGTTCTTCTTGTAGCGTCTGGAGATCTGCCTCAATTTCCGTTTTGATATCTACCTTGAGCTTTACCATCTGTCTTTCCAGATAGGTTATAATATTTTGAATCTCTTCGCGGCCAGGCGGAATAAAGGCATATCGTAATTGTCCGCCTAAATGCCTATTTCTCTCGTAAAGGGTAACCCTGTGTCCTCTTAACGCCAGGATTCGCGCGGCCTCCATACCACCCGGTCCGCCACCCACAACCACAACTTTCTTCGGGCTATTCGTCATAATTATCTTGAATTCATTCTCATGCCCTACCATAGCATTGTAGGTACACGAGACGGGTTTAAAATTAAGTAAAGAATCAAAGCATCCCTGGTTGCAGGCAATACAGGTTCTGATATCATCAAGATGTCCACTTTTATACTTATTTGGTAACTCCGGATCCACGATAAGCGGTCTGCCAACAGACACCATATCCGCCTGTTCATTTTCCAGAATCTCTTCCGCCAGCTTCAGGTCATTTATCCTTACCGAGGCAATTACAGGAATCTTCACCTGTGATTTAAATTTTTCCGACAGGAATACATAAGCCATCCGGGGAATAGCCATCAACATAATGGGGATTTTGCTTTCATGCCAGCCGGGCGATACATTAAAGGCATCGACACCCGCATATTCTAATATCTTAGCGATTTCCAGACTTTCCTGTATTCTGAGCCCGCCCTCTACAAAATCATCTCCGGACATTCGAAAGATAATGGGATAATCCTTCCCAACCGTCTCTTTTATCGCAAGAATCATTTCCTTTGCAAAGCGGGCACGATTTTCAAGACTCCCACCGTATGCATCGTCGCGTTTATTCGTAGCCTCTGAGAGGAATTGGTTTATAAGGTAACCCATACCCCCGTGAAGTTCCACGGCGTCGAAACCCGCCTCTTTTGCCCTCATGGTGGCAGAGACATAATTATTGATAACCGTTTTGATCTCCGGAACCGTTAAGGCATGAGGTTCCTGTTTGATGCTTCTGTGGGTCAGCTTTGTGGGTGCAACGGGCTGCATCTTAGTAAAAAATGATGAAGCGCTGCGGCCACCGTGAAGCAACTGTGCTGCTACCCGCACGTCATACAGATGAATGGCATCAGTCAATCTTTTTAATCCGGAAATGAATTCGTCTCTATCCAATCCGATAATACTCTTCCAAACTTTACCGTTCATTTCCGGATAACAGCCGCCCACAACGATAAGCCCAACTCCTCCCTTTGCACGTTCTCTGTAAAAATCAATAATCTGATCGTTAATGGTTCCATCCGAGGTAAATCCAAGGTCCATAGCGGACATGGCAATTCTGTTTTTTAATGTCATCCGCCCGATGTTTATAGTGTCAAACAGTTTATTCATAAATTTATCTATACGTGCGTCAGTTACAGGTACGGACAAACTTTGTTTGTCCGTACCTGTAACCGAAGACATAATTTGATTCTTTCATGTAGATTGTCTTTCAAGACCAGAGGTTTTTTCTATAGCTTAAATGATTACGAATATCTCTATACAGTAAAATTACCACTAAGTGCGGCTTCTGTTGAAGTGTCCCTTATTAGCTGAAACAAGAAATAACCAAAATTTCTAAAAGGGCGGGAGAGTCCATTGCAGATGCTTAAATCCATGTAGAATAGCTTTTTTGAGTATTTTACCGATAGTTTCTGAATTGTCACGTACCTTTTCTTATCTTGCATCCAATAATATGCAGGCTGGAAGCCTGCGCTACTACGTCTCTGACTTATTCGGGTCAGGCTTTCGGGATTATACGGCTCACAGCTATCTTTGTCAAGACCATCATGAGGCGAATGGAACCCGGAATTATTAGCTAAAGGAGTCTTGTCGTATTTCTAAGAAATAGAGAGACAACGTATTTCTGAAGTAAGTTCAGGAGACAAATGAGTCTAAATTTCTACACTATCAATTGCTCTTTCCAGCGGTATAATGGCAGCCACCATAAACTGTCGCCTCCTTATCTTGACAAATGGTTATGCAGATAGTACAACTTTGAAAAGGTGTTTTCTCATGAATTCCTGGTTGACGAAATGGTGGAATTTAATCTAGGAAAATGATGTCCCATACGGAACAAATTAAGGCATTCGTTAAAAAATACTACTATTACCTGGGTATCAACAAACAACAGGAAATAACCAGACTTTTGTTCGAAATTGCCAAACGTGAACGAATCGATTACACAAAGGTAGCGGAGGGTTTGCCAAAACCACCCGTCCGGTTTTCTGAAATCAAAAATTATCTGGTCATGCGACGCTATCCATCTTTCACGAAAACCGGTCAGGGATTTAAGCCTTCTTTTTTCGATGTTACGATCGATCCAAAACTGAAGGCAGATGTTACTTTGAAACAGCAGTTCAAACCCAAAAACCTGTTTATTGAAGAATCCGTTTCCCATACGGAGATGGCAAACAGAGTGAGCGCTCACTTTCCGGAGGGCAATATTGAAATAATAAAAACTTACAAACAACACCTTGGGAAAAGACGGTTCGGTATCGACGATTACAACAAAAGGTTGGAAAACTTTTACCTTGTGCGCGAGGACTATGATTTTTTTAAAAAATGTCCCTGTTCTGCCAATTCTGCATTCTGCGGCTATTTTGTCGTTAATCTGGGTAGCGGGTGCCCGTATGAATGCTCCTATTGTGTCCTGCAGGATTATATTAATTCACCAGGCATTATCATTCCCGCTAATATTGAAGATTTTTTTGCGGCATACAGGCGCCTCGGTCGAGATATCCGCTGCGGTTCATGCGAGTTAACCGATTCCCTTGCATTTGACCATATTACAGGATACTCACCACGGATCGTTGATTTTTTTCGCCACTATCCGAAAACGATGTACGAACTGAAAACCAAGAGTGACAATGTTGAACTGCTAACTTCTGTTCCGGGTGCAAGAAACATCATTATTTCCTGGTCGTTGAATCCTCAGAAAATCGTGGAAACCGTTGAGTACTTCACCGCCCCGTTAATGCAGAGGCTCGAAGCAGCTCAAAGGTGTGCCACCAGCGGCTATCGGGTAGCCTTCCATTTTGATCCTATGATTTATTATCAGGGGTGGGAGGCTGATTATGAGGCGTTGGTCGACACGACCTTTCATGCCGTTGATGGATGTGATGTTGCCTGGATAAGCCTTGGTACCTTGCGCATGACGCAGCGTTTGAAAAAGATTATTGAAAACCGTTTCCCGGACAATACCATACTTGATGAGGAATTTTTTACAGGGCATGACGGCAAGCTTCGCTACCCTGACGAACTGCGTGTTTTATTATACAAAAATATGACATCCTGGATTCGGAAACGATGTAAAGATGTCCCGATATATCTATGCATGGAGGAAAAATCGATGCGTTTGAAGTTATAAGTGATTTTGTTTATTGATTAGCAGCACATGAAAGTTGTTATAAGATTAATTTAAATAGGGAATTCAGATAAAATAAGCCTTGTCGGTTATATAAAATAGGCTGTCATAAATAGTGTCTGCCGTTAATACGAAGTCCTTCAACTTTTTTAACCAATTTATGCCCCGTTCTTACCACTACCTCTTTTATCAAATGTCCTTTGCTTTTTTGTTTATGCATCGAATATGTAAACTCTTTCACACAGAAATCCCTTTGTTTTTGCCATGCCTTACTCTTTTACCCGTAAATATTCTATATCTTCCATAAACAGTTCTCACCAGCTTTGGAGTGTTTCCTCAAACACTATTTACATTCGCTCTGGCGCCTGCATTCCAAGGAGGCGAAGTCCATTTTTTATGACCTGGCGGGTGGTATTTACCAGGAGTATTCTTGCTTTCGTGAGTTCAGCATCATCTGACAAGACACGATGAGCATTATAGAATCTATTCAAGCTAGCACACACATCGATCAGATAATTGCAGATCAAAGAGGGCTCATAAAACTCAGCCGCTTTCATGATAACGGATGGAAATTGTCCTAAATTCTTGATCAGGATAACGGTCTCGTCTTCTTTCAATAATCCGAAATTTATGTCTGCCGTCATAGGCTTCCCAAATTTCCTCAGGATACTGCAGAGGCGGGCATGCGTGTACTGGACATAGGGACCTGTTTCACCCTCGAAATTGAGCGCTTCATCCCAGTCAAAGACTACATCTTTGCTTCGTTTGGTGCACAGATCGGCGAAGATGACGGCACCAATGCCTACATCCCTGGCGATGGCCTCTTTATTTTCTAAAGATGGGTTCTTTTCTTCAATGATTTCTTTGATGCGTTCAACGGCCTCAACGAGCAGATCTTCCAATAAAACGACCTTACCCTTGCGGGTAGACATCTTGCCATCCTTAAATTTCATGAGGCCAAAATCCACATGCACACAACAGTTTGCCCAATTGTAACCCATCAACTCTAAAACCTTGAAAAATTGATTAAAATGCAACTTTTGTTCAGAACCAACCACGTAAATCATCTTGTCAAAGTCATAGGTCTTTTTTCTATATTCAGCGGCGGCAATATCGCGGGTGGCGTAAAGCGTGGTATCGTCTTTTTTACGCAGGAGGCATGGGGGCATATGGTAAGGCTCTAAATCCACAATCAATGCCTGTTCGCTAACTTTGGTGATTCCTTTTTCCTTAATCCTTGTTACGGTATCTTGAACCATGGTATTATAAAAACTCTCGCCGACGAAAGCGTCGAAGTGGATCCCAAGCATATCATAAATCTTCTGAAATTCCTTCAGGCTGATGTCCTTGAAGTGCTGCCAGATGTTTTTCGCCTCAGCATCTCCGGACTCAAGCTTTTTGAACCACTCCCTTGCCTCATCTTCCAAGCCGGGATCCTTTTCCGCCTCCTGGTGAAATTTTACATAAAGGTCATTCAGGTCGGTAACGGTATAAGCATGATGTGCATTTTCACCTCCCCATTTTTTATAGGCAACAATCAACTGTCCGAATTGCGTGCCCCAATCGCCCAGATGATTGATTCCAACACATCTATAACCAAGGGTTTTATAGATGTGGTAAATGGCGTTTCCTATGAGTGCAGAACGGAGATGGTGGACGGCAAGGTGTTTGGCAATATTGGGGGAAGAGAAGTCGACAATAACCGTCTTGCCTTTGCCTGCACTCCTGATACCATAGTTGTCACGTTCTTCAGAGATTGTTTTTAGCGTTATCTCAGACAGCGTTTCTTTCTCCACAAAAAAGTTCACATAAGGACCGATGGCCTTTATTTCCGCAATGGGGCGAACGGTATGTATTGCATTTGACAATTCTGTTGCTATGACGTTCGGGGATTTTTTCAGGGTTTTTGAAAGGCTGTAGCAGGGAAAGGCATAGTCACCCATCTTAGGGTCGGGTGGTATTTCGATGAGCCTCTTTATCCCATCTTCCGGAAGGTCAATTTTTTCTTTCAGCAGGGATACGATATTTTTTATAAAATGATCCATTTTTAGTTCTTTTCATGAGCCTTTGTGGTAAATCTTTTGCTCACATCAATCCCATCTTCTTTTTCACATCAGACATGGTTTCCTCTGCCATATCTTTACACTTCTTTGCGCCAGTATGTAAAAGGTCTATTACGTAACCCGGGTCATTGATTAGTTGCTCGTACCTGAGCCGGATGGGAGTCAATGCCTTAATGATATTCTCTGACAAAATTTTTTTGCATTCGACGCAGCCGATTTCTGCAGAGCGGCACACGGTATTGATGCGATCCGTCTGCTCTTTTTGGGAAAAATATTTGTGCAGGGTAAAGAGATTACAGATATCCGGGTTGCCCGTGTCGGTGCGCCTCTTCCTGTTCTCATCGGTTACGGCCGTAGAGAGCTTCTTCCAGATGGATTCCGGCGTTTCCACCAGGGAAATATAATTCCCCAGGCTCTTACTCATCTTTGTTTTGCCGTCGAGTCCCATAATACGCGGGGCATCAGAGAGGATTTCAACCGGGTCCGGAAATGTTTCGCCATATCGCATATTAAATTTTCTGGCAATTTCCCTGGCAAGTTCGATGTGCTGCACCTGATCTTCTCCCACTGGCACAGCCTCACCTTTATAGAGTAAGATGTCAGCCGCTTGCAAAACCGGATACGTAAATAATCCTGCATTGATATTTTCACGGTGTTGCTTCGACTTGTCCTTGAACTGGGTCATGCGTTCCAGATGGCCCATGGGGGTTACCGTGTTAAGTATCCATGCGAGTTCCGTATGTTCCGGTACATAGGACTGTACAAAGATAATGCATCGTTCGGGGTCGAGCCCTGCAGCAATGTTAACTGCCGCTGCATTGAGGATGCGTTTTTGCATGTCCTGTGGACTATATTCTATGGTTATTGCATGATAATCGACAATGCAGAAGATACAATCATATTGATCAATCATCCGTATCCAGTTCTTAATGGCACCCAGGTAGTTACCGATGTGTACATCCCCGCTGGGCTGAATTCCACTGAATAACCGCTTTTTCATGAAATAGATCCTTTCAACTTACATTCGGAATTCATGTTTTTTAATTAAGTAATGAATCAACACGCCCCTTACTCCCTTTTTGAGAAAGATGGAGGTGTGTAAAAAAGAAAAGTCTTTGGGTTTTGCTTTTGAAAACCTAGCCTAATGTATCATTTATAGTAAACATAACAAATAAGTATATATAAAAGTGCATTGCGGGGGCGATAGTTCGAAACAATCTCAGTGTCTGGATTGTTCTGCGGAGTTTACACTGAGTAATTCGAATATGCTCGCAATGACAACTTCCTTTTTGGATTCACTATCATGTAATCAAAGAAATCTGTGGTTTCCGCCTCATTACAGAGCTTTTGGCAATATCTTTTTAATTCGCCGTGCTGCTTCCCGGGTATCTTTGATGCTGGGTACAAGGGCAAACCGGACATAACCTTCGCCGGGGTTCAATCCATTGGCTGTTTTGTCACTAATCCATGCCCCGGGTGTTGTTACGATAGCGATTTCTGGTGAAAGGAGTTTCTGCGCAAAAACGACAGAGGTCATACCGTCCGGCACCTTTTGCCAGAGATAAATCGTTGCTTCCGGGGTACAGTCAGGAAGCTTGATACGATGAAATGCGTCTACCAATAAATCTCTTTTTACTTTGTATTCTGCACGCATTTTCTCGACATGGGTCTCATCGCTAAGGGCGGCGATTGCTCCATCCTGGATAAACGTGGCTGTACCGGAGTCGATATTGGTTTTTACCTTTTTGAATATATCTACAATCCGCTTATCACCTGCCACCCAGCCCACCCGGTAACAAGTCATGGCGCTTCTTTTGGAAAAGGAGTTGAAGACAATGACACCGTCTTTAGTGATTTCCAGAATGCTATGGGGCGGTTCGCCAAAGAAAATTTCACTATAAGCCTCATCAGAAGCGATGATAATGTTATATTTTTTCCCGAATTCTACGATTTCTTTTAGGTACGATAAAGGCGCTATGGCGCCTGAGGGGCTGTTCGGGTAGTTGATCCACAGGATCTTTGCTTTTTTGCAGATCTCTTCAGGGATGGAATTCAAGTCGATCAGAAATTTATTTTCAGATAGAAGTGGCACATAATAAGGTATCCCTTCGGCGAACAGCGTTCCCCGTGTATAAGGTGGATAGCCAGGGGTAGGGATGATTACGTAATCACCGGGATTAACAATTCCCTCGGGGAAATTGAATACCGCTTCTTTTGAGCCGATGGTGGATGATATTTCGGTAGCCGGATCCATCTGCACGCCAAATCTCTTTTGAATCCACTGTGCAATGGCTTGTCTGAATTCAGAAGCACCAATATAACTCGGATAACCGGAAGATTTTCGAAGCGTTATTCCTTTTTGTGTTGCCTTTCGGACAACGTCAGGTGTTGGTACGGTAGGGTCTCCCACGCCAAAATCGATGGGAGTAATCCCCATGGCTTTCAATTTTTCAACTTCCTTGTCTACTTCTGCAAAGGCATACGCACCAATGGACTGCAATCTCTTTGAAGCGGTGATTTCCATACGTATATTTTTCATTTCCTTTCTTTTTGTTATTTATTTGATGGGTCTGTAATCGCTGGTTTTACAGGGCTTCTCTTTGCGGTCATTTCCTTAATTTCTATCTCAAGTACATTTGTCCTATTCAACATAGCTTCGGTAAAGGGGACTTTGGGATTTTGAGGTGCATACTTGTCGGCAAGTTTCTGGATGGCGTAGTTCTTTGCATTGAGGTCAGAAAGTATCTTTATATTGCCGAACAGAATAACGGACCGATATGCAACCGAAGAGGCACAGGTGGGCTGCTTTATTATAATCTCTTTCACATCTTCCACCTCAAAGCAGATATTCGGATTGGCTCTGATATTTTGTAATTTTTGCCCTTCCTGTGCACAATGGAGAAATATCCTGAATCGCTCTTTATCATAGGTAAAATTCATGGGCGTAATATAAGGAATTCCATCGGCACACGTCCCCAATCTGCCCACCGTAGCCTTTAACAGAATCTCTTCGACTTCGTCCTTGCAGGTTATTTCTTTGTCTTTCCTTCTCACAGGTTATATTTTTCTTCCAACGGCTTCTGCTACTGGCTTTAGTTCGTTCATGAGTTCTTCAAACGCCTCTAGGGTTATTGTTTGAGGCCCGTCCACAAACGATTTTTCAGGATCAGGGTGTGTCTCAATTAACAAGCCGTCGGCGCCTACTGCCACAGATCCCTTAGACATTGGATTTACAAGGCTTCGCTTCCCTGTGCCATGACTGGGATCAACGATAACCGGGAGATGCGTCATTTCTTTGAGTTGTGGGACAATGCTTAGCGACAATGTGAAACGGGTAAACGTCTCAAAAGTTCGAATACCCCTCTCGCACAGAATAACATTGGAATTATTTTGCGCCAGGATATATTCAGCTGCAAGGAGAAATTCTTCGACGGTGGCGCACATGCCCCGTTTTAAAATCACCGGCTTACCTGCCTCTCCTACAGCACGCAGGAGGAGGAAATTTTGCATGTTGCGGGTTCCGACTTGAAGAATATCAGAGTACTTACTGACTAATTTTACGTGCTCGGGGGTAAGTACTTCCGTAACTATGGGCAGACCTGAAGCCTCACGGGCATGTGCCAGATGCACAAGCCCCTCTTCCTTAAGGCCCTGGAAAGTGTATGGGTTACTGCGGGGTTTGAATGCTCCGCCCCGTAATGCAGTTGCACCTGCATCTCGCACTTTTTTAGCAATTTCGATAATTTGCTCTTTGCTCTCAATGGCACACGGTCCCGCGATGACGGCGACTTCATCACCACCGATTTTTTTTCCATTTGCAAGATGAATGACCGTTCTGAAGTCTTTTCCTTCCTTACTGGCGAGTTTGTATGGCGCAAGAATAGGGACTGATTTTTCTACGCCAGGCATGACATCCCAAAAATCAGCGGGCAATATCCTTTCATCCCCGATTATTGCGATTACATTTCGGTTTGTTCCTTGTAACAAAACTCCTTTTAAACCAGCCTTTTCAATACTTTCAAGGACGTAATCGACGTCCTTTTTTGTAGATTCGGCCTTCATTACGATAATCATGAGCTACACCTCCACCAAATATTGTAGGCAAAAAAAAACCCTAAAACCAATGGTTTCAGGGCAATATATTAACATCGATGAACTTAATAATATCGAACCCTAAGCACCCCCCTGTGGTTGATAGCACTTAAAGTAATACAATCTCCGGTAAAACGTGTCGGTTTTGTTATTCGTGGGGAGACACATATACGTCACGGATAAGATCTATAAAGATATATGGCGTGAATTTTAACGCATGTTGTTGTATTGTCAAGTCTAATTTCTTCATGTCCTCTCACATACCTTGTAAAATCTTCATTTTTAACGCGTTTTTTCAACCCCCCTCACTCACTTTTGGTGACAGGGGGTTGGTTTGGCTAGCTTCGTTATGAGTTTTCCCGCGAAAATGTAAATCCTTTCATAATATTGTGTGCGTTGGTTCTTTCGCTGCCTGTATGTCCTTGTAACAGGACGGGTGTATTGAAAAGATACCTCCCCATTTTTGTCTGCCCTTATCGTGCCTCCTTTTTCATAATCGTTTACCTGAACCGTTTGCAACACTCTTTTGTTTATGATGATAAGTCGACGACTCCTCATATTATTTTATACAGGATTGACAAAACCTTTTCCATCTTTTTACTACACCTTACCCAACCCGTTCTGCCAAATTAACGTACCGTTCCGACGCGACCCTGTCGCATTTCCTGATTATACGTGGTGACATTCGAATCTATCGGAATATCGCCTCACCAATATCCTCCAGCATACCGTAAACAGGGTACTCATTTTCTTTTTATTTTACAGGCTGTTTTTGATTGAGAAAGAATGAACAAGCTTACAACGGCGTGTTAGTCCCACTGATATACATTGTCATCGTAATATAGTTCAAGCTTGTGTTTGTGCTTTAGCTCTTCCTGCGCAAGGATTTTGCATAAGTTTTTCATATCCGGGTTATCAGAGGATTTTGCCATCCCTACGTAGAAATTATAGGCTTTTTGCTCTTTCTTCATTGCCACAATTAATACATCCTGAAAATTATTGACATCAGAGATGTTTTTATCTACCAGATATTCTGCAATATGAAGATCATGGATTTTTTCCGGTTTAAATTTTTTCACCCTGGAAACGTCAAAATTCTGCAACATCTCCTTATGCTTTAGCTCTTCAGCCGCAAGTTCTTTTAACCATATCTGTGATGCCGGATCTTTGACAAATTTTAATGCATCCATATAAAATTTATATGCCATGTCTTCTTGTTGTATAGCTTGCTTTATTATTTCCTTTACATCCATCGTAGCCATTCAATCCTCCTTTAATTTTAAAACACATCAACTCTAACCTGAACGAATCTAAAAAACAGAATAGTTCTTATATTTCTTTTTTAACCTTGCCTAAAGCTATTAATTCAGAAAGCTTATGTTCTGCAGCAATAGCCGCGGTAACCCCTTCTCCTACGGCAGTTGCAATCTGCCGATATGAATTTTTTCGAATGTCGCCAACGGCATATAATCCTTCTATGGATGTTTCCATGTGCATATTTGTTTCAATATGACATCCCACATCCTCACAAAGCAGCGTGCCCAAAAACCCCGTATTGGGCACGCTACCGATGAAAATAAAAATCCCCTGGCATGTCATCTCTCTTTTTTCTTTCGTTATAACATTTTGGACCACGATACCATCAACCTTATCCTGCCCATGAATACTTTCAACGATAGTATTAAAAACAATCTTGATCTTTGGGTTTGTTAACGCTTCATCCAGATAAATTTTTGTGGCTCTGAATTCATTCCTTCTGTGGATAATTTGTACGGTATTTGCAAATTTGGTCAGAAAGAGGGCCTCCGTTATTGCAGAATCGCCTCCTCCAACGACAATAACGTCTTTCCCCTTAAAAAAAGCACCGTCGCAGGTAGCACAATAACTCACGCCTCTTCCATAAAATTCTTTTTCACCAGGCACGCCCAGTTTTTTGGGTTCTGCACCAGCGGCTAAAATAACCGCATGGCTTCCATAAGTGTCCGTATCAGTTGTCACAATTTTTAGACCATTTTCAACCTGTACTTTCATTACCTCTTCGTATCGTATCTCGGCACCAAACCGCTTGGCCTGGGCTTCCATGCGTTGTATCAGGTCAACACCACTGATAACTTCGGGAAAACCCGGATAATTTTCAATCAGATCGGTACCGACTAACTGCCCGCCCACAACTTGCTTTTCAAAAATCACGGTCTTCAACAATGCCCGGCAGGTATAAACGGCTGCAGCAAGGGCAGACGGCCCACCCCCGACAATTATAACGTCGTAATCTGTATTCACATTCCTTTGAGACCTTTCAGGGCATTTAAGACCTGCCACCCGTAAAAATTTAACGCAAACAGCTTTTTTTCAATATGACACTCAAGACACCGTTTTGTCCCTTCAGTTGCCCAATTACGGGTTACAAACGCAGTTTTTGACGTCTCTCCTTTTGGAGTGAGTTTGCCCTTTCCAGCATGACAAAAACTACACTCTGTACCCATAATTTCACAAAGCTCAAACATTTTTCTTGCCTGCTGTTCGTTTTCTTTGTATCGTTTCCGATCCACGTGACAGTAATCACATTCAACTCCGAGTGCAACAGATGCCTTCATCATCTCCTTTGATTTTTTCCCTTCGTCGGTAAAGACGGTTAAATCTTCGTTATGGCAAAAATCGCATTCGACTCCGAAGAGCGACGTCAGCCTCTTGATTTGAGCGTTCTTTTCTTCTTTGTTGCCTTTAAAATACGGATTTGAATAGGTGACATTGGGCATGTTTTTTTCTGCCGGTTCTGCATGAGACAGAGCACTATCTCCTAGGGAAAAACATACCAGAAACCCTGTGATTACGAAATAATTTTTTGCATATTGCCTGCTTAGAAATGACAACACGAAATGGTTTCCTTAAAAAATATGATTAAAAAGAAGTCAAGGGTCGAGCTTATCAAAAAGATCCTGGCTTGCGCCACAGGCTGGACAAACCCAGTCATCCGGTAACTGCTCGAACGGCGTCCCCGGTTTTACTCCGTTATCCGGATCACCCTTTTCAGGATTATATACGTAACCACACACACGGCATTCCCACTTTGACATAAAACCTCCCCTATGAGAAATCTGAAATATTCTACACTACTTTCTCTTCTGTAATCAATCTTTTAAAATCAAAGAAAGTGCAGAATCCTCATCGCCTTCACTTTCTTTCCTGCTGCATCGCACCCAACCATCAACAATTATCGATTTTCAATCGGTATCATTTTATCACGGATCTCGGTGTGACACTCAAAACATGCCTTTTCCACCATGTTCGTGAATGCCTTAAATGTTGCCTTCTGATCACCCGCCTTTGCAGCCTTTTGGACTTCGAGCGCCGACGACGTTATGTTTTTCAAGTAGATGTGGAATTCCTCCTTCAGTTTTGTGATCTTTTCTGTGTCATTGGGATCGATCTTTGCTTGCTGAAGCCACTTGTTGCTTTTCGGATCCGCAGGAAAGAAGACTTCATTTATCTTGTAGCTGTCATCTACTATTGCGCCGGCCTCCTGCGCAACGTATTTTAAACTGCCTGCCAACGTCCCTTCAAGTATATTGCTCGTTCGCCTCGCTATCTCATGCATCAATACCCTGGTAGGAAGAACCACGCCCTCGTGGGACATACCCGTTTCCTCAGCCGCACTAACCGTACGATAGTGTACACAATTTATCAACCCGGCGAAACCAATACTCCAGATACCCGCTATCAACAGAGTTACCTTTTTCATACTGCACCTCTTTCCCTAAAATACTTACAAAAGAAATAAATTACGCAATTACGCCTTTTGTTTCACAACGTACGAATGCCGGGCTCAGTCATAGACATGGGAGATAATATCTCATCAACCTTATCCTCAGGCAGAATCCCTTGTTCCAGAATAATCTCCCGTGCCGACCTTCCCGTTCTCTGTGATTCTTTCACCACCTCAGATGCCTTTGAATAACCAATAATCGGATTTAAAACGGTAACAATGCCGAGGCTTCGTGCAGCATAATCCTGGCATTTCTTCGCATTGATGGAGAGTCCTTTTATACATTTTTCATGAAATATTTTCGTGGCGTTGTTCAAAATAGAGAGAGAATCGAGCAATTTGTATTGGATTAAAGGCATCATAACGTTAAGCTCGAATTGTCCGGCTTGCGCCGCCAGCGCGACTGACAGGTCATTGCCCATAACCGAGAAACACACCATATTCATCATTTCGGGGATAGCGGGATTCACTTTTCCCGGCATGACAGAAGACCCTGGCTGTACTGCCGGAAGTTCAATCTCGGCCAGTCCGGTATTTGGCCCGGAGCTCATTAACCTGAGGTCATTCGCAATACGAATGAGTTCAACTGCCAGGGTGCGAAGCGCTCCAGAGAGTTCAACACAGGGAGCATTGCTTTGCATGGCCTCAAACCGGTTTTTTGCCATTCTGATATCCAGGTTTACAATTTGTTTCAGCCTTTCCACAACCCGGGCGGCATATTCCGGATGAGTATTAATTCCCGTGCCTACCGCACTTCCGCCAATTCCCAACTCTTTTAAGGATTCACCGGCCTTTTCAATTCCCCGGGTTGCCTTCACGAGAGAATCCGCATAACCTGAAAATTCCTGACCTACACGAATGGGCACCGCATCCTGAAGGTGTGTACGTCCGGACTTTACCACAGAATCAAAGGATTGCGATTTCCTCTTAAGCGTTCCCGTCAGATCATCCAGATTTCTTACAAGCTTTCCAGATAATTGTAAGGCAGCAATACGCATGGCAGTAGGATAAACATCATTGGTAGACTGCCCGTAGTTGACATGATCGTTCGGATGAACAACGGAATAATCCCCTTTCGCTCCGCCAAGCATTTCAACGGCAATATTGGCAATAACTTCATTAACATTCATATGATGAGACGTTCCTGCACCGGACTGATACACATCCACCAGAAACTGATCTTGAAATTCGCCGTTTAATATGCGTTCACATGCAAGGATAATCATGTTGCCAATCTTCCTATCAAGACAACCTAATTCCACATTAACCATAGCAGCGGCCTTTTTTACGGAAACCATGGCCAGAGTAAATACCGGCAGCGATGTTTGTCCGCTAATGGGAAAATTTTCCAGCGCCCGGGCAGTTTGTACCCCATAATAAGCGGCTGCGGGCACGTTCATCTCACCGAGATAATCCTTTTCTGTGCGAAACATATCGGTCCTTTTCTTGCTTATTGCATCACTCACATTTTTCCCGACATTCTATCTTATAATACGCTAACAATCAATACCTATGCCAAAGACTTAGCTAGAAAAAGCAAATATCCTAATTACATTTGAAATAAATAATCATCTCCCTGTGAAGAAACCTGCAGCTTTGCAACGTTTTTAAGTTTGTCAGGAATCTCAGACAATAAGTCTACTCCCTTGAAATTGTCAGAATTCATTTGTAATAGTTATCATTTCATTTTTATATTAATTGTACATTCTTATTCTGTAAAAATAAATTGAAAATCATCAAATCGCTTTTTACAATTATAAAACCATCGCGCAGCATAGCAGCAACTAATCCTCCCTATCGTTCGATAGAACTCTTGCGACGAAGTCAAGGAACGACGGGATATTAAAAACCGTGATGATGCAAAGAAAAAATACAAAATCTATTTCCAAGATAGATTGCTTCCCGTTGACAAGGAAGGGGCACTTACCCTGTATGACAAAAATAATATGATGGTCGGGAATCCCGCAAACTGTTATAGCATAAGTAGTATACCCATTCCGACAGATGAATCTACAAACCCGGAGGAAAGGCACAACTGACTTTCTGCGCCAGAAGGAGATTTCTGGCTCATGATCTATGTGTGGAAACCAAAAGACAAATGGAAATTACCAGGGATCGTGCCAGTAAAGTTACCATTTACAAGGAGGCGGAGGCGCGGCTTTCAATCAAAATGAATTATCCACGATTCTGGTTACTGGTTGTGAAGGTTCCATTATGAGGCATGTGGGGAATGCATCTTTCAAAAAACCGAGACGTTACACTTGAAATAGTATTCTTTTCCATCCTTTTTGAAATTTCTCACGATCAAAAATACTCCCTATGAAAAAGAATTTTACAAACAACATGACCCCTACTTATATTACTGCTTTAAGCATTATCGCCATGCTCAGCATTGCATCCTATATTACTCTCAAAAAGCGCATCTCTTCCCAGGAAACCGATGCTGCGGTAATTAATTTAACCAGCAAACAGCGCTTCTTATTACAAAATATAGCCATCTATTCACTGTGCCTGGTAAATGCGAAAGATCGTGCCGAAACGGAATCACTCAGACAAGACCTTCTTGCCACGATGCGTACAATAGAAACGGTGCATAAAGGGCTTGTCAGCGGAGACAAATCCCTCAATTTGTCCGGGAAGCAATCTCCGCAGATACGTGCGCTTTATTTCAAACAACCGGTACATTTAAATAAAAAAATGAATCAATATCTTGCAGAAGCAAAAGCCCTTGCACATGCCCCGCCGGAAAAGCTCACATCACAAAACCCACACTTGCACAACATCCTTAACGAATTCGCAGCGGATTTAGCAGATTCTCTTGAAATCATAGTAAACCTGTTGCAAAAAGAAAGTGAAAGAGACAACAAAAAGCTCCACTTACTGGAAACGGTCGTTTTGGGTATCGTATTATTTGCTTTAGTGATTATCGGAATGTTTATTTTTCGTCCCATGGTCAACCGGATAAAAGAGGAAGGCGACAAATTATTAAAAGGCGAAACTCGTACACGTCTCATCATTGACAGTGCCGTAAACGGTATTATATCCTTTACGCAAAATGGCACTATCAAGTCCTTTAATCCAGCCGCAGGAAAGATGTTTGGCTACCAATCCCCTGAAATCATAGAAAAACACCTTAATACTCTTTTAACGGAACCCTATCATAAAAAAGTAGCCGGCTGGCTTCAAGGCATCCTACAAAGAGATACCTTTCCTGGATCAAAATTGACTGCCTTTGAAGTTGAAGGGCAGCGAAATGATAACACCACTTTCCCCATGGAACTCAATCTCAGTACCTTTTACCAGGATGACCAATTATTTTATTTAATGATTGTACGTGACTTTACCGAACAAAAACGCACCAAACAACGCACCGACGTTCAATATGCCGTCACCAGGGTATTGACAAATTCGAATAACATTGAAGAGACCACAAAAGAACTCCTGCAGACAATAGGCCAGACGCTCAACTGTGCGTTAGGGTTCTTTTGGGATGCAGATAAAAATAACCATATTTTGCTTCGTAAGGAAATATGGCACACGATGTCTGCACTCAAGGGTACTGCGGAATTACCTCCGCATCAAATTTCCTTTGCTTCTAAAACAGAGATACCAGGGATTGCTTATAGTCTAGGAAAACCTGTCTGGATTCCCGATGTTTTATCCGACCCTCGCTTTTCCAGTTCCCCGCTTGTCTTGAGATATCAATTGCCCGGAGCGCTTGCCTTTCCGGTAACAAGCGATAAAGAAATTCTGGGTGTGTTTGAATTTCTCATGCGCGAAAAACACTATGTCGACACGTACCTTCTCGATTGCCTAAATGCCCTTGGAGATCATATTGGACAATTTTTTATACGAAAGCAATTCGAAGAGCAACTTGTACACTTAGCAACCCATGATCCGCTTACCGGCCTTTTTAACCGACGTCGCTTTCTGGAAGAACTGGAGAGTCGGCTTGCTTACTCATGCCGATACGGCATTCACGGAGCATTATTGTTTATTGACTTAGACAATTTCAAACAGGTAAATGATACCTATGGACATCAGGCAGGCGATGAACTGCTTATCCATGTTGCCGCCGTCTTGAGACAACAGTTGCGCAAAACGGATATTTTAGCGAGACTCGGCGGGGATGAATTCGCTGCACTTTTATCTCATGTAGACAAAAAACAAGCAGAAACCATTGCACAGCAAATGATTGAAATCATGTCTCAAAAGGGTAATTTTATCCATGGACATGCGACGGGCGTCACCGCCAGTATTGGCATTGCACTGTTTCCCTCCCGCAGTAGCAAACTATCATCCCTGCTTGCCTGTGCAGATCATGCCATGTACCTTGCAAAAGAAAAAGGGCGGAATTGTTTTTGTTTTTACCATAACGACTCCCGATAACCCGATATTTAAACTATAAACAGCGTCATTAATCTGATACGAATAAATCATTCCCGCAGAAGCGGGAATCTGGAAAAACACTGGATAAGCCGTGAGACCTGATGAATCAACTGGTCAAAGGAATGCTGGCCATTGGTACCTGGCTCACCCCAGTAAATGGGACAGGTTTGATCGGGAACCACCCTCCCGCCCAGGGCAACACGCTTACGGTTACCCTCCCATAGTCAACTGCTGCAGACGAGCGGGGAATCGTTCCGGATATCGGTCGTAAGGCAAGGCGGCAAAAGTCTCCGCTTCGAAGAGATTCGTATACCATATCGCAAGGGGTCCTTGGGTAGCGGTATATTGTGCCCAAACGGGGTGTTGCGGAAGTGCCCATCCATGGTGCGAAATCCGGCAGGCATATCACGAAAGTGTTCCGGACCAATCGTAATCATCAACGAGCGATCGCTGTAATGCTTCGGCGCCTGCTATTCCGGGTACTGGAGGAGTGGCAGATAAACGTGAGTCATGGCTGATCGCTTTATTTATCAGATTTTTCCACATGACCTCCGAAACCGAAACGCATGGCAGAAAGCACTTTTCGCGCAAAGTCGTCCTCGCCGCGGGAACTGAATCTCTGGTAAAGCGCAGCGCTCAGCACCGGAGCCGGAGAACCTTCTTCAATGGCAGCAGTAATCGTCCATCGCCCTTCCCCAGAATCTGCTACACTGCCGGCAAATTTGGATAAATCGGGATCTCCGGCAAACTCCGTAGCGCAGAGATCAAGCAACCACGAGGCAATCACGCTTCCCCGCCGCCACAGCTCCGTAATATCGGCCAGGTCAAAATTGTACTGATAGTGCTCAGGGTGGCGCAGGGGCGTTGTTTCGGCATCAATGGCATGCTCCTTCTTTCCCACATTCGCATGCCGCAGAATATTCAACCCTTCAGCATAGGCAGCCATAAGCCCATATTCAATTCCATTGTGAACCATTTTAACGAAATGACCTCCGCCGACGGGTCCGCAGTGGAGATACCCTTCTTCTGCTGTTCCGCCGGTTTTTTCCCGTCCCGGTGTTTTGAGAGCCGTTCCCTTTCCGGGGGCGAGGGATTTGAAAATCGGATCCAGATACAGAACCGCATCTTTCGGTCCACCGATCATGAGACAATATCCACGATCCAGCCCCCAGACACCTCCGCTGGTTCCGCAGTCTACGTAATGGATTCCCTGCGGCGCAAGTTCTTTGGCACGGCGGATGTCATCAATATAGTAGGAATTTCCGCCATCAACAATAATATCCCCTTTTTGTACCAAACCCGCAACCTCCTTCAATGTCGTATCGACTGCGGCTGCTGGTACCATCAGCCAGACCACCCGTGGGGGCCTGAGTCTGGCCACAAGCTCTTGAATTGAGGAGGCTGCAAAAGCCCCCGTCTCCATCGCAAAGGTTTCCCGCGTCTTTGCTGTGGCGGAATACACAGCCACCTCGTGTCCGGTGCGCATCAATCGTCTCACCATATTCCCACCCATCCTTCCAAGACCGATCATTCCAAGCTGCATAGTACTTTTCCCTCCCAAAATTACACTCGAGTTAGATTTCTGTTAATTTAATTTTTGATATTTAGCAATATTACTCAAAATGCTTACAAAGTGAGAACTTAATACAGAGTGGCACGGGCAAATGAAGTTTGTCTGCGTTGAACTTGCATAAGGCAATGTTGCAGAACAACAGACAAGCACAAGGGGCAGGTTTTAAACCTGCCCCTACAAGTTGTTTGTACAAGGGCTTTTTCAAAAAACTGAATGGCTACGATTTTTCAATACCATTAATGGGTGATATGATCATAGAGGCCGGCAGGATTCACTCCTACGACATACACATCGTCTTTTCTGCTTCCCCAGATACCTGAAAAAAAATAATTCGTCCCGCTTTTTTGTGTCTTCCAGCTTTTCCCATCAGAATAAAGAATCGTGGCATGATCCCCCACGGCAAAGATGCTTTGTTCATCGATACCCCATATCCTTCTCAGCCAGCTAGATGTTCCGCTCATCTGTCGCGTCCATTTTGATCCGTCGTAATGAAAAATCAGGCCATCCGCACCAGCAATATATACATTTCTGAGACCAGCCGTCCATACGCTGGTAAGCGTTTTACTCGTAAACGGTTTCAGTTTTTTCAGATGCTTGCCATCATAGTAAACAACCGTACCATATTCACCCACGGCGTAAACATTTTTCATGCTGCTACCGTTGATGTCATACAACGAATCCATGGTGCCCGTCGTTCGCTCTACCCACTTTTCACCATCATACCGGAATACCTTGCCCAAATTTCCCGTAATAAAGATATGTTTTTCATCAAAACCCCAGATGCCCCGGCACCAGTCAACCATGGTTGTGTCATATCTTTGCCATTCCATACCGTTGAAATGAAGCATGGCGCCAAAGTCACCACAAATATAAATATCTTTGCGGCTGCTGCCCCAAATCCGGTTTAATCTCTGCGTAGTAGGACTTTTTTGTTTTGTCCATGATTGTCCATCGTAGTGGAGAATCACCCCTTGTTCGCCCACTGCAAAAATATCATTGGAAGCAAAACCATAGATATCGTTGAGCCACATACCAAACCCATGATACAGATGATTCCACGTCTTCCCGTCATAATGAAGGATTACGCTGTCGCAGGCATCAAATTCCTCCATATCTTCCCCGATCTCCCACTCATTCGCTCTTGTATCAGGAACAGGAAATAATTGGCAGACGGATACTAAGAGACTCATGAAAAAATATCGCGCTATTCTCATAATAATCTTCCTTTAAATTTCGAGGCTCTTCGGAAAAGATGTTTAACCCGCCCTCCAGAGATTTTATTTGTGGTTATAGGTAAGGGCGAAGCATTTGCTGATATTAGCTTTGGGTGTGATCTTACATCATGAATAGCAAATGCTTTGCCTCTGTACTTTCGAAATTCCAATAGATTCATTCTAGTTTTATAAATTCCACATCCACATTTGCCATGGAGAGGATATCTTTCGCGAGAGGATCAGGATAATCGGTGATGGTAACGATTCGCTTGATCCCCGCATTTACCAGCATTTTTGCGCAAAGAGAGCAAGGATACGTAGTGCTGTACAAGGTCGCTCCGGAAATCTTAATGCCATAATGCGCCGCCTGGATGAGGGCATTCATCTCGGCATGGAGTCCGCGACAAAGTTCATGCCGCTCGCCGGGCGGGATCTTGAGTTGCTCCCGCAGGCAGCCGATCTCCAGACAGTGCTGAAGCCCGCTTGGCGCCCCGTTATAACCCGTCGTCAGAATATGTTTGTCCATCACCAGAAGCGCCCCTACCTGTCTCCGCAAGCAGGTAGCGCGCTGTGCTACCTCCCGGGTGATTCGTAAAAAATACTCATCCCATGAAGGTCTTTTTAACATCCTCTGTCCCGATGTAAAATCCTGAGAACATTTTTTAATAAAGTATTCAAAAGTTCTTATCTACTTCGTATTTTTAGTGCTTTGATTTTATCAGTAATTTTAAACCATTCAAGGAAAATTGCTTTTTGTCTCTTTTCGTTATGTGTGTATGTATTTCTGGTTAGATATTATTCAAATACGATTTAAATTTAATACTTAGTGTTGGAACGAAATTCAGCCGAAGACTGAAATCTGTGAAGAAGAAGGCGAAAGGAATCGGATAAAGGTGTTGAATATTTGAAGCAGGAGAAGCTGTGAAAGGTAGTTTAAAAAACTACAAGAAACGGCGTGATAACGGAGATGCTATCTCCAAACAAGGTTTGTCGTTTAACGGAGCGTTTGTCTGGGCTCATGCCGAAAACTCACAACGACAATTTGTTTGCAGTAAATATCCAGGAGTCGTCACCTTGCATTCCCACCTTTCCCGGGATAATGTTCCTCTTTATTGCAATCATGCATTACAATTGAAGCATGTCGGAAAAGTTTCTCCGGGGTAATGCCGGATGAGATTTTTGAGGAAACAGAGCGTAATACTTGAATAACCAATGTTTTGTGTTATAGTATGCATAATGGCGCGAGTATTTATGGCATCGTATAGCCACAACCAAAAGGTTCCCCCGCACAGAGTAATAAAAATATTTTACAAGATAAAGAAGTTTTAACGGAAGAATTACGAAAAAGATGAAGGGAGAGGGATATGTTCCATGGTTCATACGTAGCGTTAGTAACGCCTTTTAAGAACGGGCAAGTCGACTATCAAAAGCTGGGGGAACTTGTCGAATTTCACGTTAAAAATGGAACACAGGGAATTGTCCCCTGTGGTACAACGGGTGAATCTGCCACACTTTCATTCGAAGAACACGAAAAGATAATCGGTGAAGTTGTGAGCATAGTTGCTGGCAGGATTCGGGTTCTGGCGGGTGCAGGGTCAAATAACACCACGGAAGCTCTCCGTTTGGCCAAACACGCCAAAAAAATTGGGGCAGATGGGGCGCTGCTGATCACACCTTATTACAATAAACCCACGCCAGAGGGGCTTTACCGGCATTACAAATTAATTGCAGAGTCAGTTGACATTCCTATTGTCATGTACAACGTTCCTTCCAGGACCGGTATATCTATCCAGCCTGAAACCGTGGCAAGGCTTTCGGAAATTAAGAATATCGTTGGAATTAAGGAGGCAAGCGGAAGCATTGATCAGGCGACACAGATATTGCAGCTTTGTAATATTACGGTACTTTCGGGAGACGACTCCCTTACTTTACCTATCATGTCGGTTGGGGGAAGAGGAGTAATATCTGTGGTTGCCAACGTTGTTCCTGCAGATACGGCAGCATTAACCCGGTATTGTCTTGAGGGTAATTTCGATGCCGCCAGGAAGTGTCACTTCAAACTTTTTCCGCTATGCAAAAGTATGTTTATTGAGACCAATCCGATTCCGGTAAAAACTGCAATGAGGATGCTGGGAAGGTTAAACGGAGAAATGCGGTTGCCACTCTGTGACATGACCAAAGAACATGAGAGCCAGTTAATGGGTACGTTGAAAAATTATGGTCTTATATCCTGATCTGAAAGGGCAGAGCGGCTATTATACTGAAGATGCTCACAAGATGTGAGTGATGCGAGGAGGCGCGGGCAAACAAAGCTTGTCCATGCTGAACGTGCACAACGTTGTTGATACAGGATAAATTATGGCCCTTTGAGTTTAGTATACTATAGTGTACTGAAACGTTCCCTTTCAGAGAGATGACGCGGACACACAAAAGAGTATGAGATTTTTACCCTTTTCGAAGCTTCTCCTCAAAGGGGGAAAGCTCTTTTACCCTTTGTGAGAAAGAGCTTAAATGAAGGATATTTTGGTGTTAAATATAAAATACAATAGCGCCGGAAAAAGGAGGAAACGATATGCCCGACTATAATCAATATAGAAGACCGCAGGAAATCCGTCTTGAAGATATTCCCTGGGGGTCGATAAAAAAGTTTATACCGCCATCTTTAATGATTTTTTTTATTATCATTACCGGATACACGTCTTTTTATACCGTGAATGCGAATGAAGAGGCGGTGATCCTGCGATTTGGCCGGTATACGAAAACCGTGGGACCAGGACTTCATTCGAAACTTCCTTACGGCATTGATCGGGTACTGAAGGGAGAGGTAAAACGTATCTACAATGAAGAATTTGGATTCAGGACAGATCTCCGCGGATCGCCTTTTGCGATCACGTATGACTACCCAGACGCAGTCGAGGAAAAATTGATGCTTACCGGTGATCTAAACTGTGCTGAGGTGCATTGGGTTATCCGGTACAAGATCAAGGCGATAGAGGAGTTCTATTTTAATGTAAGAAATGTTCGCGAAACGATTCGCGTCGTTTCACAGGCAGTTATGCGGACATTGGTAGGCGACCGGTCTGTCGATGAAGTGTTGACCATTGGCCGGACGGAGATAGAGCAAAAAGCCAGGGAAGATATCCAGGGAATTCTTGATAGCTATAAGTGCGGTATCGACATCCAGACGGTGTTGCTGAAAGGGGTTGATCCACCAGCTCCCGTGAAGGATGCCTTTAATGCGGTTAATCAGGCAATTCAAATCAGGGACAGAATTGTTAATGATGCCGAGGGTCAGAAGAATAAGACACTGCCGGCAGCAGAAGGAAAAAAGGAACAGGTGATCAAGGAGGCTGAGGGGTACCGGATTCGACGCGTGAATGAGGCTTCGGGAGACGTTAAGGCGTTTTTGGCGGTATTTGAAGAATACAGAAAGGCTGAGGACGTAACCCGGCGCAGGCTCTTCCTGGAAACCATGGCAAAGATAATCCCCAGGTGTGATAAGCTGTATGTTTTCGATAAAGATATCAAAAGTTTTCTGCCTATTTTGGGGCTTGATGAGGAAGGTGTAAAAAAATGAAAAAAACGGGTATTCTTATCATGATCATTATTATGGCTGTTGTGATTATCTGTTTAAGTGCTTCTTTCTACGTTGTGGATGTTAGACATCAAGCTGTCATTACGCAGTTTGGAAAGCCTGTTAGAACCGTTACCGAACCTGGACTCTGTGTGAAAACCCCTTTCATTCAGGAGGTAAGATACTTTGACAAAAGACTCCTGGAATGGAGCGGAGAACCAAGTGATATTCTGACGCGGGACAAGGAGAACATAGGGGTAGGCACGTGGGCGCGCTGGAAGATTGCGGAATCACTGAAGTTCTATACCTCGCTTGGCACAGAAGATCGCGGGATGCGTGTATTGGATGAAGTAATCGAGTCGGCAGTAAAAAACGTGGTCAGTGCGTATACGTTAAAGGAAGTTCTCAGGAATACCAACCGGAAGCTCGAATATACGACAAAAGAACTGGAAGAGGCAGAGGATATTAAAAAGGTGCAGATTAAAATGGGGCGAGACAAGATTGTTGAAGAGATCAGGAAAATGGCCTCACGTGCACTGGAAGGTCGGTATGGAATTGAACTGGTAGACGTCCGTATCAAGTATATTAATTACGTGGAGGCCGTCATTCCCAAGATATATGACCGGATGCGTTCTGAGCGTATCCGTATTGCTAATAAATACGAATCAGAAGGGCGGAAGGAAGAGGCAGAAATTCTGGGCTCTATGAAAAGAGAATTGGAACGTATAGAGTCAGAAGGGTATCGGACAGCAGAAGAAATTAAGGGACAAGCCGATGCCGAGGCGGTGAAGATTTACGCTGAGGCATACGAAAAGGCGCCCGAATTTTATTCCTTTACCAAAACACTGCAAACTTACGAATCAACATTTGATAAACAGACGCATCTCATCCTTACGACGGATGGCGATTACTTCAGATACTTAAAGAGTTTCCGGTATGAGTCATCTCAGGACAAGAATAAATAATCATGGTGCCTCAGAACCGGCACCGGCTCTTTTGTTACATGAAAGAAAATAAGAAGTGTAGGAAAAGATATGCAAGATCAAGGTAAAGTTCATGAAATCAAAACACGCGTCCGTTATCAGGAGACGGATCAGATGGGTATTGTCTATTACGCCAATTTCTTTGTATATTTTGAGATGGGACGGACGGAATATCTGAGGCATCTTGGGTTGCCATACTCGTCGTTAGAAAAGGAGCATATCTACTTTCCTGTTACGGAAGCACATTGCAGATTTCGTTCACCTGCCCGGTATGACGATATTCTTGTTATCCAGACTTGGATTTCGGGATTAAAACATGCCACCGTAGAGTTTAATCATAAGGTAACCCGTGAGAACGACAATACCCTCATCGTAGAGGGTGTTACAAAACTGGCATGCCTTAACGTTAACCGCAAACCGGCCCGTATGCCGGAAAAACTGAGAAGACTTTTTGAATAAAGAAAAAAACGATCAATATCCCCGACAAGATAGAACAACGAGTTTCGTGCCTCGAACTTTGCCTTTCTGACTTGTTTAGGATTAGAACAAAAGCTTGTAACTATTCAGCGAAACGGATGGTGAGAGAGAATAATTTCTCAGAATAGTTAGGAGCCGATAGGGAAAACGGG
>NZ_MJUW02000061.1 GCF_001753675.2 Candidatus Brocadia sapporoensis | reverse complement strand
GGGATTTTCCCGTCTGCCCGTTTTCCCTATCGGCTCCTAACTATTCTGAGAAAAGATTCTCTCTCACCATCCGTTTCGCTGAATAGTTACGTTACGAGAAGGATATCCTGCAATTCGGACGTTGGCGTAACCCTTATGCATGATCACAACCCTCGTGCCATGATCTCAGCAGGAAAAATATATCATGGACGATTTGACGGTTTTTTGATAAAAGATCGAGGCTAAAAATTACAAAACCCGATTCCCTGCCTGTCCCTGAGGAAAATCCGTCTAGTTCCTTAGAACATCAATTGTATCATTTAGAATTTTTACGATCTCGGCAGAGTTTTATCGTGCCGGAGGCTTCCCGTTTAAAAATCATTTCCGAAGAAGAGGGACAAACCGAACGGGAATAATAGACTCTTTTATGACCTTCGATGACGCATCTTTGGTTATCAGCATGAGGTCCTGAACTGCATAAACGCCACCCACCGGAATAACTATGCGACCACCGGGCTTAAGCTGATCAATCAGGGGAGGAGGAATATGCTCAGCGGCTGCAGTAACAATGATGGCATCAAAAGGCGCATGCTCCGGCCATCCTTTGTAGCCATCGCCAATCATGACTTCTACATTATCATACCCCAGGGTTTTTAACCGAAGCCGTGCTTTTTCTCCCAGATCCTTTACAATCTCAATCGTATAGACCTGCCTTACCAGCCTGGAAAGGACAGCAGTTTGGTAACCAGAACCTGTGCCCACTTCCAGAACAACATCACCGTCTCCTGTCTGTAATAATTCTGTCATAAAGGCGACGATATAAGGCTGGGAAATGGTTTGCCCAAAGCCGATAGCGACGGGTTGATCATGATAACTGTACGGGCGATTTTCCTCAGGGACAAATACGTGGCGGGGCACAGATTCCATGACTTCCAACACCTTTTTATCCTTTATTCCCCGGTATGCAATCTGTTCTTCCACCATGCGTTTTCGCTGGTGTGCAAAGGCATCTTCATCCGTAGCAGATTTTACATCATCCATAGCTGAAAGTTTAGTTTTGGCGCCGAAGAACAATATTACACAAGAGATTGTCAGTATAAGAATCGTACTTGTTACAATTAAATACAGTATTGCCGGTTTGCACAAATTTTGCTCCTCGTAATAATTTAATTTTGAAGTATCACTTTCGCGTTTTGAAAAATATTCACAGACGAGATCGCCTTAGAGACTGTCTGCATACTCAGGAGGCGCACACTTTGTAAATTCTAAACGTGATACAGACATACCATACTCTAACGGGAGGCACGGATATGCAGCGAATAGTCTCTGTTTTTTGTCACGCTGCAAAAAACTCTGTGCTTACAATAATCAGACTTGAGTCGTCTATCCCTATTTTAAAATGAATGTTTTACAAACGGCGTTGTGCAAGTTCCACACAGACAAACGGAGTTTGTCCGTGCCACCCTGTTTGTCAATTCAGAATATTCGCCGATGGTGAATTCTTTGAGTATAGGGACAATCCATACATTACCTCCTCCATCCAAGCCGTCTTTATTAGTCTGGACAGGGGCAGGTTTGAAACCTGCCCCTACTTTGCTTTTCCCTGAAAATCAGCGGCACTGCATGACTCATGGTAGAACGACAATGGAAACGTCCGTTCTTTCGCATACCTCACCAACAACACCAAACGACACGACACCGTTCTCGCTGAGTTTTTTACAAAGTATATCTGCCTTTTCCCTGGGAAGGGAGATAAGCAGACCTCCGGAGGTCTGTGCATCGAATAATACATCGACCAACTCTTCCCGGATTGTGGAATCTATCCTAATGTTATTTTTTAAATATTTCTTACTAAGCTTTGATACCCCCGGTATCAATCCCATCCTGACATAGCGTTCACAACCATCAAATATAGGTATGCATTCAGCAAAAAAAGACACGGTTACCTTACTGGCCTCCGCCATCTCAAAAGCATGACCCATAAGGCCAAATCCGGTAATGTCTGTACAGGCGCTGACCCCAACCTCCAGCATCATTTCCGAAGCTGTCTTATTCAGATGAACCATACTCCTTGTAACAATGCTTATATCTTCCTCAAAAACCTTGTTAGCCTTGATGGCCGAGATGATTAACCCTGTGCCGAGTGGTTTGGTCAATACGAGAACATCGCCGGGCTTTGCACCTGCATTCGTCACAATCCTATCCGGATGGATAAGACCTGTAACCGACAATCCGTATTTGATCTCATTATCCTGCAGGGTATGACCGCCAATCACTGTTGCACCAGCCTCGTTAACCTTATCAGCGCCGCCCTTAAGTATTTCCACCATAATATCCCTATCCAGAAATTTTAAAGGATAGCAGAGGATATTCATGGCGGTAAGGGGCTTGCCTCCCATAGCATAAACGTCACTCAATGCGTTGGCAGCGGCAATCTGACCGTAATCATACGGGTTGTTTACCACAGGCGTAAAAAAATCCAGGGTTTCCACCAACGCCATCTCGTTATTAATTTTATAAATGCCAGCATCGGCAAAGGTTTTTGGGCCAACCAATACCCGTTCATTGGGATATTCGGGTAAATGATTGACTACATACGCCATGTCTTCGACGGGGATCTTGCCTGCTCACCCGCCACAGGTGGCATAATCGATTAATCGTTTTTTTTCCAACACCACAGGTCTCACCCCCTTTCTAAAATTCAGCGGGGACAAAGCATTTGCCATAACCAACAGAATAGCGTCCATACCCGGACCACCAAATGCTTCTCCCCTACACGGTTCAGTAAATATTGCTTTTATGAAATTTTTCAGGAAACTATAGTAAGCGTAACAAATGAAGTATACATACAGGTATTATGGTGAGGGCGACAGCCTGAAGCAATCTCCCGTGCCCGCATTGCTTCGCGGAGTTCACACGGAGCAATGCGAATGCGCTCGCAATGACAACGTCCTTTTTGCGTTCACTCTATCGTATTACCCTAACCAACGGCTAATATTTTGGCTATTTATGATTTTACTGGAACCACGAAGTGGACGCCTCCTTGGGATTGTATTTGGCATGACACTCGTCACAACTGTTTACCACTTTAAAAAAGGCGGCCGTGGCCCTATCCTTATTCTTTTCCTGGCATGCGCCAATCAACTCCTGGGCGCTCATGTGGAACTTGACATCGAGATTTATAAATTCTGCCGGCAAATCTTTTTTGTTAGCCCCTGTAAAGGCTACAGGACTCGCCTCTTTCAGTTTTTTTGTATCCTGTTTAATAGCCTCCCAGTTCTGCTGATTAATGGAAGATGACAAATGCTTCAATAACACTTTAATGTCCTTCATGTGAACGATGAAACCCTGCTCGTTCTTGATAAATCCAAGATCTCCACGTGGACTTGCCTCAGTTTGTTTTGTCTCGGGAGAAACCATTTTCTGCTCTAAATTCTCAGTTTCTTTTTTACCACAACCAAACAGACATGCGATTGCAAATGTTACGGCAATAAATTTCTTCATAAGAAAGCCCCCAAAACCCTTATAAGCAAAATTAATAGTTAATAAAACAAACTGGTATGAATACTAAATGCTTTTCTATGAAAAATCAATAGAAATGACATCATCTTGCAACCACATTTGGAATTTTTGTATCACTTTAATATAGTGTGAATTATAGATGTGAGACAGCCATACGATAATCTAACGGGATGGCACAGACAAGCAGTGCTTGTCTCTGTTTTTGTCATGCTGCAAAAAACTCTGTACTTACCATAATCAGGCTTGAGTCGTCTATTCCTATTTTAAAATGAGGGTCATCGTGGAAATGAGTGGGTGAAATTTGCATTTTTATATCTCCGGAAGCATACAGGTCAGAATTTTTAAGCGAAGATATTCTTCATCTCTTAG
>NZ_MJUW02000016.1 GCF_001753675.2 Candidatus Brocadia sapporoensis | reverse complement strand
AGATACAATTTTCTGCAAAGGCCAACGGCAAAAGCGTTTCGCAGGTGGTGAAGGATTTATTGAATGCCTTCAATCCTGACACGCTGGAAGATTTACGTGCGAAGGTAGAACAGGAAAATTCTGGAGCAGCGCCCGCTGAGAAGAAAGCTAAATTTAATCGTCTGAAAACTGAACTGCAGAACAACGCAGCTAAGGTATTTACCGGTGAGTTGAATGAATACATTGAAAACGTCCGCAAGGCACATGAACAGAAGATTGATATGCAGAATCCCGATACCGTAATCAACGTGGGTTGGGACAGCGACAACAAGACAAAGGCGGAAACCCTGGTGCGGGATTTTAAGACGTGGATAGAGCAGCACAAGGATGAGATCATTGCCTTGCAGATTTTTTACGCGCAGCCCTATCGCAGGCGGGAGCTCACCTACGCCATGATAAAAGGGGTGCTGGAAAGATTAAAGGCAGAGAAGCCTGTGCTTGCACCCATACAGGTGTGGCGTGCCTATGAGCAACTGGAAAAGGCAAACGGCTCACCGAGGAATGAACTGATTGCATTGGTCTCCTTGATCCGTAAAGTTTTAGGTGTGGATAAGACGCTGACAGCTTACGACAAAACCGTGGACAAAAACTTCCAAAACTGGGTGTTTAAGAAACAGGCGGGTGCATTGAAGTTTACGGAAGAACAGATGCGATGGTTGCGGATGATAAAAGACCACATCGCCACCAGTATCCATCTGGATGCCGATGACCTGGACTACACACCCTTTGATGCCGCAGGCGGCAAGGGGAAGATGTTTCAGCTCTTTGGCGACAAGATGGATGAGATTATAAACGAACTCAACGAGGCATTGGCGGCATAAGATGACTGACAGAAATCCCGTAGCGTGATTTGTGTTTGTAACCAGCAACCAATAGTTTGTCTGCCAGCAACGTCGGAAATTCAAGACGGATTAAATGCAGAGCTGGCAGTACAATCCCGAAGGGATGTTATGATTATAGCAATGCAATAGGAAACCGTATTTGAATCCCGGCGAGATGACACAAATAATTTCACCCCTTCAGGGTTTATATGGTGGTGATTTGTTTTCTATAATCATTACACACCTTCGGTGTTTCGCTCAAAAAAGGCGTGGTATGCATTTGATCTATAGTAAACGTATTAAATAAGTATACATGCAAGTGTCATTGCGCGGGCGATAGCCCAAAGCAATCTCCAATGATTAGATTGCTTCGCTTCACTCGCAATGACAACTTTTTATTGCGTTCATTATAACTTCACCCAAGAGATTGTAGTAAGATCGAAATATGCTCTAGGAGGTGCCATCAGGTGCACACCCAGTAAAGAAAATTCAGCAGTCAAGCCCGAAGGGCTGAAATTTTTATAGTAAGCGAAAAAAGGAATTAATAAACCCTGAAAGGGTGATATAAAGATGATTGATAAAAACAAAATACCGGCAAGCTGGGAAGTGGTGAAGCTGGGGGAGGTGTGTGAAATTTTTCAGGGGTATGGCTTTCCAATCTTTATGCAAGGGAAATCAAAAGGGAAAATTCCATTCTATAAAGTCGGAGATATTTCAAGAAATGTTCAAGCAGGTAATCAATATTTAGAATTTTGTGAAAATTATATTGACGATGAAGAATTGCAAAAACTAAAGGCAAAGCCTTACCCTAAGAACACAATAGTTTTTGCGAAGATTGGAGAAGCATTAAAATTAAACAGAAGAGTACTAACAAAACATTCCTGCATTGTAGACAACAATGCTGTTGGTTTGAAAGCCACTGAAATAATTTGTTCTGACTTGTTTCTTTTCTTTTTTCTAAAGCGAATTAAACTTGAAAAATATTCAAGAGCTACAACAGTTCCTTCGGTAAGGAAATCAGATATTGAAGAACTTGAAATCCCTCTCCCCCCTCTCCCCGAACAGCATCGCATCGTTTCCAAAATAGAGGAGATCTTCAGCGAATTAGACAAAGGCATTGAAAGTTTAAAAACCGCCCAGCAGCAACTCAAAATCTACCGCCAAGCCGTGTTAAAGTGGGCGTTTGAAGGAAGGTTGACGCATGAAAATGTAAAAGATGGCGAATTGCCGGAGGGGTGGAAGTGGGTGAAGTTGGGAGATAAAGGAAAATTGGTTTCTGGTCAACATATTCTAGAAAAAGATTATAACTTTTCCAAAGATGGAATACCTTATTTTACTGGCCCAGCTGACTTTGGAAATTGTTTCCCTTCAGTTTCAAAATGGACAATATATCCAAAAGCAATTGCAAAAAAGAATGATGTTCTAATTACAGTAAAAGGTGCCGGAGTTGGAAAAATAAACTTGATGAATATTGAAGAAGCAGCAATCAGTCGCCAGTTAATGGCGTTCTCTTCTTTGGAAATCGATATCAAATACATTTATCATTTTCTTGCCTCACGATTTCACGACTTTCAAAGACTGGGATTAGGCTCCACAGTCCCAGGAATTGATCGAGATACAATATTGAATTATCAAATTCCACTTTGTAAGTTAGAAGAACAAACCAAAATCGTTTCAGAAATAGAAACCCGCCTTTCTGTATGCGACAAATTAGAAGAAACCATAACAACCGCCTTGCAACAAAGCGAGTCCCTACGGCAGGGCATTTTGAAAAAGGCATTTGAAGGAAGGTTCGTTGAGCAAGACCCCAAAGACGAATCGGCATCAAAACTCCTGGAGAGGATAAATGCAAAGAGGGATGAGACGACGAATGAGACGCGGAAGAAAATAATCCCGAAGGGATGACATGATTATAGGAAAAAAAACCGCAACACCAAATTCAACCCCGAAGGGGTGAAATACAATGGCAACAACGAAAATATGCCACCCCCTTCGGGGTTAGAATACTCGAGTAATGATATATGCTATAATAATAACATCCCTTCGGGATTAAAAATACTATCGTTTAAAGAACGCATAGTTGTCTTTCAATATGCGATAAATTGGAAGAAACCATAACAACCGCCTTGCAACAAAACGAGGCCCTGCGGCAGGGCATTTTGAAAAAGGCATTTGAAGGAAGGTTCGTTGAGCAAGACCCCAAAGACGAATCGGCATCAAAACTCCTGGAGAGGATAAATGCAAAGAGGGATGAGACGACGAATGAGACGCGGAAGAAAATAATCCCGAAGGGATGACATGATTATAGGAAAAAAAACCGCAACACCAAATTCAACCCCGAAGGGGTGAAATACAATGGCAACAACGAAAATATGCCACCCCCTTCGGGGTTAGAATACTCGAGTAATGATATATGCTATAATAATAACATCCCTTCGGGATTAAAAATACTATCGTTTAAAGAACGCATAGTTGTCTTTCCGTATGCGACAAATTAGAAGAAACCATAACAACCGCCTTGCAGCAAGGCGAGGCCCTGCGGCAGAGTATTTTGAAAAAGGCATTTGAAGGAAGGCTGATTGAGCAAAACCCAAAAGACGAACTGGCATCAAAACTCCTGGAGAGGATAAAAGCAGAGAAAGCTGCGGAGCAGCTGTATAATTACAGACTATAACGAAGAATCTGTCGTGGAAAAAGAAAATCCCAAAGGGATGACATGATTATAGAAAAAAGCCGTGATATGTAATTTAACCCCGAAGGGGTGATATATAACGGCAATATACCACTCCTTCGGAATTAATAATAATTGCGTACCGATGTGCTATAATAATTACACCCCTTTGGGGGTTAAGAACCATTGGCTGAATAATAAAATCCCGAAGGAATGATATAATTATAGAGGGAATACTATGGCAGGCACATTTTCACAAGTTTACATTCAGGTTGTCTTCACAGTAAAAGGATGGGAAAATCTCATTCGTAAGGAATGGAAAGATGAATTGTATAAATACATTGCCGGAGTCATCAAAGGCA
>NZ_MJUW02000047.1:3482-3911 GCF_001753675.2 Candidatus Brocadia sapporoensis | reverse complement strand
GTTCTCTGTGTTGCTATTTCCCTCCTGGGAGGGGTTCTTCTTCAAATTCCCCTCTTGGGAGGAGCCATGGGTGTGTTCAGGCAAATTGACAATATTCAAGCTATAATCTTCCTTCCCAAATTCACACCTGCCGAGCAACATCTTTGGAATCTTTTTTATGGTGATATTGGCGTAACGATTTTCGCAAACCTCCTGGAAGGATTTACAACAAATCAGGAGGCTTTCGTCCGGTTTCATTTCTTCGTGAATCTTATCCAGAAACTGTACCGTAACAAACTGCGTAGTGATAAAAATATAATCCTTTTCAGTGGAGCGGCCCTGTTTCCAGTAAATATGCTCGTCCGGGCAGTATCTAAAGCCTTCGTGCTTTGCCATCAACCCACCCCTGTTTCCCCTCCGAGGAGGGGACTTTTTTATTCCCCTCTTGGG
>NZ_MJUW02000047.1:0-3457 GCF_001753675.2 Candidatus Brocadia sapporoensis | reverse complement strand
TACAATCTTTGATATGCCGCCCTGATCCGTGCCGTCAACCACCTTTCTCAGTCGCGGCAGGCAGTGGGTATGGCAATGCTCGCCCAGTTCAATGCCTATCCATCTGCGCCCCATCTTATGCGCAACTGCGGCGGTTGTGCCGGAACCAAGGAAGGAGTCAAGTACCCAGTCGCCTGGGTTTGTCCCTAATTCGAGTATACGCTTGATAAGCCTTTCCGGTTTGGGTGTTGCGAAAATACTTTCACTATTGAAATTTGCAACTTCACGCTTGGCTTCAGTATTTCCACCAACATCTTTGTGATGCAAGATTGTTAATGGAACAGTACCTTCTTGTACATCCTTCAAAAATCTTTTAATCATTGGTACCCCATCCCCACCTTTAGCGAAAACAATCATATTATCAGCGAGTAGTTCGAAATATCGTTCTTCTCTTACTAACCAACATCTCCCTTTTGGTGGCAAAACTTTTCTGCCTGAGGGTAGAGTAATTTCGTATATGTTATTGCTTTTACCTGTTTTTGCATATTGTGCACCTCTGGCACCCCCTGTTAAACTGATTGTAAAATTATCTGGTGTATATAGACCTCTCGGATCATCAGTTCTATTGTACCGTGCATTTTGCTCATCTGTTCTCGGCATTAAGTTTGGACGCCAAATTTCTTTGCTTTTAGCAAATACTAAAATGTGATCATGACTATCAGTGAACCATAGAGAATTTGCCTGTGGTGCTGTTTTCTTTTCCCAGATAACATTATTTACAAAATTCTTTCTTCCAAAAATCTCGTCACAGAGCACTTTCAAATAATGGCTTTCATCATCATCAATAAAAATCCACAATGTCCCGTCATCTCTCAGGAGTCTATGGATTATCTCAATCCTTGGTTTCATGAGACTCAACCAGATGGAATGCTCCAGTCCGTCATCGTAATGCTCAAAGGCATTGCCGGTGTTGTAAGGGGGGTCTATGCAGGCGCACTTTATCTTTCCGGCAAAGTCCTGTTCAAGGGCTTTCAGGGCAAGGAGGTTGTCGCCGTAGATGAGCATGTTACCCACCCCTGAATCCCCTCCCAAGAGGGGACTTTTTTTATTCCCCTCTTGAGAGGGGTGAGGGGTGTGTCCATAAGACTTTTCCGGGTCTTCAATCAATATGCGCGGCTCCAGCCTTGGCTGGTTATCCTTGCCGATCCATGTGAGTTCGAGTTTTTGACGGTTATTGACCATGTTTGCTCCGGTCTTATACCCAATACGGAATGTATTCAGCGAACTTAACAGATGTCGATGTCGTATCTTTGCGCTTAATACGTCCTGCGTCTATTGCGTCCCGTATCAGATTAGAAACCTGAGTGCGTTGTTTTTCATGCATCTTGAGTCGCTCACGTAACGAAGTATTGGTCATGGCGCTACTGCTGAGATATTTGAGCACCGCATGTTGATAACATGCCTCGATCCGTTCCATCTGAGACATCTCTGAAAACTTTCGTGGCGCAAATAATATAACCTTGAAATAATTTTCTCCCTCTTCGAATGCGACCGGAGGAAGTCCATATAACTCAACAGCGGTTACTGCCTTCATGAAGCCGGTTCCTCTTTCTTCGCAAATCCTGTATCGCCTGAATGCTGAGGCGAGTTTTTCATTTCGTGATTCAGGAGCGGTGCCAATCAGGCGGTCTAACTTCTTTGATGGAGGGAGAGCGCCAGGATTAATGAATTCAATCCTGTTATCGAAAATTTCAATCAAGGGGCCGGTACCTGAAATATTGAAATCCTGATGAATGAGGGCATTGGCGATGAGTTCACGCAGGGCAATTTCCGGATATACAATAACTTCTCTGCGCAAAGCCTTTTCAATGACTTCACTGTGGGGAAGGACACGCCTAAGGTAGGCTATTAGCTCTTCAAAACCAATTGCGTAACCCTTGTGTTCGACGACCTCGTCTATTGTCTCAACCTTGTTGAATCCCTTATAGCGTATAATGCGGATACGTTTTCGTTCTAAACCCTCGAATTCTTTAAGCTGATGTGCGGCTGCAATTGCACCAAAATTGGTAATATAGTATCCATCACCATCCTGCTCAATGAATTTTTCATCCACCAGCCAGCGCAGCAATTCTTCATTTGTTTGCACAATTGGTCGCTGGAGTAGTCGATGGATGCCTTCTGAATCCAGTTTAGTTATCACCTCATCGGGACGAAGCAATGTTGTGGCCCGTAGTTCCTCCCAGAATGGATTTTGGCTATTGAGGAGCATCGAACCGGTTTCCATTCGTGAAGCAAGGCGCGTAGTCCCCCCAGACCGGATATAGCAATGATCCAGTGATTTACCCCTCAGATGTACAGGCTTTGTTTTGCTCTCTTTTATCCGTACAAACAGCATGGATGCGTTGTGAAACGCGACAATGGCATGATCTATCGCAACCGGAGGCTCTAAAGCATCGCGTCCGAGATTGGCAATTTGTCCAACTATAACCGTAGCTTCGTCTTGCTGAATTCCCTTTGGCATAGCGGTTTGGGCGTCAATGCCAAATACAAGCACTCCGCCGCCTGGATAGTTAGCAAAAGCCGAAAGATGTTGCACCAGACGCTCTTTCTTGGGCGAAAGACTTTGTTTCCAGTCAAGTTCGTTAATCTCGTGAGACACCGGCCCAAGACAGCCTTCCAGTGTTTCCTTCGCAGATGTTATCCATTTCTTCATTGGTTCATCGTTTCATCAAATAATGAAGTAGTAACATATTGATATTTAAGATGTTTTGAAAGTATTCCGTTTTCTAATGAAGTAAAAGTTGGCATTTTTAAGAAGCTGCATTCCTTTGTAAGCTGTGGTTTGTTTATTTTTCCTGATGTCGACCCAAGCCCCAAAAAAAACACCTTACAGGTAAATAAAGTTCAGTATTTTCCTTGTAAATTAAGGGGTTTTATTTTATTTGATTTTGTCTAAAGTAAATAAAGTTTTCTCATCACAACAATGCCATCATGTTTTAGCTTCGGAAGCTGCTTTTCTACCGCCCTCAATAAGAAATCTATTTTTTTAGCTATTCCCTTTGCGCTACAACTGTCATAATCAACTAACAATTATATAACTTTCCACCTGACAGTAAACAGTTCTGTTGTTTCTATCTTCTGTTTCAACCGCGCCTCAATTTCTCCTATTAATTGTTCCTTTTTGTTATCTACATCATCCTGTGTCTGATATAAATTCAAACGCATGGTATTTCGTTTCTTTTCCATTTCCTTTATCTGTCTATGCGCCGTTACCTTTTCTTCAAGATTCAGTATCTTTTTCGCCTCTGTCTTTCGGCATTTTATCTCTTTATCTAATTCTTTCAATTCAATTTCCATGCCGCTTTTCACATCTTCTGCCCATGTGTCTAATTTTTCTATTTCGGTATCGAAGAAACCCGCATTACGTTCTGCATTCATCTGCAGGATTTCGGCTTGCTGTCTTTGGGCTATTTGAGTC
>NZ_MJUW02000053.1 GCF_001753675.2 Candidatus Brocadia sapporoensis | reverse complement strand
CGCCCTACACTAAACTCTATGGGGTAAAGTGTCCAACTAATATTGACACAGAGGGCTATTGCCGAAGATGTTTTGATGAACATTTTTGCAGTAAGGCATTTTTGTTTTAGTAGTCTTTGAACAAGGCATAGATGAGCAGGGTAAACATGGCAATTTGTTTTTTGCTAAAACAAGAGGCGAAATTTTTCAGAAACGTATTTAACAGAGGGATGTTTGCACCAAAAATACTCAAATCCTTTGCTCCTGTTGTTGATTGATAGAAAAGGTCACAAGTGCAAATGATAGCAGGAGTAAGGGAATAAGTCAAACATAAAATAAGTCGCAAAGCATTGATTTGTAGTAAGTTGAGATGAATTCAACTTATGACTTAAAAATATTTTTTCACATACGTTTTTTAACAAAGTAATGCAATTATTTGTGCCACAAAAATCGATTGCAGAATTTGGTTGTCATATATTATGCAGTTATATATACAAAAGGAGATTAAAATGAACTTGGTAAGTTTAATAGGTATTTCAGGATTAATATTGCTTGTATCTTCATTTCCAGCTCAAGCTACTCCTCCTGTGCATTGGAGTCAGAGCGCTGTGAACGCAAGTATCTCTCGTGGTGGACATACTGAGATCATAGTTTCTCTCAATGCCGTTAAAGCACTCGGTAACGTTGATCTTAGGATCGTTCCAGAAATAGATCTCTATGTGGATGTAAGTCCTTCGATGCTCTCCAATGTTAAAGCGGGTGACACCATCCCGATTCGGATCAGTATTCAAGCTGATACCGCTGCGCCGTTGGGTTTATTCGATGGTACTATCCAAGTTCGTGAAAAAGTAACGCGACGTGGAAAGGGAAAGGTTTTAGCTCGTCCGTTACCAGTCCATGTGTTGATCCGAGAAGAGGAGGGTGTTGCTAGTGTGGACGCTGATGGTAATGGGGTTTGGGATTACATTGATCAGTACATCAATGACAAGTACCCCGGTGCTGATAATGATCGGCTACGCTCCGCATCCAGGCAGTATGCGCGGGCAATTCAGGGCGGGCTATTGAATGCAGACAACAAAGCCATATCTTTGCAGTACGCCGAAGCTAGCGATCGTGCTACCGAATGCATGTTTTTCTTGCGCCCGCAAGATGCAGACGAAGTTCTGTCTGATTTGGAGGCTATTATTTTAAACACCCAGACACGTAGCAAAGCCTTCCTGATGTTCAGCGAACAGTCTGCTGGCCAGATATTTCCCAGTGTTCCTTTCTCTCAGCGGAGTGCTTCCTGCGTTGACGAGTAATACATTTCACTACCAAGGAGAATAAATATGTCTACATTCAAAAAATATTTTCTTAGCATTGTACTAACGACATTCATTTTTCTAACCTCGCACGTAGCTTACGGCCAGGATACCACAGGTTTTTGTAGCGAAAAGGACACCGCAATTTATTTTGGGAATGGAATACTTACAACACGTCCTGAGGCAAAACGTGCTTTTGCAAAGTTAGAAAATGAGGTTATGAGCGTAGTTTCTGCCGAAGAGTTCGAAAAAATCAATTTTTATCTCGCCTATAACAATACAAACGGACTTATAAATGACCTCCTTGAGTCTGTTATTCAGGATTTATCTACGGATGTCACTTTGTTTTGGAGAATTCTCGCTAATGGTGTACCGATGCCGGAATCATTTAAAGATAATCTGCTTGCGTTAGCCACCTCTATCGATGAGGCAGCGCTTCTTAATAATCAAGACCTTTCTATTCAAGTGACTTCATACAAAAACAGTATCCTCGAGGGGAAGAAGGTTATTGTGGTTTCTCACTCGCAGGGAAACTTTTTTGCCAATCAGGCATATGGCAATCTTTCAGGCACGGAACGAAATAGTTTTGGAATTGTTTCGGTAGCAAATCCTGATTCCACAGTAGCCGGTGGCGGTCATTATACAACTCTTTTCGAAGACCTCGTTATTCTAGCGGTGACGATAGCCAAGCAGAAAGCCCATTTGCCGACACCTCTACCACCGAATGTAACAAATTTTTTGTCGCTTGCAGACCTGACGGGGCATAACTTTATTAATGCCTATCTTGCGCTGAACAGTAATAGCAAGTCAAAGATACTGAATGACATCCTAAACGTGAAAGCTGGATTATCACCACCAGGGAATACCGGTGGACAAGGCATTATCACAGTCACCTTGACCTGGGGGGCTCAGCCAGACGTTGATCTCCATGCATTCGAACCCAATGGGGCGCATGTATACTATGCGAACCGTTTTGGTCCATCCGGTTATCTTGATGTTGATGATGTGACGAGCTTTGGACCGGAGCATTACTACGTAGGCTGCGACACAATTGAAACCGGGAACTATCAAGTTGGGGTCAATTATTACCGCGGCAGTACTCCTGAAGTAGCCTCTGTACTCATTCAGGCTGGCTTACAGGCGAGAGGATTTTCGATCTTTCTACCGACAGCTTTAGGTTCTTCAGGTAATGCAAGCCCGACTCCAGTAGGCATGATTGTTGTAACTGGAAATAGGCAAGATGGGTTTAACTTCGATATTCAGTAAGTGCCTAAAATCGCATCAACTCGAGGATTCTATGTCCACCATATTGGGAGATTCCAGGGACACCATATTTAATTATTGACTTTCACTACTGTCCGGATATTTGAATAAAGGGGAGTACTGAGGGTCACCCATTAGAAGGCTTTTGTCAAGCGAAAAAGATTCTCTCGAGCAAAAAAATCGAAGATTTTTTGCCTTTTGTTAAATGAAACATTATATTGTCCAATAAGCATTCACTCCATTGACCGCACCCGTATTTTCTCTTGTTTTTTAGTTACGGATTACACAAATCCGCACCAGTCACCCATCCGGACCTAGGCTCGTGCTGAACAAATTCAGCACACATTCAGGAATTATTCCTCATTTCCATGAGGACGTGCTTGTACGATGAATTCCAGCTGCCCCAGAAAATCTTTGGTACCATGCTGTGTCCAATTGTTTGTCACAAACTTGTGGCTCTATGGTCAACCCTTTGTGGCTCGCAGCATAGGCGGACTTTGCAGATCATGCCTCTCAGACTCCATTTTCTGAATGGAACAGTTTCCCAATCACATCTCATGGATTGATTACCAACCCTTATACCGGTTCGCTGTCCCATTCTTTCATTCCTTTACCTACCTCTGCTTCCCTGTTCTTTCATCTCTTTGATCTTGTCCTCCTCTTTTGCACTTTTTCCTTTGCCTTTGCTCCTCACACGACTTCCTCTTTAAACATATCATTTTTCGGGTGTTGAATAACCCATGAATGGCTTTTTTCCCGTTTCTTTAACAGGGAAATCTTCTGCCGCCCCCTATTACTGATTATTGACAAAAGTATCCTGGCTCTCTTTTCCCTTACTCCTTTCTCTGGTGAGTGGAACAGTTTCCCTTTTATTTGGGTTTTATAAACCACTTTGTATCTCTTTGGTTCCCTGCTCCACTCACGGTTTTAGTGAAATAATTTCTTCGGATCAAACGGTGTTTGGTCCTTTATGATAAAGTAACACGCCCTGGCTATCTTGTTGCTTAACGCCTTAATCGCCACGATTTGATTTGTCTTCGTTGCCTTGCGTTGATACCAACTCCTGGCAGGTTCACTATACCTCCTCATAAAATTTGCAGCCTCCACATATGCCCACGCCAAATATTTATTCCCGTTCTTTTTATTGCCCTCTCCTTTCTTCTTCCCGTTTGATACCTTTTTTGACGATACACACCGGCAGTATGAAGAATACTCTGATACCGTGGGAAACCGGTTAATATCTCCGGTCTCAAGCATGATCGTTATCCCTAATATCTTGCCTATCCCCGGCACGATGAGCAGTTCTTCATACGGATATCGTATTTTTACCTCTTTCAGTACGGCCTTTTCTATCCGGTCTATCTGTTCATGGAAAAAATCTATCACTGCCTTGTCGCTCTGAACTGCCATTTTGTGGTGTTCATCTGTTAACTGCTCGCTTATCTTTTCT
>NZ_MJUW02000060.1 GCF_001753675.2 Candidatus Brocadia sapporoensis | reverse complement strand
AATAGGGCTGAATTTAGGATGATTGGCGAGGTTTTTTAAACCTCGCTTGTTTTAGGCCTAGGTCAGGATAAATGGTGCGCAGGTCCTGCTGCCTTCATGTTGAACATAAAGGGGCCTATGGTCTTCGGCGTTCTTGCAAACAACGTGTGGTCTTTTGCCAGCGCTGATAACACAGATAAACCCTGGGTGAACCAGATGCTCTTGCAGCCTTTCTTTAATTATAATTTTCCCAAAGGATGGTATCTCACCAGCTCCCCGATCATTGCCGCAAACTGGAAGGAAGATCATAATGAACGGTGGGTAGTTCCTGTAGGCGGTGGTGGTGGAAAAATTTTTAAGATTGGCAGGCAATGAATGCACAGATACAGGCATTTCATTATTTAGAAAATCCATCAATTGGGCCTGATGGCTGGGCGCTGCGCGTGCAGTTCCAGTTGCTATTCCCGAAAAGAAAAAAATAGATAAATATATTTTCAGAAGAAAGGAGAATCGTATGATAAGTAGAAGGAAAACGACTGTTGGACGTATTGCCGTAAGCTGTGGATGCATTTTATTAGGAGTGGCTTTTTTGGGCATCCCCATGGGGTGCAAAACTGCCCCGGCGCCCGATTCAGGATTTTTGAAGGAGCCGGAAAAGATGGCCCCGCAGAAGGAGCGATTTCCTTTTGACAGGGTCTGGGTGAAACCAGGCGTCAAAAAGGAAGATTATGACTATCTTGTAATTGCTCCGGTTAACACGGAGTATCTCATGGAAAATACCGGTTGGAAGGCTGCTAATCCTGGTAATGATGATCTTGAGGAAAGCGCCCGCAAGCTTGCTCAATACACTGAAGAAACATTTCGTGAAGCATTTCAAAAAGACGAGAGGCCGGGAGTAAAACTAGCAACTCAGGCAGGACCTCGAACCGCAGTGCTTGAGCTGGCTATCGTGGAGCTGGTGCCGAGCAAGGCAGTCCTGGGCGCGCTCAGGCTGGCTGCCCCTGCTTTCGGTCCTGCTGGAATACTGGTTGGAGGAGGGTCGGCTGCAGCAGGAGGACGGCCGAGCGTGGCAATCGAAGGAAGGCTGAAAGACAGCGTAACCGGCGAGGAGCTTTTTGTTTTTGCTGATCGCAAAGAATCCCAAATGCGTATCATTGACCTGAAGGCGGTCACCTGGTGGGGGCATGCAAAGGATATTATCAAAGACTGGGCAAGCGAGTGCGTAGAACTTACCAAGACGCCAAAGGACTATCAGGTAAAGGAACGCGGATTCTTTACCTTAAAGCCGTGGTAATACTCAGCGTGTAGTATCTTTCAAAGTCAATTTTAACATTTTTAGCAAATAGTATGAATAATTAACCCTGACAGGGTTCTCAACCCTGTCAGGGTTGACTCACGAATTTGTGCTTCGGACTTCGTCGTGAGCGCTCAGTCGAACGATTTCGTCTTTCCGGCTCGTTTGGAGGTAGTAATTTCAATCTTCTGTACTTCCCCTCTATACATAGCGACATAAATTTGCATCTGTCTGTCATTCCGGGCTTGACCCGGGATTCCGTATTTTTCTGGTTACTCGCTTCCGCGGGAATGGCATATCCGTATCTGATGAATGACGCTGTGTACAGAAAGAAGCCTCCCTGTTTCCCCCAGTAAACTGAGGGAAACAGGGAGGGGTAAGCCGCCAAAGGTCTAATTTAAGGAATATATGATGATCAAAAAAATAGTTGTTGTAGTATTCTTTGCTTTGACAATGATAACGCCAGTACAGGCAAAGGAAATCGGCAGCGTGAACCTGCCAGATACGATCATGGCAGGTAAGGAACAGCTCATTTTGAACGGGGCAGGACTGCGCAAAAAATATTTCGTTAAGGTTTACGCAGGCGGGCTCTATCTCAGGAAAAAAGAGGGCAATGCGAACAAGATTATCCATGCTGATGAACCTATGGCGATCCGGATGCAGTTTATTTATGACGGAGTTTCCGGCAAAGAACTGGTTGACGCGTGGAACGAAGGATTTTCTAACGCCACCATGGGGAATCTCGGCCCTATCAGGGAAAACATTGACAAATTTAATTCTTTTTTCACAGAAGAGGCTAGAAAAGGGGACATCTATGATATCATCTACACGCCGGAAGAAGGAGCGACCGTATCTATGAAAGGAAAACTGATGGGAACCATCCGTGGGCTTGATTTTAAAAAGGCGCTGTTTGCCATCTGGCTGGGAGAAAAGCCCGTGGATAATTCACTGAAACAGGGAATGCTGGGAAAATAGAACCTGCTGAATATTCCGGAACCGTGCATCTGCTATAGTCATTGCCTTAAATAAATATGCATGAATTGTCATTGCGAACGCCAGCAAAGAAAAATGGAAGCTTTCTCATCGATTATTTTGCCCCGGCGCGTGTAACCAAATCAGTTTGCTTTAAAACAGGAAGGGAATACAACAACCATGAAAACGAAAGGAAGGAGAATCATGAAAAACGTACTGAGAACGCTGAGCCTTGCAGCCGTGACGGCGCTGGGCGTCATCACGATCGCCAGTGCACGGGCCGGAGCGCCGCTTGCGACAGCGAATACGCTCGCATCTGACGAAAAGCCGGTTGCTCAGACGGAGCTGAAGAAAACCTCTGCCGCAGATGTGCAGAAAAAGACGGCAGCCCCCGCCAGTTCGAAAACTCCAGACAATCCCGACCGCACAGTCTTGCCCATCCCGGAGCCGAAGCGTCCGGTGTACAAAGAACTCGATGCACGTAAGGTAAAGCCGCCACCCCGGTTCGAGGTCAATGCCCCAGCCGGCGCTCCGAACGTGGTGATTATCCTGATCGACGATCTGGGTTTTGGCGCAACGAGCGCCTTCGGCGGTCCGATCCGCACCCCGACACTTGACGGCCTGGCACAGAACGGATTACGCTACAACAACTTCCATACCACTGCTCTGTGTTCGCCGACCCGGGCCGCGCTCAAGTCTGGCCGCAATCACCATACCGTCAACATGGGCTTCATCACCGAAATGGCGACATCCATTCCGGGAGCGACGGGTCAGATACCCAATGCGACGGCTCCACTGGCGGAAATGCTGCGCCTGAATGGCTACAGCACGGCTGCATTTGGCAAATGGCACGAAACCGCCGCCTGGGAAACCAGCGTCTCCGGCCCCTTCGACCGCTGGCCAACCCGCCAGGGCTTCGATAAGTTTTACGGATTCATCGGCGGCGAAACGAACCAGTGGGCACCGTTTCTGTTCGACGGAGTAGCCCAGGTTGAACTGCCGGAAGATCCGAACTACCACTTCATGACCGACATGACGGACAAGGCGGTAGCCTGGATCAAGTACCAAAAGGCCCTGACGCCAGACAAGCCATTTTTCGTCTATTTCGCACCCGGTGCCGTGCATGCGCCTCACCACGTGCCCAAAGAATGGATTGCCAGATGGAAAGGCAAGTTTGACCAGGGATGGGACAAGCTTCGTGAAGAAACGCTGGCTCGGCAGATCAAGCTCGGCGTCGTTCCTGCAGGCACAAAGCTTGCGCAGAAGCCCCAGGCTATCAAGGACTGGGACAAGCTATCCGCCGACGAGAAGCGCCTGTTCGCGCATCAGGCCGAGGTATTCGGGGCATTTCTCGATTACACCGATCATGAAATTGGCCGGATGCTCAAGGCAGTAGAGGCAACCGGGCAGCTTGACAACACCCTCGTCTTCTATATCGCCGGAGACAACGGCACCAGTGGAGAAGGTGGCGAGAATGGTATGTTCAACGAATACACCTACTTCAACGGCGTACGTGAGGATGTGCCCGACATGCTAAAAGTGCTCGACAAGTGGGGATCACCAGAGACCTACCCTCACATGGCTGCGGGCTGGGCAGTGGCGTTTGACGCACCGTTTGGCTGGATGAAGCAGGTGGCATCGGACTTCGGCGGCACCCGGAACGGAATGGTAGTATCTTGGCCCAGGGGCATCAAGGCGAAGAACGAGATCCGTACCCAATTCAGCCACGTGATTGACGTTGCGCCAACCGTTCTCGAAGCAGCAGGCTTGCCGGAGCCGAAAGTTGTCGACGGCACGCCGCAGATTCCGATGGAAGGCGTGAGCATGGTCTACACGTTCGACAATGCCAAAGCCAATGACCGTCACGTGACCCAGTACTTCGAGATGGCCGGCAACCGCGCCATGTATCACGACGGCTGGTTCGCGCGGACCATCCATCGGGCGCCGTGGGAGCGGGAGGTGCGCAATCCCCTGCAAAGCGATGTTTGGGAGCTGTATGACACCCGCTCCGACTTCAGTCTGACCCATGATCTCGCCGTAAAGAACCCGAAGAAGCTTTCAGAGATGCAGGCGCTCTTCATGAAAGAAGCGGAGAAGTACCATGTGCTGCCTCTTGATGACCGGCTGTTTGAGCGTGCCCTGGCATCAGCGGTCGGCCGTCCTGACCTGATGGCCGGGCGAACTTCACTAACCCTGGCCGAGGGCATGACCGGCATGATGGAAAACGTCTTCCTGGGCGTAAAGAACATGTCCAAAACCATCACCGCCGAGATCGAGGTACCGGCAGGCGGCGCGCACGGCACCATCCTCGCACAGGGCGGCCGCTTCGGCGGTTGGGCCCTCTACGTCAAGGATGGCAGGCCAGCATACGACTACAACTGGCTTGGCATGAAACGGAGCAGCATTGCCGCAACGCAGCCACTCGCTCCCGGCAAGGCGGTCATTAAGTTCGACTTCGCCTATGACGGCGGCGGACTGGGCAAAGGAGGCACGGGCACAATCTTCGTGAATGGCCAGAAGGTGGCGGAGGAACGGATTGAAAGGACACAGCCCTTAATGTTTTCTGCGGATGAGACTGCGGATGTGGGTATCGACCTCGGAACGCCAGTCGTCGAGAGTATGGGGTCAGAGCGCAAGTCACAATTCACAGGCAGTATTCCGAAACTGACGATCGAGGTTTACGACGCGAACATTAAGGCCGACGCCCGGGTGCAGGATGCACAAAAGGAGGTTAACCGCGAGACCAGGTAACCAGGCGAGCGGCATCACCGTGGACAATATTTTTGCTGGATACGTCGAGAATGATTAGGGTTGTGATTGTATGTATATCTCTTTTAATATCCCTTGGCTGTCATAAAACGAAGCAGGAATTTCCATCGCGGATAACAATAAACGCACAGTATGTTGGCAGAGAGAGATGCAAGCCGTGTCATGAAAACATCTCTGCACAGTATATTGGCTCTGACCACGATCTCGCAATGGACTTTGCTACGGATGCAACCGTGCTCGGTGATTTCAACAACGCCTCGTTCAATCACCTGGGTGTAAGATCGAAATTTTATAAAAGGAATGGCAGGTATTTTGTTTTTACCGAAGGCGACGGGGGGGTATTCCAGGAATTCGTCATTGCATACACCTTTGGCGCACGGCCTTTACAACAGTATCTGGTTGAGTTTCCCGATGGTCGTGTGCAAACCCTGCCTCTGTGTTGGGATGCGAGACCAAAGGAACAGGGTGGCCAACGCTGGTTTCACATCTACGGCAACGAACGTATTTTGCCGGATGATATGCTTTATTGGACGAAAATTTCGCAGAACTGGAACTATATGTGCGCTGAGTGTCACTCCACCAACCTAAAAAAAAACTACGATGCCACCACGGGCCGGTATAATACCACCTGGTCTGAAATTGATGTGTCGTGTGAGGCATGTCACGGTCCAGGCTCATCGCATGTTGACTGGGCTGAATCAGAGGCAAGGGGGGAGGATACGCAACGCTACACCGACATGGGCTTATTGATTCGATTGAAGGATGATCATGACGAAGCGGTAACCTGGGTGTACGATAAGAAGTTGGCTACCTACAAGCCGGGCACAACACAACGCAGACAGAAAGAGATAGAGATGTGCGCCCGATGCCACAGCCGCCGTGGAGTTATCAGCGAAGAGTATGTGCACGGAAAGCCGCTTCTTGACACCCATTATCCGCACGTGCTGGAAGAGAATCTTTACTATCCGGACGGACAGATTCGGGGTGAGGTCTATGAGTATGGCTCTTTCTTGCAAAGCAGGATGTATCGGTCAGGAATTGTATGCACAGATTGCCACGATGCCCATAGCACCCGCCGCCGGAAGGAGGGAAATGAACTCTGCTGTTCGTGTCATCAGGCGGAAAAATATGACTCGCGTGAACACCATTTTCATAAGCCAAATTCAGCAGGTTCGCACTGCGTTGAATGTCATATGCCGGCCCGTACCTATATGGTTGTCGATCAGCGCCGCGACCACAGCTTTCGCGTCCCCCGGCCCGATTTATCGAAGAAATTGGGTGTGCCGAATACCTGCAATGATTGTCATACAGATAAATCGCCGGAATGGTCTCTTGGATATCTTCAAAAGTGGTATGGACAGACAAAGAAGGAAAGGCATTATGGCGAGATATTCTGGGCTGCCAGACGCGGCATTCCTGGCACTGATGTTGAGCTGATTCGGCTGGTTGAAGACAAGCAACTATCGCCTATGGTGCGCGCAACTGCTATTTCACTCCTGTATACCGTTCCTGATAAAGAGTCGGCGCCTGCACTTGGGAAAATGTTGCAAGACCCCGATCCGCTGATAAGGGCTGCACTGGTTACCTCCCTGGATATCTTGCCCCGCAATGACCGCCTTCCGTTCCTGCTGCCGGTGTTGCAGGATCCTGTGCGTTTGGTGCGCACCCTTGCGGCCCGCTCCTTAGCTGCTGTATCATCGGACTTTCTGACAAAAGCAGCGTTGTGGCAGAGAGAGGCTGTTGTCCGCGAATACGAAGAGACGCAGGTACTCAATGCCGATTATCCGGCAACGCTCATCAATCTGGGAAATCTTTACCTCGAGCGTGGCGATTTTGACCGTGCGATAGCCTCGTACAAAAAAGCCATCGAAATTGAGCCTGCCTTCATCCCGGCGTATATCAACCTTGCAGATGTTTACCGCCTGCGGAATCTCGATGAAGAAGGAAGAATCATCTTACACAATGCCCTTGAAGTTGCGCCAGAATCAGCACCGGTACATCACGCTCTGGGTCTGTTGATGATTCGGGCCGGCGAGTACAAGGGCGCCTTACACCATTTACGCAAGACGACGATGCTTGCACCGGAGAATGTGCAATACAGCTACGTTTATGGAATTGCCCTAAACTCACTAGGAATGTCAGAACAGGCTGTATCGGTTCTCAGAAGGACATTAAATCGTAGTCCTTATGACCGTGATTTACTGGTTTCTCTGGCCACAATTCACCGGGACCGCGGCGAACCTGAAAAAGCGTTGCAATATGCAGTTAGGCTAACAAAGAATTGCCCGGGAAATTCAAGTTATCAGCAGTTGGAGCAGCAATTGAGGGCATTGGCTGCCCATCAGAGAGACAAACCAGACGGACGGAACTAAGTGTCTTCGGCTCAGCGGTGAGGTAGTTGCAGGCTTCAGCCTGCATGGAACTCTTGACGGGCTGAGCATGATACACGAACCATGGCACAGGCCGAAGTCTGCGGCTACCAGGTTGAGATTTCTTAACATGAAAAGGAAACCGTCGTATGAAAGGAGGAATAGTTGTGAACACATTTTGTAAAGTATGGGTAAGGGTGCTGATATTAATAATGATGTTGCCCGATGCAGGCGCTGGGGAGATCCACTCCGTTGCGGATACTCCCAAAGAAAATGTGCAAGAATCTGTTAAAGCGACAAGTCAACCCTCCGGAGAAATGCCCCGGCTGGTTCCCTGGTTAGATTACACCGGCGGTCTGTGGCATAGCGCTGGACTGACAGGAGACTGGTTTGGCAGCCGTCAGCAGTTAATGGACAAGGGCATTCGGTTCGACATAAGCCTCATCCAGACGCTCCAGGGAAACTGGGCAGGCGGAACGGATTATGATTATCCTTACCAGGGGAACATGCGATACGGCGTGCAGCTTGACACGGGAAAGGCAGGTTTGTGGCCGGGCGGCTTGTTTGTTGCCCGCGGAGAAACCCGGTACGGAAACAGTAACAACCTGAAAACCGGTGCACTGCTTCCTGTCAACACGGCATCACTCTACCCGGTGCTGGAAAAGGATGTCACTGCACTGACAGACCTCTATTACATGCAATTTCTGGCGCCCTGGGTTGGCGTTATGGCGGGAAAGATGTCCCTGCGCGAGTCAAATGTTTTTGCCAGCAATGAAACCGAGCAATTTATGAATACCGCATTCAATTTCAACGCCGCCCTGGCAACCACGTTTCCGCTGGTCGCACTGGGTGGTGGTGTTATTTTCCACCCTGCCGACTGGCTTACGGTCTCCACTCTGGCAATTGATTCCGAAGGGACGGCAGATCACAGCGGATTTGACACGGTCTTCGAAAGAGGGACAACGGTCTATCAGAATGCTGAGTTTAAGATCAAGCCCTTTGGCCTTACCGGACATCAGCGTATTGGGTGGACTTGGAGCGACAGGAGCCGCATCCAGTTTGGACAGAACCCCCGTAATCTTATTGCAGCCATCATTACTAAATCAACTGCAGGGCTGGAACGGAAGGGTCACGACGGGTCGTTCTTGTATGACTTTGATCAATATCTGTACACGGTTCCCGGCAAGAAAGATCAGGGATTTGGTCTGTTTGGCCGATTTGGGTTAACCGATGGCGAAGTGAACCCGGTTCAGGAGTTTTACAGCATCGGCCTTGGGGGCAAGGGGATGATTCCGGGCCGTGATAACGACAGCTTTGGGATAGGATATTACTATCTGGCCATCAGTGATAAACTCCCCCGAGTCATCGAAAGGCGGACACAGGATGAACAGGGCGTGGAGCTCTACTACAACATTGCCATAACCCCCTGGTTGCATATTACCCCTGACCTCCAGATCATTGAACCCGTTAAGGAAAATGTGGATACAACCGTTGTGGCGGGGTTGCGGATGAAAATCGATTTCTGAGAACAAAAGGGAAGCGGGCAGACCGGAAAATCCCAAAGGGATGACATGATTATAGAAAAAAACGCACCACCCTATTCAACCCCGCAGGGGTGAAATAAGACGAAAAATGAATGTACCATGCCACCCCTACGGAGTTATCCGTAATTGCATGACAATATCGTATTACCGTATAAAATCTTTTTTTTGCAAGTTTTTTCATAATCCCTTTTCAGGAGATATCGTTTTTTACGAGTGAAAGATTGCTTCGCGGAGTTTACACGGAACAAATCGGATGTGACCGCAATGACAACGTGTAATGTGCCATCAAGGTGCATGGCCGGTGTCCTTGCGAGAGCCTTTTTCGAAGCAATCCCCCCGCTTTCGTAAAGAAAATTCGTTTGCGGTGTGCTGCGCCAGGCTATAATCATAACATCCCTTCGGGATTACTGGGGGGGCTTGTTGCTGGTGCATTACTAAGCTTTATCGGGCATTTTACCTTTCATATCCTGGGGAATATTGCAATAGCCGTTGTGGGCGGTGTAATACTTGTTGCAATTATTCGTTTTTTTCGCAGAAACTAAAGCGAGGTGACGATGATGTTTTGTTTAATTTTTACAGGCCACTGTTTCCCTCCTTTTTAATGGGAAATTATATCCCACGGTATCCCGTGGAAAACAGGTTAAAGAGTTATAGGGTCGAAGCTTTGCTGTCGAGGTGCAAGAGCGTTCATATTTCATAACAGCGCATACTTCGCACTTACGTGTGCCCGTAAACCTCCCTGTCGAAGGAGAAGTCTATGAAAACCCTCAGCACTCTTTTTGATATTTTTTGTTTTGCCTTTGTTTTATTTTGTATTTTTTCTGCATCGATTCGTTTAGAGGCAACAGAAATAGCCTTGCAGAAAGAAGGTGACATCTTGGGTACTTTTGCGGTCGGTAAAAATCCGGTACGGGCACTCTTTGATGGAACACATATTTGGGTTACCAATATTAACAGTGACACGGTAACAAAGTTGCGAGCAAGTGATGGATCCACGCTGGGTAATTTTCCGGTAAGTTCCGGTCCATTAGATATGGCATTTGATGGGACAAATATCTGGATTACAAATGCCAGCCGTGGCAAAATAACAAAATTACGGGCAAGTGATGGTACGATACTCGGTACGTTTGACGCAGGGAATTTTCCTTTTGCAATTGCCTTTGATGGAACCAATGTCTGGGTAACAAATCAAAGCGGAAATACGGTGATGAAATTTCGTGCGAGCAACGGGGAAAAATTGGATACGTTTGATGTGGGTACAAGCCCACGTGATATAATATTTGATGGAGAGAACATCTGGGTAGCAAATGCAAGCAGTAACGATGTAACAAAATTGCGAGCCAGTGACGGCGCAGCATTAGGCACTTTTCGGGTGGGTTTCGGGCCACGGGGCATTGCCTTTGACGGAAAAAATATATGGATATCAAATTTTAACAGCGCGAATGTAACGAAATTACGGGCTCACGATGGAGCAAAAGCCGGCACCTATGCTGTAGGGGATAATCCACGGGGCATTATTTTCGATGGTACGTATATCTGGGTGACAAATTATAGCAGCAATACGGTAATGAAGTTGAGCATCAGCGATGGCGCTATCTTAGGCACCTTTCAGGCAGGCGCAGGCCCCTTAGGAATTACGTTTGACGGTAATGATCTCTGGGTAATTAATTATTCTGACAATACGGTGATGAGGATGAAACGGGAGTTACCTTAACCCGAACACGTTGGAAAAGACAAAATCCCTGTCTGCCCCTGTCTCTCCGACAGGCAGGCAAAGTACGAAATTCGTGAGTCATCCCTGACAGGGTGAATTCTATTCAGAGGTAATTCAGGGGATCTAATTTTTGGAGGACGGGCATGAACGTAATTACGTGTGGCAAACGAATTCTTAACGGGATCATAGCGCTTATAGGATGTCTGGTGGCAGTCATTTTCACGATCATCCTGATTCGCGGTTTTGACGCCCGGCGTATGCCGGATTTAAAGATATGGCACACGACGCGTCTGACTCCTGAATTCAATGCCCGAGATATGAAACCTGGCTTCACCTTTGAGGACTATCTTAGGCAGGAGGAACGACTCTTCGAGAATTTAACGGTACTGGTTGACCAACGAATTGCCAGAGAAGATCAACACATTCTCAACCGATATTTCACAGGATCCGTCTGCCATCCCGACCGTCAGGAAAAGAATTGGAACAGGACTTTCGAGCTCTCTCCCAAGCATCCGAAAGGTGGCGTTCTCCTTTTGCATGGATTGTCGGACAGTCCTTATTCCATGAAAGCCCTGGCGCATATTTTTTACCGGCAGGGGTATTATGTCCTGGTTCCCCGATTACCGGGACACGGAACAATCCCGGGAATGTTGATGCGTGTCACGTGGAAGGACTGGGTAGCAGCAACTGATCTGGCGGTGCAGCATGTCCGTTCTGTAACAGGCCCCGATTTGCCATTTTTCCTCGGCGGGTATTCCAATGGTGGATTGATCGCCGTTTATTACACGCTGAGTAGTGTCAATGACGAATCCATGATAAAGCCCAAGAGGCTTTTTCTTTTCTCACCAGCCATTGGCATCACCCGGTTTGCTGCGTTCTCAGGCTGGCATCGGGCGCTGAGCTTTATCCCCTACTTTGAAAAAATTGCGTGGGAGTCCATCGGTCCGGAGTATGACCCGTTCAAGTATAATTCGTTTCCTAAAATTGCTGGCCATCAACTGTATCAAATGATACAGTTAACACAAAAAATGATCGATCAGTCGAAGAAGGATGGAAAACTGGAACGGCTTCCACCTGTTCAGACGTTTTCTTCCGTGGTTGATTCCACGGTTCTTACCCCTTCGCTGGTGACACACCTGTATAATCGGCTCGCGCCAAACGGACACGAACTGGTTCTTTTCGATGTGAATCGATTTTCTGCGCTCGAGCCCTTTATCAAAGACCGTCACGAGGCCTTTTTAAACAGCCAGAAAGGAGCTTCCTCACTTCCGTATGCATGGACACTCATCACGAACCAGACATCGGACACCCTGCGGGTCGTTGCTGAGACGCACAATACCGGGTCCGATGCCATTACCCTTGAACCCCTGAACCTTGAGTGGCCACGAGGGGTTTATTCCCTGTCACATGTAGCAATTCCATTTTCTCCCGAAGACCCCCTTTATGGCAACCGGGAAGACTTGAAAAAGAAGGGGCTTTTCGTTTTAGGAATGGTTGAACCACGGGGAGAAAAAGGTGTTTTAGAAGTCCCTGCCGATCAATTAATGCGTCTCCGCTATAACCCTTTCTTCACGTATATGGAACGACGCATTATGGAATCGATGTAACAGGCAAATCGAAGGCTTGCCGGAATCGGAGAGTTTGGTTACAGACATTTATTGTCTTGGGGCAGATATTATCCGATGAGTTATCAGACGATATGCCACCAGGGAAATCACCAATCCCACAAAAAATAGTGCTATCAGAAGAGCGCAGGAGCGAAACAGTTTTACAGTAAGTACATCTGCTTCTTTTCTCACGTGGGTGGCTGTATGCTCTAATTGGCCAAGGAGGCCGTTGATTTTTGATAGCTCTCCCTCAAGACTACGGAAAAGATTTTTTCGTTCCTCAGTAATACGGTCAGGTAGAATTGATACTGTCTGAGAAAATCGTTCTGTTGACGCGCTAAAACGGGAAATATCTTCAAAGAGTCCTTGGCTTTCAGGTTCCTGGAGTATGCGGTTATAAAGCATTTCCATCTGCCACCGCATGATAATGGGAAAACGCTCCATCTGAAACATGCTGCGGTCGGCAAAATCACGAAGCGCCTCTACTTCCCGGATAGCCGGATCAAGGCTGCTGAAGGGATCGAAGACCAGGATGCCTATCAATTCAGAACCCATGTTCGTTTGCTTGCCAACGCCAGATTTTGCACGAATATTTGTGTATTCCGCCAGGCGTACATTACCTACAAGAATACTTTTCGGATACTTTTCGTGACATGCATAAATGTATTTCCTGAGTTCGCTCAACTGTTCCCGGGTAAGATAGCGGCGCGCAATTTCCCACCCCTGCTGTTCCAGGCGGCGGAAGGTGTTTTGCAGAATCTGGGCGTGGGCACCGAGTACATGCTCAACGGTATCGTCTTCCATTGCCATGCGGCCAAGGGATACCATGGTCACCATGTCGATCAAATTAGCCTTTGGATTCGGTCCCGTGGCGATCTGAATTGCACTGGTACAGTAATGTATACGCCAAAGGGTAGTATCTACACGGGCCTGTGGTGTACCGGCAAGGCCTGATACTTTATACGTCGTATCAGCAATCTTATCAAAAAATACTTCGGCAAAGTTGATAACTTCGGTGCGAATGATAGCTAACTGAGGATCAGGCCGGGGCGTAATTAATCTTTGTATCGTGCTACACCCCTGAAGCATGAAGAATACAAACAGCGCTATTACCATAACCCACTGCATGCCTTGTATCTTTCGTACCATGATAATATCCCGGTATTTCATAACACAGCACAGCCGCAACCAAAAAAGCCCAACCACAAAGAACATGAAGTTTTACACAAAGATCGCAAAATTCCATGGATTATCCTTTTTGTTCCGTCTTTTAGTTTGGCAACATTAAAATTTATCTGTAATCCCCGTTTGTAATTCCCTAACTTCATATCGGTAAGCGCCTGAGCAAGCTGCACGTTATTCAGTATGCCTACGCTTTTTATTTCGATCACTAATTTCTGTAACCACATTCTAATCTTGCGTCTTTAAAAAACAGCGACCCGCCAATTTTATAATACTTACACTCCTTGTATGCGCTTTCCAGCAGACCAGGGCCAGGCGCATTGTGAACTTCTATTGCCATTCCTGTTACTTTATGTGCAATTTCATTTTCTGTCATTGTGTTCTTTGTGGCTACTCATTGTATCCCCTATGGTCGAGTCTTTTCGATTTTCAATTTCGATAACCTCAATCGTCTGTTTCGCTATCTCGCGCTCCTCGTCAGTCGGTATGACAAGGATCTTGACCCTACTATTCTCTGCCTGGATTTCCCTGACACCATTGTCCGCAGCGTTGTTCCTGCGCACATCTGGGATGATTCCAATGCCCGCCAGCCCCTCGCATGATTTATTCCGCACGATAGCAGAATTCTCACCAATGCCCCCTGTAAAGACGATAGCGTCTACGGAGCCAAGAGCGGCGTAATACGCGCCAATATATTTCTTGACCCGGTAACAGAACATTTCAAGGGCGAGCGCCGCCTGAGCATCTCCCCCGTTGGCGCGGCTCTGGATATCCCGCATGTCGTTCGTTCCGCAAATGCCCGTAAGCCCGCTCTCCCGGTTCAGAATGTCTTCAATCTCTTCAAATGACCTGCCTGTTTTTCTCGCCAGATAAAAATGAACAGCAGGGTCCAGGTCTCCGCAGCGTGTTCCCATAATGAGTCCTTCCAGCGGCGTCAGCCCCATAGAGGTATCTACGCTCTTTCCCTTTTCAATCGCTGTCGCGCTGGCTCCGTTGCCAAGATGAAGCGTGATGAGATTCAGCTTATCAAAAGGGATCCCCAGATAACGCGATGCCTCCTTTGCCACATACTGATGCGAGCTTCCGTGGAAGCCGTAACGGCGGACACCGGCCGACTGATACAGATCATACGGCAGTGCATAGTGAAATGCCATCGGCGGCATCGTCTGATGGAACGCCGTATCAAATACGGCCACCTGCCGGACACGGGGCAGGAGATCCTGCATCACTTTAATTCCCCGCACGTTAGCCGGATTGTGGAGCGGGGCCAGCGGAATAAGCTCCTCTATCGTCCTGAGAACCGTATCGTCGATGATCACAGGTTCCCTGAACTTCTCACCTCCGTGCACCACACGGTGACCAACGGCGAAGACCTCTGTCTCCATACTGCCAGATTGCGCCCTGCTGCTTACTTCAAAAATAAAGGAGAAACCTTCACGATGGTCAGCAACCGGCCGTGTCTCAACAATCTCCTTCCACGTGCCGGAGGAACTGAGCCATCGGTGCTTCAGCCTGCTGTCTGGTGTTCCTACGCGCTCCAGAATCCCTTTTGACGCAGACGACAAGCCGTTCAGATCGAATGTTTCATATTTGATCGAGGAGCTCCCCGAATTGATTACAATCACCCTCATGCGGTAGTTCCTCCGTTCTGCGACTGAATGGCAGTGATCGCTATCGTGTTCACAATGTCTCTAACCGTGCCTCCACGGCTGAGGTCATTCACCGGCTTGTTGAGCCCCTGCAGGATCGGGCCAACAGCCACGGTATTAGCAGACCGCTGGACAGCCTTGTAGGTGTTGTTGCCGGTATTCAGGTCAGGAAAAATGAATACGGTTGCATGACCGGCGACCTCACTTCCGGGAATTTTTGTCTTCGCTACACCAGCATCAACTGCCGCATCGTATTGTATGGGACCCTCGATCTTCAGATCGGGACGGCGCTCTCTTGCTATTCTGGTCGCCTCCCGTACCTTATCTACCTCCGTTCCTTTACCTGATTCTCCGGTAGAATAGCTGAGCATGGCAATAAACGGCTGTACGCCGAACATGAGAGCGGTTTTAGCAGAGCTGATTGCAATATCAGCCAGTTGCTCCGGGTTCGGGTCCGGGTTAACGGCACAGTCTCCAAAAACAAGCACGCGGCTGGCGAGACACATAAAGAACACACTCGATACAATCGAACAGCCCGGTTTGGTCTTAATAATCTCAAAAGCAGGCCGGATCGTATGCTGGGTCGTATGTACAGAACCCGATACCATGCCGTCTGCTTCCCCGAAATAGACCATCATTGTGCCGAAGTAACTGATGTCGGATATGGTATCATATGCCATCTGGGGAGAGATTCCTTTGTGCTTGCGGAGTTCGAAATAGGCATCGGCATAGGCCTGGCGCCGGGCGGAGTGTATAGGATCAATCACGTTTACACCGGGCAGGGAAAGACCAAGGTCGGCTGCTTTCTGCCTTATCTCCTGTTCGTTTCCGAGAAGGGTGATCGAAACGACATCGCGCATCCTGAGGATCTCCGTCGCCCGCAGGATACGCTCTTCCGTGCCTTCAGGGAGAACTATATGCCTGCGATCAGATTTTGCCCGCCGGACAATCTCGTATTCGAACATAAGCGGTGTTACCCGTTCAGAATGGGCTGTTGATATGCGATCCATAAGTTCTCGGGAATTCACCTTTTCCTCGATAATGCCAAGCGCCGCGGCAATCTTCCGCGGATTGTCATAGGAGAGTACGCCCTCCAGAGAGCTTACATTCCGGGCGGTTGTGTACGTGTCAGCAGGTACGGCAATCATGGGAACAGATGATTGCCGCAGCCCCTCAACAAGTCGCCATACCTGAGATGCCAGCCTGATCCCGCCGGTAAGTAAAATACCGGAGATGTGGGGGTACGTATTCGATGCGTCGGCAAGGAAACTGGCAAGGATGATGTCAGAACGGTCGCCGGGCGTTATAATAAGGCTCCCCTCTTCAATATGCTCCAGGAAGTGGGGCAATTCCATGGCAGCAATCTTGAAATTCAGCACCTCACGGTTGAATCTCTCGTCATGTCCGCTCAGACGTTCAGCGCCAAGCGCCGCGGCAATTTCACCAACTGTCGGCTTCTCGAGAATCTGAATCTCGGGAAGCACATAGACAAGAATATCCGCAGGCACCACCCGTTTTAGCTCGTTATTGACATCCTTAGCAAGATGGGCGGGAACGCGATTGGCGATCACGGCGAGCACATCGCAGCTTCGCTCTTTGATCGACTCCAGGAGTCCTTGCGCTGCCCTGACAATCTGGATGGCGTCCCTGCCGTACCCTTTAACAACAGGCAAAACGAAGCATCCGAGATTGTTTGCTATTTTAGCATTAAAGTCAAATTCGAGGGCAGTTGCCGGGCCGGTAAAATCTGAACCTGCACAGACGACAAGGTCATATTCCTCCTGAAGAGCACGATACTTCTCCAGGATCAATTTCAGGAGATCGTCACTCCTGTCCTGGAGAATCATCTCCCGCGCAACCTCATAACTGCAGCCATATACCTTTTCATAGGGAATAGCAGGATCATACCGTCTGGTGATAAGGGCAGTGATAGGGTCGGGGTTTTTGTCGTCCAGGACTACGGGACGAAAAAAGCCAACCTTGCTCCTCCGTCCGGAAAGAATCTCCATTATCCCGAGAACGACAACCGATTTTCCGCTCCGCGGCTCAGCGCTGGTGATATAGATACCTTGATTCATAGCCATCTCCCGCCCTACCGGGCATTTTACAGTAAGTTGTATACTCCGTTATCCGGGTTAAATAGTGCCGTGTGCTTTTTTTCTATGATCATGTCATCCTTTCGGGATCCTCCCGCCTGTCCATTTCCCCTGTTATACCCTTAGTATTCTAAGAAAAGATCTCTGTCATCAAAAGTTTCTTTATAAAATGAACACAAAAAGAACGTTATCATTGCGAGCATTGCCCGGTGTAAACTCCGCGAAGCAATCCGGGCACGGGAGATTGTTTCAGGCTGTCGTCCTCGCAATGACACTTGCATGTATACTTATTTGTTATGCTCACTACAGTTACTTCAGGATATTCAAGCCTTTTCTGAATACCCTCTAAAAGAAAACGTTTGTCATTTCCTATGTCCCGCGCGCCAACAGACAAGGACTACCAGTGAGCGCGACTGAACGGGATATACTGCTTCCCTGACCGCAACCGTTTCATCCCAGGAAAGGATGTCCTCCGGCGATTCACGGGCAGTATCGATCCACTGTCTCCAGCCCTCATATTCAAGTCCGGAGACGGGGGGGACTTCGAATTCCATATCTTTCCAGTACGCATTAATCATTATATGGAACATGAAGCTGCCTCTTATACTCTTCACGGTCAGGGCGATAGCATGGGAGTCTATTCCCCAGTCGGGTTGGTTGAGCTTCACACCGTGCCAGGTTATTTTCGCCTGCTGAAGAAGCTGGTTTAAAGACAATCCAAGGTCCTTCAAAGAAACGTCCCTGCGCAGGCGGGCAGTGATAAGATGCCTGACAAATCTGAACACGTCGGCATGTTTCTCAACAAGTCCCCAGTCAAACCAACTGATCTCATTGTCTTGTCCGTAGGCATTGTTATTTCCTTGTTGTGTTCTCCGGACCTCGTCCCCCATAAGAAGCATCGGCGCCCCCGCTGCGAGCAGGGTAATTGCAAAAAAGTTCTTCACCTGACGATTTCTGAGTCGCCCGATCTGAGGATCGTCCGTCTGGCCTTCGATACCGCAATTCCAGCTTAGGTTGTCATTGTTACCATCCCGGTTTCCTTCTCCGTTCGCCTCGTTGTGTTTCTCATTGTAAGAGACAAGGTCATTCAGGGTAAACCCGTCATGGCATGTTACGAAATTGATACTCTGTTCGGGTTCCCGCTCTTCATGTCCATAAATATCAGGACTGCCAAGCAACCGGGATACAAATTTTGAAACCGTGCCGTTGTCTCCCTTGAGAAAGCTTCGCACGTCATCCCTGAATTTTCCGTTCCACTCCTTCCAGCTATCTCCAATGAAGCTGCCCACCTGATAAAGCCCGGCAGCATCCCATGCCTCGGCGATCAGCTTAACGCCGGACAATACCGGATCTGTCTCGATATCCCAGAGGACCGGGGGATTCTCGAGTGGCTGACCATTTTCATCTCTGGAGAGGATCGAGGCGAGATCAAAACGGAAACCGTCTATATGCATCTCCTGAACCCAGTAATGAAGGCTGTCGCTGATCATGCGTCGGACGTAGGAACTGCCCGCATCGAGCGTATTACCGCACCCTGTATAGTTACTATAATATTGCTTGTCGGATTCGAGTATATAATAGGCATCATTTTCGAACCCCCGGAAAGATAGTGTCGGTCCTTCGTGGTTACCCTCAGCCGTATGATTATACACGACATCAAGGATCACTTCGATCCCGGCGCGGTGGAGCGCCTTCACCATATCACGAAACTCATCGATCGGTCCCAAAGGGTCTTTATCCGAACTGTAGGCAGGATGGGGTGCAAAGAATGAGATGGGTGAATATCCCCAGTAGTTCTTAAACCCTGCTGGTGCATCCTGATTGTCGTAGTGATATACCGGCAGCAACTCAACTGCAGTAATACCGAGGTCCTTAAGGTAAGGAATTTTTTCAATCAGGCCAGCGTAAGTGCCCCGTTTTTCCGGAGAAACACCTGAATTCGGATGAGCCGTGAATCCGCGAACGTGCATCTCATAAATGATCGTACGCACAAAGGATTGTTTCAGGGGCTGATCACCTTCCCAATCATACATGCGAGGGTCGGTTACCACGCTCTTCATCGCAACGCCACAATTGTCGCCGGGCTGACTTGCCGCGGCGCGGCTGTATTTTTCAGGAATGACAACTGCCCTGCCGTAAGGGTCAAGCAGCACCTTGTTCGGATCGAAGCGCATGCCGCGCTCAGGCATATAGAGACCGTGGACGCGATATCCGTAGATCTGACCCTGACCGATATCCGGGACAAAGACATGCCAATAATGGTATGTCCTGTTCTCCCGAGAATCCAGCAGGATTGAACGGGAAGGGCGGTTATCATCTGCATGGTTAAACAGCAGCAACTCTACAGAGGTCGCGCTCTTCGAAAAGACACTAAAATTGACGCCACCCGCTAATACCGTTGCGCCGAGGGGATAACTATTACCTCTCGTTCTGTCGATCATGGCGCTTTCCCCCCTCCTTTAGCCGGTTTAATCTCCCAGATAGTATCGCAGTATTCCCGTATCGACCGGTCTGACGAAAACCTCCCCATTCGCGCCACGTTCAGAATTGACATGCGCATCCAGCGCTCCTGGTCGCGATACGCCAAACCCACGCTATCCTGGCAATCGACATATGACTGATAATCAGCCAGGAGCAGGAAAGGGTCCTGGTTCAGGAGATTTTCCACCAGAGGTCTGAAGAGTTCTGCATCACCACGTGAGAAATGCCCTGACCGGATCTGATCGATAACCTCCCGAAGGTGCGGGTTTGAGTCATAATAATTCCTGGGATGATAACCCTTCACCTTCTGATTGATCACCTCGTCAGCGGTGAGACCGAAGAGAAAGAAATTTTCCTGCCCAACCTCCTCACGGATCTCCACGTTTGCTCCGTCAAGGGTACCAATAGTGAGGGCGCCGTTCATTGAGAATTTCATATTGCCGGTGCCTGAGGCCTCTTTGCCTGCAGTTGATATCTGCTCGGAAAGCTCCGCAGCAGGATAGATATGCTGTGCATTCTTCACATTGAAGTTCGGGAAGAAGACTACCTTTAGCCTTCCTGCCACATCCTGATCTTTGTTTATCACCTCGGCAACGGAATTGATCAGCTTAATGATCAGCTTTGCCATAAAATAGCCGGGTGCGGCCTTTCCTCCAAAGATAAAGGTGCGGGGAACAATCTCCCGTCCCGGGTCTTTCTTGATGCGGTTGTACAACGTGATAATGTTAAGTACGTTCAGATGCTGCCGCTTATATTCATGAATCCGTTTTACCTGAATGTCGAAGAGCGAATCAGGATTCGTCACAACACCGGTTCTTTCCTGTATGATCGCAGCTAATCTGGATTTATTTTTACGCTTGACCTTTCTCCATTCCTCCCGGAATTCCGCATCATCTGCCAGGGGCTCTATCTTCCTGATTTCGTCTTCAAAATTTTTAATCCATCGGTCACCTATCCTCCTGGTAATCAGAGCCGCGAGTTCCGGATTACTCAGGGCAATCCAGCGTCTTGGGGTTACACCATTCGTCACGTTTACGAAGCGGTCAGGATAAAGAGTGTGCAGGTCTTTCAGAACGGTTTCGATAAGAAGTTTGCTATGCAAAGCTGACACTCCATTAATCCGATGACTTCCCACAGCAGCAAGATGCGCCATGCGGATGTACTTCTCGCCGCTCTCGTCGATGAGCGAAAGACGGGCAACCAGACCGCCATCTCCGGGATTTCTGAGGCGGACTTCGTTGAGAAACCTGCGGTTGATCTCATAGATGATTTCGAGATGACGCGGGAGCGTACGGCTGAACAGAGGCAGCGGCCATTTTTCGAGCGCTTCGGGCAGCAGGGTATGGTTGGTATATGCCATCATTTTCCCGGTTATCTGCCATGCCTTGTCCCAATCCATCAGATGCTCATCCACCAGGAGGCGCATGAGTTCCGCTATGGCGATTGAGGGATGGGTGTCATTCAACTGCACGGCAAAGCTCTCGGGAAGTGTCTCAATGCCTTTTCCCCGTATAAGGTGAATGCGAATCATATCCTGAAGTGAGCAGGAGACAAAAAAATACTGTTGAACAAGACGAAGGGTCTTTCCCGTTTCAGGTTCGTCGTTTGGATAAAGAACCTTGCCTACCGTTTCGGAAACGATCTTCTCATTCACCGCCTTGTAATAATCACCATCGTTGAATGCCTGAAAGTCAAAGGATTCCACAGCCTCCGATTTCCATAGCCTGAGTATGTTCACCCTATCGTTATGGTAGGACAGAATCGGAGTGTCATAAGCAAATCCCTTAACCACATGATGTGGAATCCATCGAACCCGGAAACATCCCTTGTCATCAAGATAGTGCACCGTTTGCCCGCCGACATTCACCTCATAGAAGATCTCCGGCCTGCTGATCTCCCAGGGATTACCAAGGGAAAGCCACTTATCGGTCTTTTCAATCTGCCGTCCGTCATGAATTTCCTGATTAAAGACGCCAAACTCATACCGATTACTATATCCGATCGCCGACACATTCAACGAAGCGAGGGAATCCATGTAGCAGGCGGCAAGCCTTCCAAGGCCGCCATTGCCAAGACCAGGTTCCGCCTCATTCTCAAGCAAAACGTCCAGCTCCAGGTCAAGTTCTTTCACTGCTCCCCGCATCTGGCCGGTAATCCCCAAATTCATGAGATTGTTACCCAGGTGCGGTCCCACCAGGAATTCTGCCGAAAGGTAGCTAACAATTTTCATCTCAGAGCTCCGAATGCCTTTGTGTGAGCGGATAAAACGACTCAACATCCTGTCTCGAACCGTATAAGCTACGGCCATGTACCAGTCATTCGGTGTGGCAAGTTCCGGCGTTCGCCCCTGGATATAGTAGAGATTATCAAGGATTGCCTGTTTCAATGAGGCAACACTTGTCCCGGTCCTGGTGTTCTCCCCAATAGTAACTGTCGATAAATCACGTCTCTTTTTTGATCGTTTTGCCATGCATATCCTCTTTTATCAATGATAAATTTTCACATAGACAGCCTTCCGCATGAATATATCGTATTACCACATAAAGCCTTTCTTTTTTGCAAGTTCTTTGACAATTCACTTCACCCCCTTTCCTAAGAGGGACTTATTTGCGGCTGTACACTATTGTTCAATTTACCATTTTAAAGAGCGTCCTTCAATGTTTTTTACCCTCCGTGACCGGAGATAGCACCGTAGCCGGAGCAGGCGAGGTAGCTAACGCTGGAAATTTCTGGTAAATCCTATTCGTTTAGATGCAATACACAATTTTTTAAAAAATCCGTAACTCTGGTGATTTCTCCTCTCTCCCCGTGCAGTAAGACACAAGAGGCTTGGGTTATCCTCACGGTATATTCGGGATATAATAGTACTCCTGAAATGATGTCATTATTATAAGATAGCGCGGCAAGGCACAACCAAACATCGTCTATCATGGCGAAACAAAGGGAGTGCAAAATATTTACAAAAAAAATTTTTTACGTGGTTTTGCTGCAATGATAATCCTATTCTGGACTGTGATAAGGTAAAACCAGAAAAGAAGAATTATGGTGCACAAAGGCTCTGAGAGGACAGGTCTTCATATACCCCTGATCCATACATGGTAAGTTAAGAATCCAGAATCACCCTCAAATCCCTTGTTCTTGAACAGATACCTTACCAGATGACCGGTATTTGTCCGTGGCGGGGTTTAGGAGTGGGTTAGACCCTTTCGCCGCTTTAACTATCCTGTTGTTTTGTAGGGGCAGGTTTGAAACCTGCCCCTACATTGCTGGTTCAGGAACTCCTGGATTTTATTTTGAAAATCATGATATTCCGAAGAATTATCTGGAATCTACTTCGTCACCGCAATTGATTTCCGGAAGAGCACCAGGCTATATGCAAAGAACCCAAGACCGATGGCCGTTACCATAAGGAACTGCAGCCACACCGCACTTAAGCCACCGCCACGATAGATGATCACCTGCGAGAAGCTGACGAAATGCCGTGTAGGCAGGAAAAAAGTAATGTATTGCAACCACTTGGGCTGGCTCTCGATGGGTGTTGTGCCACCCGAAAGAAGCTGCATCAGAACAACGACCAGGACGATCAGCAGCGCAAACTGAGCCATGGATCGCGAAATCGTGCCCAGGAATATCCCCAGCGCCGTCGTGTAGAACAGATAGAGCACAACTCCACAGAACCACAGGGAAATCGAGCCGGCAAACGGCACCTGCAGCACAGCCTTTACGATCAGGAAGAGCGAAAAACCCGTCGCAACGAGGATCATCAGGCCGTTAGCCCATACCTTCGCCATGGCGATTTCGAACGCGGAAAGCGGCATCACCAGCAGGTGTTCCAGCGTCCCGTGCTCGCGTTCACGGATTACCGCTGCGCCCGTCAGGACGACCGTTAACAGGGTCACCTGATTGATAATGGCCACGATGCTGGTAAACCAGGAAGATATCCCGTTCGGGTTGAACAACCGGCGAACGATCAGATTGACAGGCTCGCGCGTCTCCTCGTCCGTGCGTTTGAGAAAAGTTGTCAGGCGCTGGTTGATGATGTTTTTAATATAGTCCGCACCAATACCGGCCTGCTTCATTGCCGTTGCATCTACGTTCACCTGAATATCCGGATTCCGGCCGGCGCGAAGGTCAGATTCAAACATGGTCGGGATCACGACCACGAACATAAATTCACCCCGGTCCATGGCATCTTCCACCTCCCGGGCCTCAATATACTGAGGGTTCTGAAAATATGGCGGCAGGAAGGCATTGAACAGCTCCTTGGACAAGGCGGAACCGTCCTCGTCCACAAAGGCGATAGATGCGTTGTTGACCTGAGTCGAGGTGCCCGTCGCCTGGACGTAGATCGCCATGGTGAACGCATAGCAGAGGAAGATTACCATGACGATATCGCTGAGCAGGCTGACAATTTCCTTGAGTCCAAGCCAGAGGATGTTCAGGAGTGATTTCATCGCTATTTCTCCTGCTTTCTCATATTCACAACACTTATCGCCAGGAGAATCGGGATGCAACAGGCCAGAAAAATAACGTCATGCATCAGCAGATCAGGTCCTAGCCCCTTGGTGTACGCACCCACGCTGGCGTGCATATAGTACGTTGTCGGCCAGATCGAGCCAACGAACCGGGCCCGGCCCTCAAGTGTCGAAACCGGCTGTAACAAACCCGAGAATTGGGTAGTCGGTAAAAGGGTTAGAATCGCCGTGACAAAGACAGCCGCTACCTGACTGCTCGTAAACGTCGAGATGAGCATGCCGATGCCGGTTGTTACGATAAGATACAGTAGCGTGCACATCGTCAGCATGAGAAAACTCCCCTTGATGGGGACACCGAAGATGATGAGCGCCATAGCAGCCAGGACAAAGTAGTTCATCATGCCGATCACAATGTAGGGGAGTTGCTTTCCCATGAGGTACTCCAGCCTGCCTGTTGGCGTGACATAGAAGTTGATGATTGAGCCAAGCTCCTTTTCGCGCACAATGCTGACCGCCATGAGCACCGCTGGTATCAGCACCAGCAGCAGGGAGGGGACGCTCGGCACGATCGAGTAGATGCTTTCGAACGTGGGATTGTACATAAAACGCGTCTGGTAATTGGCGGTATACTTGTCGGGGCCTGCGGACAATCCGCTGGCGGGGTCGTGCATCAAGGTATTGTGCACTCCTTTCGCATACTGTACGATTGTCTCGCCACGGTAGGGGTCTGCCCCATCCACCGACACCGAGACATCTGGTTTAGAGCCTCTGCGGAAATCTCTTCCAAAATCCGGCGGAACTTCAACAACCAGCGAGATGTCATTCGATTGCAGCCTTTCCAGCGCCTCTTCGGCGGATCTGATTGGAGGCCTAAGACTGAAGTAGCGCTGAGACCCCGCGAACTGTTCCAGATACAGACGGCTTTCCGGCGACTGATCAAGGTCGAGCGAGGCATAACGAATGTGTTCGACGTCGGAGGTAATTCCAAAGCCAAAAACGATCATCAGCAATGCCGACCCAATGAAGGCAAAGGCCAGACGCACCGGATCGCGGCGGATCTGCATAGCCTCATTGTTCGTGTAAGCGAGCATGCGAACGAGGCTGAACCATCGGGTACGGTGTTCCAGAGACGTCTGCTTTGCCGCAGGCTTCTCGGTCGGAGGTGTGCTGGCCATTGTCTTGTTCTTGCTTTCGTCTTTTGCCGCAGCATCACCAATGGCGTCTTCCATGTAGCCAATGAAGGCATCCTCAAGGGTATCCGTGCCGCGCTCGCTGATGAGCTTCTGCGGAGCGTCGCACGCCAGCACTTTGCCTCCGTGCATCAGCGAAATCCGGTCACAGCGCATCGCTTCATTCATGAAATGGGTGGTGACGAAGATCGTTACGCCTTGTTTCCGCGAAAGATCGATCAGGAGTTCCCAGAAGCTGTCCCTGGCCACCGGGTCAACCCCCGACGTGGGCTCATCCAGAATCAGCAATTCCGGCTCGTGCAGAACGGCAACCGCCAGAGAAAGACGCTGACGCATGCCCAGAGGCAGGTCCTCAGCCAGCGAATCGATATGCGCACCCAGACCAAATTTCTCCACCAGCTCCTCGATACGGGCCTTGGCCTTATCGGGAGGAATGTGATACAGGCGCGCATCAAGCACCAAGTTCTGGCGCACGGTCAGTTCTCCATAAAGCGAGAATGCCTGGGTCATGTAGCCGATGTGATTCCTCACCTCAATGCTTCCGGCTTCGATCGACTGGCCGCCAAAGAGCGCCGCAGTCCCTTCGGTGGGAGGCAGCAATCCCGTTAGCATCTTCATGGTCGTAGACTTGCCGCAACCGTTGGAGCCCAGGAAGCCAAAGATCTCGCCACGTTCGATAGACAGGCTGACGTGATCAACCGCAGTGAAACTGCCAAAGCGGCGCGTCAGGCCCTTGGCCTCGATGACGATTTCCGATTTTGAGTCCACCCGCGGCGGGATGGTTATCTCTTTATGGCCGGTGCGTTTCTCCTCCGGCAGCAGGGCGATGAAGCATTGTTCCAGATCTCTGGTGTTCGTTCGTTTCATCAGGTCAGCCGGCGTGCCGGTCGCCAGCACCCGTCCGGCGTCCATAGCAACGATCCAGTCCCATCGTTGCGCCTCGTCCATGTAAGCGGTAGAAATGACGACGCTCATGCTGGGGCGACCCTTGCGAATATCGTCAATGAGCGACCAGAATTGTCGCCGTGAGAGCGGATCAACGCCGGTAGTGGGTTCGTCGAGGATGAGAAGGTCCGGTTCGTGAACCAGCGCGCCACAAAGTCCTACCTTTTGTTTCATTCCACCTGAGAGTTTGCCGGCAGGACGTTCGGGAAATGGGCCAAGTCCGGTGGCATCGAGCAGTTCTTTGATGCGGACCGGACGCTCAGCGGCAGAGAGTCCGAAGAGCCTTGCCATAAAGTCGACGTTTTCATGAACGCTGAGTTCCAGGTAAAGATTCTTGCCCAGCCCCTGAGGCATGTAAGCAATCCGCGGACACACGTCGCCCCGATGTTGTGCATCAGCAATGTCCCCGCCCAGGACAGTCACGTTTCCCTGTTGCAGCTTCTTGGATCCGGCAACGATAGCCATGAGCGTGGATTTGCCGACGCCATCAGGCCCGATAATGCCGACCATGAGGCTGCCTGGAATGTCGAGGGAAATGCCATTGAGCGCCGCAACGCTTCCATAACGATGGGTAACGTCCTTAATGGAGACCACCGGTGCGCTAGTTGATTGAGACGCGGGAGACGCCATGGATCAGATATCCTCCTATTTAAAAGTATCAACGATTGGGTTTTATATTATACCCGAGAATCTGACAGGGCGGCACGGACAAGCTGTTCTTGTCCATATTTTGTAATACTGCTAAATATCGTGTGCTTGCCATGATCAGCCTTGGTTTGTCTATCCAAAATTTAAAATGGATATTTCACCAACAACATCGTGCAAGTTCAACACGGACAAACGGAGTTTGTCCGTGCCACCCTCTTTATCAATCTAAATATTCACTGATTGTGAACCTTGTTATTCCCTCCGTCAAGCTATTAAAAAGAGGATGAAGCGTCAGAATCGTTGCGGAATTCTTTACCAGTAGGGTTTTTTCAGAACCGGCACGTCCCGTGCCGGCAACGGGTTTAAATTTTCCGGTTTCGGCGATGGCGGCGGTAACAAACTGCCCCAGTCCGTCCGCTTTCGCATCTCTGCCTGCATACTTTCTGATATAACGGATTGACCCTGGCGCAACTCCCAACCCCCGCCCAATGCCTTGTAAAGAGCGATCAAATTCGTGACAACGGATGAGCGCGTCTCGGCCAAACGAATTTCCTCCTGCAATAAAGCGCGCTGTGTATCCAACACGCGCAGATAGTCCACAACGCCCTCCCGATATTGCACCAGGGCTATATCCACCGAGCGATGGGCGGCTTGTACGGAATTTTGTGTAAATGCTGTGGCTTCCTGGGCTTTGAGAAAGCCAATCAGGGCGTCTTCCGATTCCTGGGCAGCCCTGAGCACGGTGTTTTTGTAGTTGACGATCAATTGCTGAAACCGTGCATCCTGAACGCGTATGTTGTTCTCTATACGACCGTAATTAAAAAGCGGAAACTGCACCTGGGGGCCAAAAGAATAGAAGAGACTTGCTGCGTCAAAGATATTATCAAAGCTCGCATGATTGGACTGCACCCCACCCTGGCTGCTGCTTTGAAATCCTATCTCGCCAAAAAGTGAAAATCTGGGATAGAGATCCGCTTTGGCAATGCCAATGCGGGCACACTGTGCAGCGGCAGAAAGCTCGGCGCTGCGGATATCCGGGCGCCGCCGAAGCAATTCGGCCGGTATGCTAACGGCTACTTCTGCAGGCGCCGCTGGAATTCCTTTGTGTCCATCCAATACTGCCTGGATTGCGCCCGGCGGTTGACCCAGCAGGGTACTCATGGCATTTTGCGCCTGACGCAGCCCGCTTTGCAGCTTAGGTATGGAAGCGCGGGTGCTTTCCAGCAATGTGCGGGCCTGAGCTACATCCAGTTCTGTGTTGACACCACCGTGGAAACGGGACTCGGCAATTCTTAATCCCTCCTCCTGAAGTTTGGCGTTTTCCCGGGTCAGGTCAATGAGCACATCAAAGGTTCGAATCACCGTATAGGTGCGGGCAACTTCCGCGGTGAGAGAGACAAGGGCGTCATCGTAGTCAGCCTCCGTGGCAATTAAATTGGCGTGGGCTGCCTGCACATCCCGTCGAAACTTTCCCCAGAAATCCAATTCCCAGACCGCATCAAAACCCACCTGATAATCCAAAAGATTTCGGTCCCGAAAGGAACTATTGGGCGCATTTTCACTAATACCCTCCTTGGTTACACCTCCAAAGACCTCCTGCTGCTGGGGAAACTGACGGCCGATGGCAATACCCACCCGGGCGCGGGCTTCCAGAATTCTCAGGCCAGTAATCTGCAGTGGCAGATTTTGCTGATAGGCAAGCTTGATAAGCTGATCGAACGCCGGGTCATTAAAGACTTTCCACCACTGGCTGTCAACGGCAGTCTGAGTTGCTACCCGTGAGTCACCTTTTTCGCTCCAGTTTTCCTGGATTTTGGCTTCCGGTTTCACAAAGTCCGGACCTATCGCACATCCGCTCAGCGCCAGCACCATGCACAACAGCGAAACTGCGCCGGCAATGGCCCAACGTCCTCTGTACATCGTTGGCTTTGTATCGTTCTGACTGCAGTACATCAAGGCACCTCCTTGGGGTTTCCAGTCGTCTTTAAGTGCGGCGACAGGAGATTCTGCAGCCAGTGCGGCCAGACTGCGGATTCATCCACCTTGACGTAACCAACACCCCGGACGCCTGTCTTTACGTAACCCATGTAAGAGACGGCCAGTTCTTCAGGTACCTGTATCTTGACGCGGAACATCAGCTTCTCACGCTCACTGCTTGTTTCGACCTGTTTGGGAGTGAATTGAGCCTCAGGTGACACGAAGCTAACGTATCCGGCTACTGCCAGGCCGGGAGCATGGTCAAGGGTAATCCGGCCTTCGGCGCCAATCTTTAATTTGGCTGCCTGTTGTGAGGGAAGGAATATTTCCATATAGATGTCCTTCAAGTTCACCAACGTGAGCGCTTTCCCGCCAGGAGCCAGGACCTCTCCAACTTCGGCCAGGCGATACAGCACCCTGCCATGAACTGGGGACTTGAGCGTTGCATCGTCGATGCGGGTCTGAATCGTCGCTACATTTGCCTGAGCGACTTCGACCTCCTGCTTAGCGGTTTGCAGTTTCGCTTCCTCTTCCGCAAGTGAGGCCGTGGTTGTTTCCAATGCCGTTTTGCGGACATCGTACTCCCGCTGCGTGCCGGCGCGTTCTTCAACGAGTTTTCGGGTGCGTTCGACCTCAATCTTGGCAAGTTCTATCTCACTTTTCCGCCTGACAATGCCGGCGTTGGCAATCGCCAGGCGCTCCTGCGTGGCGGCGACGTTTGCCTTGGCTGTCGCCAGCTCGGCATCCAGCGTGATGGTGTCCAGTCTTACCAGCACCTGACCTGGCTCGACGCGGTCACCTTCGTCGACGAGGATTTCCTTGACCCTCAGCGGTTCCTTAGCGGCTACATCGACCAGCTTGCTCTCGATCCGGCCGTTACCCGAGGCAATTCCCTCCGGCAGCGCGAATCTCTTGGCCTTCCAATACTGATAGCCGAAGAACGCACCGCCTGCGATAACGACTACCGGAATGATCCACATCAGATGATATTTGGAAACAATTTTAGACATAGGAGACTCCTTTAATTTCCCTGGTACATTTTTTTCTTTTCAGGAACTGTTTTTATTTATAATTCCGTGCGTTTCTTCATGAATAATGCCGCATTTTTTTCTCAAGACATACAACATGCTGCAAAGACCTGTCGGCCAGCACCTATATAGCAAAAATCCACACCTTTAGCAAACAATTTTTCCCCTGTTAACATTTGCAACCATAACAAGCCCGTTAAAAGCCGAACCACGAACTTTTCCGCCCGCAACACCAACAACAGAAATCTTCATAAACTCCTTCATTTCAGAGAAACAAGGCATTCCTGTATCATCTCAATCCGCTGGCGCTGGCCTTGCTTCTGACACGAATACGCCTACCGGCAACACCATTATCTTTTGCTCGTAAATTCGCGAAGAATAAACCTTTCTATAAAAAGATTTTTAACTGCACTCGGTGGCTTTTCCCGCACAACCCAAAACGGAGAGTTTATGCTTTACCATATCTTTGATAGCCTCTCTGGCCGCCCCAAGATACTTCCGAGGGTCGAACTCACCGGGTTTTTCCGCAAAAACCCGCCGTATGCTGGCAGTCGTCGCCATACGCAGGTCGGTATCGATATTGACCTTGCAGACCGCCATTTTTGCCGCCCTGGAGATGGCGCTCTCAGGCACACCCATCGCATCAGGCATCTTGCCGCCATACTTGTTGATCAATTCCTTAAACTCGGGCAGTACACTGCTTGCCCCATGCATTACCAGCGGAAAACCGGGAAGTTTTTTGCCAACGGCCTCAATTACGTCAAAGGCGAGTTTTGGTTCTGATTTGAACTTGTACGCGCCGTGGCTCGTGCCGCAGGCAATAGCAAGCGAATCACAACCGGTCTTTTCAACAAACTCGACAACCTGATTGGGATCGGTCAGGTGCTTGAATACATCATCGGCGCTTATGCCGACAACATGCTCTTCGATTCCACCGAGCTGGCCTAATTCGGCCTCAACGGCCACCCCGCGGGCGTGGGCATACTCAACGACCTTCCTGGTTAGCCTGACATTCTCCTCAAACGGGAAATGAGAGGCATCGATCATGACGGAAGTATACCCGTCATCAACACACTGCTTGCACAGCTCAAAGGTGTCGCCATGGTCAAGATGCATGCAGACTGGAATATCAGGATTTTCCTTTACTGCGACATCAATAATAGCCCTCAGATAACTTATGCCGGCGTATTCACGCGCTCCCTTTGAAATCTGAAGAATAACGGGCGCTTTTTCTTCCTTCACGGCTGCCATGATGCCCTGAGTAATCTCCAAATTGTTGACATTGAATGCGCCAATAGCATAGCCATTCTTATAGGCCATCTGAAACATTTTCTTTGTCGATACAAGCGCCATAAAAACTCCTTTCCTTTAAATTTTATAGGATTACCCTGTAAAATCTTTTCTTTTTTGGCAAGTTTTTTACAACCCCCTTCACTCCCTTTACTAAGGGAGAACTCCGAAATCCCCCTTAGTAAAGCTTATCTTTACCCACATTTTCTACTGGACAAATGCTGGCGGAGATAATGAATGAG
>NZ_MJUW02000116.1:4987-31939 GCF_001753675.2 Candidatus Brocadia sapporoensis | reverse complement strand
CCTCATCGTTCATTTATGGTTTTACCGTCGCCTCGTACGACAAACGCTACCCGCTTGTCATAGACCCTGCTCTGCTCTACTCCACGTACCTGGGTGGAAGTTATGGCGATGCAGGTGAAAGCATAGCGGTAGACGGCGCCGGCAATGCATATGTGGCGGGGTAGACAGGGTCTTCCGATTTCCCAACGAAAAACGCCATATATGGAACCAATGCTGGTGGCTTGGATGTCTTTGTGACAAAGATAGATGCATCAGGCACAAGCCTTTCCTACTCCACGTACCTGGGGGGAAGTAGTGATGAGGGGTGGGGCGGCGGCATAGCGGTAGACAGCGCCGGCAATGCGTATGTTGCGGGGTATACGGAGTCTTCGAATTTCCCAACGGAAAACGCCTTTGATGGAAGCTATAATGGTTCCGGGGATGCCTTTGTGACAAAGATAGCTGCATCGGGCACAAGCCTTTCCTACTCCACGTACCTGGGGGGAAGTAGTATAGATAAAGGTTATAGCATAGCGGTAGACAGCGGCGGCAATGCGTATGTAACGGGTATTACGGGCTCTTCCGATTTTCCAACGAAAAATGCCATTTATGGAAGCTATAACGGTTTTGTTGATGCCTTTGTGACAAAGATAGATGCATTGGGTGGCCTTTCATATTCCACATATCTGGGGGGAGGTGAACACGATTCCGGTGTAGGCATAGCGGTAGACAGTGGCGGCAATGCGTATGTGACGGGTGATACAAATTCTTTTTACAATTTCCCAACGAAAAACCCCATTTATAATAGTGCTGGTAATTACGATGCCTTTGTGACAAAGATAGATGCATCGGGCACAAGCCTTTCCTACTCCACATACCTGGGGGGCAGTGATAACGATATTGGTCATTCCATAGCGGTAGACAGCGTTGGCAATGTGTATGTGGCGGGTTATACATGGTCTTCCGATTTCCCAACGAAAAACGCTATGTACGGAAGTGGTTCTTACGATGCCTTTGTGACAAAGATAGATGCATCGGGCACAAACCTTTCCTACTCCACGTACCTGGGGGGCAGTGGTGACGATTGTGGCTATGGCATAGCGGTAGACAGTGGCGGCAATGCGTATGTGACGGGGTATACATTGTCTTCCGATTTCCCAACAGAAAACCCCATGTATGGAACCAAGACGGGTTATTACGATGCCTTTGTGACAAAGATAGACGCATCGGGTACAAGCCTTTCCTACTCCACGTACCTGGGGGGAATTGATGACGATGCAGGTGAAAGCATAGCAGTAGACAGCGCCGGTAATGTGTATGTGGCGGGTTATACATGGTCTTCCGATTTCCCAACGAAAAACGCTATGTACGGAAGTGGTTCTTACGATGCCTTTGTGACAAAGATAGATGCATCGGGCACAAACCTTTCCTACTCCACGTACCTGGGGGGCAGTGGTGACGATTGTGGCTATGGCATAGCGGTAGACAGTGGCGGCAATGCGTATGTGACGGGGTATACATTGTCTTCCGATTTCCCAACAGAAAACCCCATGTATGGAACCAAGACGGGTTATTACGATGCCTTTGTGACAAAGATAGACGCATCGGGTACAAGCCTTTCCTACTCCACGTACCTGGGGGGAATTGATGACGATGCAGGTGAAAGCATAGCAGTAGACAGCGCCGGTAATGTGTATGTGGCGGGTTATACATGGTCTTCCGATTTCCCAACGAAAAACGCTATGTACGGAAGTGGTTCTTACGATGCCTTTGTGACAAAGATAAGCGCAGACGCAACACCTATACCCACACTCACACCAACATCAACACCAACTACTACACCTATGCCTGACACACCGACACCTACGCTTACTGTTATACCAACATCAGGTACACCTACACCTACACCAACTGTTACACCAACACCTGAAACGCCGACACCATCACCAACTGTTACACCTGCACCTGGCACACCGACACCAACGCCATCGCCAACTCCAGAGCCTTGTAAACCAAAAAAACTTAACGTAAGACCTAAATCTTTAAAACTTGCAAGAGGGATGAGTGTGCAAAAAATTGTGACCTTAACCTGCAAAAAAAGTTTACCATCGGTGAACCGTCTCGTGGAGGTTAAAATAGTGAGTGGTAAAAAACGCGTGACGGTTTCGCCAACAATGAAAGAGACTGACGAGAATGGTCAAGCCACTTTTACGATTACCGCTACAGAGAAGACGGGTAATGCAGTAGTACAATTCAAATATAAAAACCTGACAGGCGATGTAACAGTAAAGGTAAGATAAAAGTATTTATTCATTGATACGGGCTTGGCACGCAGAACAATGAAAAGAGCCGATCCTCAGCTCAAAAACAAAAAAGATGGCAAGTGTGGGGTTTAAAGGCAAAGCCGCCGGTCTTAAGATAATGGTAAAAATGAAGTATAGAAAAGGAGGCTGTTTAGCTTTTCAGAAAGGAATTTCCTATGCATTTCATGTGTACGGCAAAAGAAGAACCCTTTGCTGCCTTGTGACACACCCCCCGGCCCCTCTTTTTCGAGGGGAGAGCAAGAGTCTTTTCTGGAAAGGGGGGATTTCGGGCTGTGTATGGTACGGGCAAACGCCGTATTTTTATAGAGTGCAGAAATCTTCATGTTGCCGGGATTTTTCAAAAAACTGAATGGTTACAGAAAATGGAATTCAAAGATGTGGTTTGGAATACGAAAACAAAAGTATCCCTGTACACCTGTTTTCTGTTTAGGTAAAGAGGGCAAAACCGTGGAAAATTTTTTCTGAAAAGATTTTCAGAATACGGTATGGAAAAAGAATGCTTACGGGAATTTTGGGGAAATCTTTATTTATAAAGCCTTTTCAATTTTAATGATTTCATAGGAAGATTCCCCTTCGGGAAGCTTGATTGTAACGGTTTCACCCGCATTTTTGTTTAATAATCCTTTCCCAATAGGGGATAAATAAGAAATGACCCCATTTTCAATGTCAACATCCCAGGGGCCTAGGATGGTATAAATCTCTAATTCTGTCTTTCCCTGGTGTCTTAACGTAACTCTGGTGCCCGGTGAAGCTGAGTCGGGGTGAACGGAATGTGGGTCAAGGATAACCACCCGCTGCAGTTCCGACTTCATGCGTTCTGCCTTTTCCACGAGCATTGCCTGTTTTTCCCTGGCTGCTTTATATTCCGCATTTTCCCGAAGATCGCCCCGGCTTATAGCCTCTCCAAGGTCGCGTGCGTTTTCCGGAAATTCCACGTTCATGAGATGATCAAATTCCTTCTTCTTTTTCTCATATCCCTCTTTGGTGACGTATATTTTGTGCTCATCGAGTTTTGGAAGGCCGGGTTTTTCAAAGAGCTCCGGGTAACGGTCCTGAATGACGCTTTCGATAGAGACTTTGAACCAATCTTCCAGGCCCTTGCTGCTGGAAACCACGTTATAGATGCTTTCTGCATTGGCATCATTCAGAATATTAATAGCGTAATCCGTTCCCTTGTCCTCGAGGAGATTTTTGATTTTGTTCACAATGGTTTTGAAATCTCCGTCACGGCCTTTCTGTATCTTAAAACAGAGATTGTCCAATAACTCAATGAGGCGGTTGAGCATGATAGCCGGATCGATATTTTTGTAGAGTTCAGGGTACCGGCCATGCATGCTGTTTTTGCAAAACCAGATATAATGCTCCGGATATGCGTTGAAGTGATTGAATGCCTTGAACGCCACTTCTTCAATCGTGTGTTGCTTGTTTTCAGCGATGAGTTCCTTGATGATAAATTCCCAGAGATTGCCGCGGTTTATAAAAAGGAGATGGGCAAAATCCTCCTGCCACTTTTCCTGACGGATCTTTTTTATCAAATCAAGGCTATATTTCTTATATTCTAATATACCAACGGCATCGACGAGCGCCGGAAGGTTGTTGTTTTTTCTGATAAGTGTTTCGATTGTGTTTTTGTATTTATCCGGTTCAGCTTTGAGCATGCATTGCATTTCTTCCAGGAGGATAAGACATTCCAAAGCCACGGAGGGGTTCGTATCGTGACATTGGTCTGCCGCTTTTTTAAATTCGTCGCTCAGTTGAGTGAGGGTTTCTTTGCAAACTTCCGTATGTCTCATTTCCGAAATATATTTTTTTGTGATTTCAATCTTTTTATCAAGGTCTTCCGTCTGGTTTAATCTTTCGAGTATCTCCTGGTGATGGGTCATGGGGGAAGTACGGAATTCCAGAAAGGATGTGGTGGGTGTGCCTTCGGTGAGTTTTATATACGGGTCTTTCTTGAGTAATTTTTTTGTATGCGTCCACCATCTGCCCCATCCATCGGGGGGTATGACACCTGCGATAAGCCGGTTTTTTAGCTGAGAAACGGATGCTTTGCCCTTAAAATATTTTAATGTGAGTTTGATCAAATCAACCGGCTGTTCTTCTATCATTTTCTGTAATGCATCTTTCCTGGCAAAGATCATCACCAGCAGATCATCGTTGTCCAGTTTTTGCAGGATATTCGGGGCAATGTCTATGGCGACACTATGATTGCTCTTTTTTTCAAAATTGATATGTATTTTTTCGGAGTGTGTGTCAACAGAGATTACTTCTCCAACACCCCAACTCTTGTGAAAGACATAATTACCCTGATCGAGGTAAAAGTATCTTTCTAACAACTTCATAGCGTTCCTGATATCGGTCGTAGTCTCCGGACAGGTTCTTGTAATAAGATCCTTTGCATAGGGTCTGTCTTTATAGATGTATGAATAGCATTCGGCAAACTCTTTTGCCAGTCCCTTTTCTTTCGGATTATATTCCAGTATCTTTTTTAATATTTCCAGGACGTCTTGATGGAGTCCTTTTTGTTTGTAAAGCGATGTAAGTGTCATGAGAAAATCGTGGGCACGTTTTTTTTCTTCACGCTTCATAAGCAGATCCACGATCTCGAACAGTGCGGATAGATTATTGTTGTTGGATTCGATTGCACCGAGCCATGCCTCTTCCAGTTTATTGTACTGTTCCGTGTTAACAAGGGATATCAGTTCATTTATACTGAACGTATTTTTATGTATTAAGACCTCATTGGACATGCGTGTTCTCCTAATTCTTTAATGCAGAAAAAATAAAATATGTTATGATTATAGAAACCTTTATTATAAAACTATTTTATTCATAAGAAAAGTAAGAAATGGGATTGTACCGAAAATGGGGTTTTGATTCCCGAGAATATTACGGTCGTTACCGGTTTTTTAAATAATTAATGAAAATGCAGGTTTTTTTACTATAATTTCTCCCTGAAGACAATTTTTGTATCTTTCAAAACGAATTCGTGTCTGAACGAAAACACATATTTTTGTCATTTCGCCCGAAGGGAGAAATCTTCAAACCCTACAATTTCAATGCTCAAAAGATTTCTCGCTCCGCTCGAAATGACATTTCTGGTAGTTTTTGTTCAGACACGAATTACGACATTTTCAGCAAAGACAGATAATTAATCCTGACAGGGTTGACTCGCAAAGTTCCTGGTTGTGGTTTTATCTTTTCCGATTCATTTGAATTCGGTATAGGGTCATTGTTGAATGTTTAATTAAGAATTTAGCATACGTATCAGACGGGCAAATTTTTTGCATCGAGAGGCTTCAGATATGAGAAAAATACCAAGGACGATGAGCACACAGCATCCGGATAATATAACGATGCCCTTTTTTACAGAAGGGACGTGTTTTTTCGGTGAGGATGAAATAAAAGAGGCGTATTATGTGTTTTCGCATCTCCGGTGTGATGAGCAGATGTGGGATTGCGAAGGAAAGGAAGTCGACGAGTTTGTCATTAAGAAACTGCTTACCCGGTATGACAACTATTTCAAAAGAAACCGTATTGGCAAAGATTGCTTTATTACGTTGCGGGTGCCCAATCCCATGGTGGAAAAGAGCGAAGCAAAGATTCTCCTGGAGACATTGGAGAGTGCGCCACGATCCTATGATACGGCACATCAGTTTTACGGATCGGATGATATACCGCCTATTTTTGAAGTAATTCTCCCAATGGCTACGAATACTGAGGTAATTAATCGGGTGTACTATTATTACCGTGACTTTGTGGTGGGGAAACAGCACAGGCGGTGTTTCGAGAACGATATTACGATAAAGGAATGGATTGGTGAATTTAAACCTGAAACCATAGAGGTTATTCCGTTGTTCGAGGATATCCCTTACATGCTCTCAGCGGATACGATGGTGCAGAATTATCTTAAGGATAAACAAGTCTCCTATCAAAGGGTATTCCTTGGCCGTTCTGACCCTGCGTTAAACTACGGGATGCTGTCCGCCATACTCGTTGTTAAAATTGCTTTACAGCGGTTGCATTTGTTACAGGAAAGGATCCATGTTCCCATCTATCCTATCCTGGGATTGGGTTCGAACCTTTTCCGTGGCAATTTATCGCCTCTCAGTGTGGATGAATGCCTGAAGGAATATCCAAGCGTTCAGACGTTTACGATCCAATCAGCATTTAAATATGATTACGATGAAAGACTGGTGACAGATGCAATTCAGAAGATTAATACCCAGGAAAGGATGGACCCTCTTTTTCTTCATGAAGAAGTGGCTCTGGATATTACAGAAAGATTAGCATCGGCTTACCGGGAACAAATAAAGGAACTTGCGCCGCTGATTAATGAATTAGCCAGGTTTGTCCCACAGCGCAGGATGCGCAAGCTTCATATCGGGCTTTTTGGTTATTCGAGGAGTATCGAAGGAATCACCTTGCCCAGAGTAATTTCTTTTTGCGCCTCGCTTTATTCAATTGGACTTCCACCGGAGTTGCTGGGTTTGCACAAGTTAACGGAGAAAGACCTGCTGTTCCTCAAAACTGCGTATCCGTCCTTTCTGGAAGACCTTTCCTTGGCGGCATCGTATTACAATGAGGATGTCAAAAAATTAATATCTCCGAAGATTGCGAAGGATATTGAGAAGTCTTTGGGAATGGTAAAATATACAGAGAATCTACTCCATAGCCAATACACATCCCAAATCATTCATGCTATTCTTTCCGGAAAGAAAGAGACCGTGACGGAAAATGTAATAGCAGCGGGAAAGACCAGAAGGTTCTTAGGTTAATTTCATGAACAGGAATGGAAAATCATTTAATCACGGCGGAACAGGACAATAACTATCATCCATAATTTCTGCTGACGTATGCAGAAGTTAGCAAATGATTCGTCTTTTCTCCGCTCAATCAAACAATAATAATGCAAAATATATTTAGGCATACCATACTTCAACGCTATCTTCTCAGAGAATGGTTCAGGATATTTCTACCGTCTTTAACGTGTTTTGAACTGTTGATGTTCTTAGGATTTGCTGTTCAATTACTGCACAAAGGACTCGATATTGTTGCCCTGAGGGTGCTCATCCCCCATCTCTTTGTTCAGGCTTTGCCTTATTCTATTCCTGCGGCGCTGCTTACTGCTACCTCCATGACGTATGGGCGTATGAGCGCCGACCACGAAATTGTCGCTATCCAGACGAGCGGTGTGCATATTCTGAAAATAATTATTCCTGTGTTCGTTGCTGGAGGCATCTTTTGCCTCATAACATTGTCATTGGTTTCTGAAGTCTTGCCGCGGTCGTATTACAGAATAATATCGCTTCAGGAGCGCGCCCTCAATAATATCCTGGCGGGGCGTCTGGCGACATTCCAGAAGAAACTGGATTTGTATCCCTATCAGATATACGTGGGAAGTGTGGAAAATAATATTAATAAAGACATCGTAGTGCTTGAGTACGCGAATGACTATGTGATAAATGTGATCCTTGCTGAAGAAGGCTCTATTGCTATGGACGAGAAAGATAAAAAGATTTTGCTCACACTTCGTCGGGGTGAATTTCTTAAGCCAAATTACAAGAAAACGGAAGAAATCCCCCGGATGGGCGTGTTTCGTGAAACAACATTTGAAATTTCTCTGAAAGAGGTGAAACGGGGGGCTTCCACCCGATACATGACGCTGTTTCAGCTTTGGAAGTACAACAAAGATATTACTGCGGAAATGGCTAAAAACAGAGAGACATCGTCTTCTGCAGAAAAAAACAAGGACCAGTTAACGAAAGAACTTGCGGTTCAGCGGGAAGAACTGAGTGAATTGTCCAGAAGGCGCGAGAAACTCCTCCTGGAATTAAAACGGTCGAATGAAAATGTAATACGGCAGAAGACAAAGATTGAGGGGTTGGAAAATGAGTGTAAAATCGCCAAAAATTTTATTCTTGTTGCCAATGAAAATTTAATACAGATCAAAAGAGAAAACAAGCAAGGTGGTTCTCTGAATGATGGCAAGGACAAAAAAATCATGCAAATCAAGGAAACCATCGAAAGAGAAAAGCAGAGGATTTATAGTATCGAACAAAAAGTTGCTACAGCCAGCGATATAAAGGCTGAAGAAACGAAAAAAATCGCTTCTTTTTCCCAGACCATTGCCGAGATAAACAACCGGAGAGAAGTCTTGTTAAAAAATATTGGGGTTGCGGAAGACGAGTCGAATATCAATGCTAAAATGGAGATACTACGGGGAAATGACGTTTCCATTCACAAGCGATTATCTCAGGCTTTCTCGTGTATTCCTTTCATCATTATTGGCGTTCCTATGGGTATTATGTTACGGAGCGGACATCTTATTATTGGGGTTGGCACAAGCTTTATGGTGATTCTGTTTCTCTATTATCCGTTGGTGGTAACGGGCATTGTGCTGGCAAAGGACACCTTTGTTCCTGTTGTGCCTGCCATATGGGGCGCTGATATTATTCTCTTTCTTGGTGGTATGTTTATATTCAGGAAACTGTTTGCCAGATAGCTAAGCAGAAGGTATGTTGCCCTACCTTTCCCATCACGCTGCGGGGAAGTTGTCCATGGTTTTTGCCCATACAACTTCTTGACATTTTATAGAAAAGGATTAGTATTACATATACTCATTTTGAACCAAATCGAATATTTGCCACTTTTACGTGACGAATGAATACATGAATAACAGACTTAACTTTGGAATAAGTATTGGGAGTAAATGGACGCGCATTATTAAGGCATTGATTATTGCCAATGTTAGTGTGTTTGTGCTCCAATTACTATTTTCGACGGTGAGTTTGCAATGGTCGCCTCAATTGCTGAACATCTTGACGGATGAGCAACTAGGCCGGACTTCATCTTACCCATGGTATTATCCCGCCCCTGATAAATTTACAAAATTGTTCTGGCTTTACCCGCCCGACACAATGGGACATTTGTGGCTATGGCAGTTTTTTTCCTATATGTTTCTGCATAGCACAACGGATCCCTGGCATCTGATATTTAATATGCTGGGTCTTTGGATGTTTGGAAGTGCGGTTGAACGGGTGCTTGGGCCAAGGCGATTTTTGACGCTTTATTTTACCGCAGGGATTTTTGCAGGAATATGTTGTTGCATTTTTACCCCGGGAACTCCTATTCTGGGGGCTTCTGGAGCAATATTTGCCATTGAAGTGGCTTTTGCCATGTGTTTCCCAAATAGCACAGTCTTTTTCTATTTTTTTCCTATAAAGGCAAAATATTTGGTTATGATCTTTGCTGGCTTTACGATCTTTAGTTGCATTATCCCAAGGCCTGGTAACGTTGCGCACTTTGCGCATCTGGGGGGGCTTGTTTACGGATTTTTATTTGTTCGATATTCCTACCGGGTTGAGGGATTTCTCAGAAGATGGCAGGTACTTCAACAGAAAAAGGAATTCATAAAAGACCAGGAACTGCGCACAAAAGTGGATGAAATTCTCGATAAGGTGAATCGTGAAGGTTTAAGAAATTTGACGTGGAGGGAACGAAATTTTCTCAGGAGTGCCAGTAAAAGATATAAAAAGAATAAAGAGTTAAAGATGTGGGAAAAATTGTAATCCGGCTGTAATATTGAATTATACAGGGAGCGTTCGGTGTTTAAAATTGCAATAAATGGTGTCTGCGGAAGGATGGGAGCCAGGATTGCGGCTCTTGCCTCTGAAGATTCCGAGTTGAAATTGGTAGCTGCATTGGAAAGATCTGGTCACCCGATGCTTGGTAAAGATGTTGGCTCAATTTCCGGGTGCGGAGACACCGGGGTAAAAATTACCTCGTCATTAACTGTCCATGCCGATGTTTTGATTGATTTTTCATCACCCGAGTCTTCAGTAACTATCGCTGATATTTGCTCAAAAAAGAATATTGCCATCGTTGTCGGAACCACAGGGCTGGGGCCACAACAGCACGAAAAATTTCAGTATTACTCTCAAGTGATTCCCTGTCTCGTCTCTCCCAATATGAGTATCGGAGTCAATATTTTGTTTAACCTTGTTGGACAGGTAGCAAGGATGGTAGAAAATGAGTTTGATATAGAGATAGTAGAAACTCATCATCGGTTTAAGAAGGATGCACCCAGCGGCACGGCTTTGCGCCTTGCCGAGAAGATATGCGAGGCAACAGAACGTACAATGGAACAAGATGTTGTTTATGGCAGAAATGGGATTACCGGAGAACGGCCAGCGAATCAGATTGGTATTCATGCGGTTCGTAGCGGAGATGTCGTTGGCGATCATACGGTTGTCTTTGGCAGTTTAGGAGAACGCATAGAGATTACACATAAAGCACATACCCGGGATACCTTTGTGCGTGGCGCGATTCGAGCAGCAAAATTTATCGCCAAAAAACCTCCGGGGATGTATTGTATGTCAGACGTCCTGCAGATAAGATCATACTGAATTTCTTGGCAGATGAAGATGGAAATAAAAATAACACGGCAGGACTGCGACGAAATCCCCTATTAAGGTGACGCAAAGAACCTTGTTAATAACTGAAATTTTACGATAGAATTACGATGAATTATGAGATTTGATAAATTTACGATTAAAGCACAAGAGGCTGTACAGGAAGCCCAGGAACTTGCCGAATCCAAGAGACAACAGCAGATACTCGCAGTGCATTTATTGGAAGTTCTCATCACTCAGGAACAGGGCATTGTAACGCCGCTTTTAAAAAAATTAGGGATTGATACTGATGCCGTTCTTGATAAGACGATAGGAGTAATCAATAAATTGCCGCAAGTAAGCGGATCGGGAGCGCCTGGTCAGGCCTATGTGAGCGCAGAACTTCGGGATACCTTTAATCTTGCGTGGGAGGAAGCGAGCAAATTAAAGGATGAATATGTAAGTACAGAACATCTGTTGTTGTCGCTTGCAGGCCAAAGAAACATTTCTGCAGGAAAAATACTCAGTGAGGCCGGTCTTACCAGGGATTCTATTTATGCGGCATTGAAAGAGATCAGAGGCAGTCAGAGGGTTACTGATCAGAATCCGGAAGAAAAATATCAGGCGCTTGAACGGTATAGCAAAGATCTTATCGAATTGGCGCGGAAGGGAAAGCTTGATCCTGTTATTGGAAGAGACGATGAGATACGGCGCGTTATACAGGTTTTGTCCCGCAGGACAAAGAACAATCCTGTACTCATCGGCGAGCCAGGGGTGGGAAAGACCGCCATTGTAGAAGGCCTTGCCCAGCGCATTGTAAATGGCGATGTGCCGGAGAGTCTGAAAAACAAGCGGGTCATGTCTTTAGACATGGGAGCGCTGATTGCGGGAACAAAATACCGGGGTGAGTTTGAAGATCGTCTCAAGGCAGTGCTTAAGGATGTGGGTGAAAAGGAAGGGCAAATTATCCTTTTTATCGATGAATTACATACCGTAGTGGGGGCAGGAGCGGCTGAAGGCGCAGTCGATGCATCCAATTTATTGAAACCAGCGCTTGCCCGTGGCGAGTTGCGCTGTGTAGGGGCTACGACTCTGGATGAATACCGGAAATATATCGAAAAGGACGCAGCATTAGAAAGACGCTTCCAGCCAGTCTACGTCGGCGAGCCATCCGTAGAAGACACTATTGCGATCCTGAGGGGATTGAAGGAACGGTATGAACTGCACCATGGGGTACGCATTAAAGATTCTGCAATTGTTGCCGCAGCAACACTTTCCCAGAGATATATTTCGGACCGGTTTTTACCTGACAAAGCGATTGATTTGATCGACGAGGCCGCCTCGAAGCTGAGGATTGAAATTGATAGTATGCCTGTCGAACTTGATGAAATTGAACGAAAGAGTATGCAACTGGAGATCGAAAAAGAAGCGCTGAAAAAAGAAAAAGACACCGCATCAAAACAGCGCATGGAAAAAATTGATAAGCAGTTGTCGGATTTAAAAGAAGAATCAGGTGCGCTTCGTGCGCAATGGGAAAATGAGAAAAAAGTCATCAAAGAAATACAAGAAATTAATGCAAAGATTGAACAAGCCCGAATTGATGAACATACAGCGCAGAGAGAAGGAAATTTAGGGCGGGTGGCAGAGATTCGATACGGAGTAGTCAGGGAATGCGAACAGAAACTAAAACAAAAACACCAGGAATTGCAGGAATTACAAAAGAACAAATCGCTCTTGAATGAAGAGGTGGATGCCGATGATATTGCTACGGTTGTCTCCAAGTGGACAGGGATTCCGGTCACACGAATGCTGGAAGGGGAGAAGGAAAAGCTTTTAAAAATGGAAGACCGGCTCAGAGAACGGGTCATTGGGCAGGATGAAGCGATTCGTGCGGTTTCAAATGCCATCCGGCGCGCCCGTGCCGGGCTTCAAGATCCCAATCGTCCCATTGGCACTTTCTTGTTTCTCGGTCCGACGGGGGTCGGAAAAACCGAACTTTGCAAGGCATTGGCGGCTTTTCTGTTTGACAATGAAAATGCGATGGTGCGTATTGATATGTCAGAATTTATGGAACAACACTCCGTAGCACGACTTATTGGCGCGCCACCGGGTTATGTTGGGTACGAAGAAGGCGGACGCCTGACTGAGGCAATTCGGCGGAGGCCGTACTCTGTTATTTTGTTCGATGAGGTGGAAAAGGCACACCGCGATGTATTCAACATATTGTTGCAGGTCTTTGATGATGGGCGTCTAACTGATGGACAAGGCAGGACGGTCGATTTTAAAAATACTATTATCGCGATGACCTCAAATATCGCAAGCCAGTGGATACAGGATCTTACAGGCCCTGAGAATGAAGAGGAGTTGAGAAGGCAGGTGAAACAGGCATTGAAAGAGGCGTTCAGGCCAGAATTTCTAAACCGTATCGACGAGACGATTATCTTCCACGGATTGTCAAAAGAGATGATAAGACAGGTTGCAGAAATTCAGTTAAAAGAACTCCAGAAGCGGCTGTCCAAAAATAATTGCCGTTTAACGGTAAGTGACGCGGTAAAGGAGCGGTTAGTGCAGGAGGGCTTTGATCCACATTTCGGCGCCAGACCTTTAAAGCGCACAATACAGCAGATGATTGAAAATCCGCTTTCTCTGGAGATTCTTGCCGGCAGGTTCGGGGAAGGGGCTGAAATCAAGGCAGATATTCAAAATGGAAAAGTAATTTTTACCTCTCATGAATTATCTTCAACGTGAAGATAAAAAGGATAGCTTGCCACGAAAATCTATGACACCTCAAAAAAAATGAAAGACATTGGTACACTGCCCAAGTTTACTGAATAGGAATCTAAAAAAAAGAGAGGTAAATCCTGATTATCCTTAGTAAATTTATGAACATCTGTTGGGAATTTCTTGTATAAATAAATTTTTCGTTACTTTGAATGGAGCTTATTGTGAATAAAAAGATAGGTAAATACTTTCTATGTTTTTCTGTTTTTTTTGTAGTGATTTTCATAACCACTGTAACTTCTTATGCGGTAGATCCGGTTAGAAAGATAAAACTCGATGAGTTAAATATGTTGCTAAAGAACCATAAAGGCAAAGTAGTGATTGTGGACTTATGGGCTACATGGTGCCCGCCGTGCAGGAAAGAGATACCGGGATTTATTAATCTTTATAATAAATACAAAAATAACAATCTGGAAATTATAGGGATCGCCTTTGATGAGAATGGGCTTGAAGTGGTTCCTGAGGTTATAAAAAAAATGGGTATTAACTACCCTGTTTATCTTGGCTCTGATGATATTGCTCAAGCGCATGATCTCCGTGCATATCCTACTACCATTATCTATGGTAAAGATGGTAAGATCGCGAACAAACATATTGGTTATGTGTCTGAAAATGGTTTTGATGATGAGATCGCTGCATTGCTGAAGAAATAAAAATAATAATTGAGGAATATCCAACAGGGAAGATACGGTAAGATGTCTTACTAACGTTGAAGAGATATGTAAAGACTGCAAAGGTCTTTATTGAGAAGATTGGTTAAGGCTTTCACTTCGTGTTACTTAGCCACTTACACTTTTTTATCTTTTATCCGATGTCTGTAAAGAATATTTGGATGACGGTGTAAACTGGGAGATGTATAATGCGTATAAGAAAATATTGCTGGCTATCTATCCCCCCAAGCTACACTGATGGTTCTGATAGTAACATCTGCATATTCTTATAAGGGATAGAGTATCGTCAGACCAAGAGATGCTTCTTTTATGAAATCAACCACAATCTTTAAAAAAAATACAAAGTAGGCTAGAAGCAGAGCGATGATACCTGCAATTGAGGCGCAATAGGTATAATAAAAATGTCCATTTGACTTCATCTCTCTACGGACTTCATTAAATCCGTTTCTACTTGTATTTCTATCATTTTGTATAGTTTTTTCCATATTTTTACTCCTCTCTAATATTTACAATATTCTGGCAGAGACTTAAAACGAGGTGCGGCAAAGCCGAAACACTACGGACTTTTTATCTCTATTTCAGACTATTATCTTCTCTCTTTGGTGGTAAGAAGAGATACGATATGGCTTCAGGGAATTTGCGGAGACGAGAATTGTTGTTGCATTATGAATAAAGACCGAAGCGACCGGAGCTATTGCCCCTAAGATACCGAGACCTATCAAGACGCTGTTAATTCCAATAATGTGCCTGAAGTTTTTTTTGATGCGGGACATAGCATCCTGCGCAATCTCCCTTGCATCAATAAGCCCATCAAGCGGTACATCTAAAAGTAAAATGTCACAAGCCTCTTTTGCGATATCTGCACCATGATTCAGAGATATGCCAACGTCAGCATAAGAAATAGCAGGGGAATCATTTATCCCGTCGCCAACCATCGCAACCACATAACCCTGTTCTTTTAAATCTTTAATTATTTCTGTCTTCCTTTCCGGAAGAGCATCCGCACAGTATTCCTCTATACCGAGTCTTTTTGCCACAGTATGCGCTGTAGCATCATTATCACCGGTAAGCATGATGATTCGCTTCACACCCAAATTCTTAAGCCGACTGAGAAATATTTTCGAATCTTCTCTTACCCGATCCTCAATAATCACAATACCTGCAAGCTTATCTTCCACTGCTACATAGAGTATTGAATATCCGCTGTCCATAAAATTTTTTATTACAGACTCCTCATGTTCCACACGAATCTTATTGTCCTCACAAATGAAATGTTTGCTCCCCACCAGGATCCTCTTGCCATCAATCCTTGAAGCAATACCATGTGCAAGAATATATTCTACCTCTGCATGGTTCTCTTCATGGACAAGTCCTTCGTCTTCAGCCCTTTTCACCACAGCAGTTGCCACCGGGTGAGGAAAATGTTCCTCCACACATGCCACATTTTTCAACAGGTATTCCCGGTTAAAGCTGTTAAAGGGGATGAGATCAAAAACTTTTGGCTTTGCTTCGGTAAGGGTTCCGGTCTTGTCAAAGACAAAGATGTCTGCCTGCGCCAATTTTTCTATAAATCTGCCACCTTTTACGAGGACCCCTCGTTTTGATGCAGCTATCATCGCCGACATAATTGCTAAAGGAGTTGACAGTTTGATGGAGCATGAGTAATCAACCAGCAGCACTGAGGCAGCTTTTAGTGGGTTATTTGCGAAGAGGTATATCAGCCAGCTCAGCAAAAAGCTATAGGGAACAATCTTGTTTGCAAGCATTTCCGCATAATTTTGCACATCTGCTTTTAAACCTTCTGATTCCTCAATCACCTTGATTATCTTGGAAACCCTTGTTTCATCACCCACCCTTATAGACTTTATTGTTAGAAGGCCTTCCTCCAGCACGGTACCAGCGTAAACCATTAACCCCTCCATTTTAGGAACAGACACGGGCTCGCCGGTCATTGACGACTGATTGACCAGAGCCACGCCCTCTGTCACAATACCATCCACGGGGATACTGCCACCCGTTCTTACAACCACAAGATCACCTGCAACTACGTCCCTTGTATCGACCCTCATTTCCCGGCCATTTTTCTTTATCCATGCCCACCCATCCTGACCCTGAAACATCTTTGAAAAGCTTTCTCGTGATTTTTGGCGTATCCGCTCTTCGAGGTAATCACCAACTTTCAAAAAGAACGTTATTAAACCTACAGCCAGGTAATCCCCCCTTAGCAATGAAATTCCTATTGCCGCCGAATCTAGAGTGTCAACATTCAGGCGTTTGTTCAGGGTTGCCATAAAACCTCTTCTCAGGACGGGCACGGCGCCATACAGGGCAAGGAACGGTTTTAGTATGAATGGTATAATTGGTTTTGCGAGCAAAAGAGCCCCGGATAACATTGCAGCCTTCTTTTTCTGTTTAAGGGTGTCTTGCTCAAAATTTTCTTTTTTTACAAAAATCAACAACGTCTCTTCTATTATCTTTAACAGGACAACCCTCACAGCACGGTCACCGTTATAGCTGACCAGGAGATTCCTGGTGTGGCGATTGAAGGATACCTTCCGTACCCCATCAACAGCTACAAATAATCCCTCTATCCGGGAATTTTCCGGGCAATGCCTTTTGGATAAGGCGAGACTGATCCTCATCCTTTGAGGAAGATCATGGATAATTTTGTATTTCATTCCTTCTTCTTCTGTTCCTCTGCCAGTTTTCTGAGTATCTGTTCTATTCTCTCAAGCCGGATTTCCTTCTCGTGCCTCTCTTTGACTCTGGAAAAGATGTATGCTCCAACCATGACTGCGCCAACCCCTCCGGCAATAGTTGCTAATGAACCGAAATAGGTTCTTGTTTTATTGATAATGCTCATGTTTACGCCTCCTCCTTTTTGGACCTCTGCCGTAAAGCCACCTCTACCATCTGTTCTACCTTTTTCAGTAGGTCTTGCTCCTTTTTTTCTGTCTCTGCTTCTGTCTCAAGGTCTTTCAGATGTACATGTTTTGCCTCAGCCACAATATCTTCTATATCCTCTTTTACTTTTTCATAATTTGCAATTAACCACTCTTTAAATGCAATGCCTTCTTTCGTAACTCCAACCGCAGCGGGCCGCATCTTCTTTGATAATCTGCCAATTCCAATGATGGCAAGGGCTCCCAATGCGCCACCAGCCATCAACCAGAGACTACGCTTGTCTATAAAAAAGCCGCCCATACGCTCCCCCCTTTCATTTTCATTGTTTTTGCCTTCTCCTTTTTCCTCTTTTTTTTCTTCCACAAAGACCCCCTTTTGTTTCTAAAATGAATTCCACAGAACAATAAATACTACCTTCCGATTGCTGCTTTTATTGCCATTGGGACCAGGGCATTCAGCGGCATCGGCAATATCGCATGGGCAACCGCATCAGTCAGGGCATGTAAGGCATGTCTTGCAGCGGGTGGCTTTGAATTCTTTTCCTCTGCAGAAAACTGCCAGCTATCGGCCGACTTCTCCGCACATTCTTTCAAAACCCGGCTGATATATTGCGTTAAGGTTTGTCTGTCAATGTAGCGCTCATCAAACAGAACCAAGATCCTCCCGGTTTTGTGATTTACCGTTACCTCCGTCAATCCTCCTAAATACGCAACAATGCTTTCTTTTAAATATCTGCAAATATGTGATTTCCCCACAAGATTCTGACTTTCAAACCTTATTCTACCCGGCAAAATACTTAGTGGAGCCATGTTTACGTTCTCCTTATAAAAGTTCTTTTTATCAAAACACTTAAATGGCCGTCTTATACAATAAGACGTTTTTTTTAGCAAACAACAATTACATCCAAGGCTCATATGATTTTTAGAATTTTATGATAATTGTCACTTTGATAACTGTTTTCGTGAAAAGTTAACCAATATTCCCACCCCTTCCTGTCAGAGGAATTTTATTTTTGGGAAAAGAGTTTGACCCCTTGCAAAATGGGGGATGTGACATCTTTGTGCATCGGCAATACCTCAATAGGGATTTTCACTATTTATTCTTTACCGCTGCAATACGTTCTTCCGGTAAAACCGGTATTTGGCGTAGCTGCGCCTCCGTAATTATATGTTTGAGATACGGCAGGTTATGGGCGTCTTCACCAACGATCACGTAGTCAACAAACGGTACAAGGGCTACTACTGACAAGTCAAATTTATCCATCTGTTTTGCATAGCAAAGGTGTATGTTTGTCACCCCGGAACCTTCCAGTTTTCGAGCTACACTAAGAAACCGATCAAGGCTACTGATTACCATCGCGGACATAGTTTATCTCCTTTCGCCGCTTCTTTAAAGTTCATCGGAGAAAAATGGATTCTCTTTTACTTCTCCCCAATGGTGGGAGACCGTCATTTTCCGTACCTGCGAGATGTATAAACTACACTATTTCACAAGAGGAATAAATTCCATTACCACATATTACTAAACCAGGCAAGCGGAAAAGACAAAATCTGGGTCAAAAATCGCAAGGGAATCCTGTCAGGATTTTGAACCCCGACAGGATTCACTTTATTTATGTTTCTGCTAAAAATGCAAAGTATCACTAAAAATATTATTAGTTACTATTATTACCACCGCCTGAGCCGCTTCCACCAAGGCATTCACCTGCTCCACTGGTATCGGCCTCGCTAGGGTCTTCACCGTTGGGGCCCTTTGCACCTCCAGCTATCCACCTTTCGATCTTTTGTATCTCATACTCCGTAAAATACGGACCGCCAAATGGCATACGATGGTCATTTTCAATTAATTCTTCGGTCTTCTGACCACGCAGGCGTTTTAAGATTAAGCTGTTTGCTGGATTTTCTAAATCTATGAGAGGCTCATGCAGACTTCCATCAGCGCCAGAGATTATACCTTCCCAGCTAGAGAGGTCCATGCATGCTTGGGATTGGGATCGTTCCCTGGACGTTGCGCTATTGTTATTATAGTGACAAAGACTGCAAGGAGTACTGCCATTGACCGATGCAGTGAGTAGTGGAAGCACGTCCCGATTAAAATCGGGGGATGGAGTATCGTCTATCGCCCCTTCTTCGATCCATTTCCGAATGATTGCAATTTCTTTTTTCGTAAAGAAAGGCCCACCATAAGGCATGCGGCCATCATATACGCCCATATTATCTCCTTCTCCCTCCAGCCTTTGCAGGAGAAGACTCTTTTTTGGATCGTTAGTATCTATGATTGGCTCTGTGCCTGCCTCAGCTCCGGCAATGATGTCTTTAAAAGAACCCATGCTCAACTCGGCCTTGGCATTCTCCGGAATGCCGTTACTGGCTATTGTAAGATTAGTAAAATGGCATCTGACACAAGCAATTGGTTTTGATGTGCCTTTACTTTTTGCCTTTACAAAGAGAGGCAAGATATCCTTAGTAAAACTGACAGGTTTCTTCTTTTTTTTCAATGTTTTTACTTCTGCATTTACCTCATTTACTGCTGGCTGATTGCTCGCATTGCCTGACCTCAGATGAACAATTGTTGTAAAGACGGATACAAATATTCCAAGAAAAATAAAAAAATATTTCATTTTGTTTTTGATCATACCCTTACTCCGTTTATTGAAAATTAAATATTTAAAGCAATTCACTTTCGTAGTTATCGAGAATGGTGGATATTGTTTGTCTTGCGGCATCAGCATTTGCATTATCAACCATGTTGCTGGCATCTTTTAAAGCATGCAGGGCATCTTCCATCTCCTCGTTGTCTTTGGTACCGAGACGTATCTTTAAATCCTCCATAAATATTTTTGAGTAATGAAGCGCTTCTTCTGCAGTTATGATGGCGCGACCGCGATTGTCTGCATTGATGGCCGATTCGTTAGACTCCAATTCGCTTCTGACCCTACCAATAAACCCTTTACTCAGTTCTCTTATCACAATATTAGCATCCACATCGGCTAAATCACCCGTAAGCTGAGATTTTACGGTTTTGTTACCTTCGGGATTATCCTGTAAAACAAATGCTTCTATAGCCCTGTAATACATCTCGCCTTCTTTTTGATTCTCAAGGGCTCTTGCCAGGTTACTTTCCCTGTTGTTCAAAACGTCGCCGGTCTCCCTGATGACTGCTATATAGAATGCCCTGGTGAGAGAGATGCTGATGACCTGGCGCTGCATGCCAATCACAATTTCGCCTTCATCGTGATTTTCCATATTCAGGGCTTTCTGCCCTCGTATGAAAGCAACTAATATCTGATCTTCAAGGTTGGGATTACTTCCCGTTTCAATAGCTGTGTGGTCTTTACTAAGCACCTTGTTTTCCCTGTCTGCTGTGCCAACGATAGCCTGATAAGCGGCATACGCCTCGTCCCATAAGAACATAAGGTCTGCTCTTTCCTTGCGATGAAAATCATCGAGAACGTCAGTGGTGCGTTTAAGAATAGCCAGATAAAAGATCCGTTGCAGTGTCTTGTTAATAACCTGTGCTGCCAAATCTGGCGCGGTATTGTTTTTAATATCATCAAGGGCTCCCGCAATATCACTATCCAGAGTTAAGTCGTTTTCTGCGTCTACTTCTTTCGTTAAAGCTTGTAATTCTCCCCGATAAACAGCAGCTAAGGAGTCTCCATCAATTGGAACCTGTCTTCTCAGTACACCAATTTCCTTGAAGGAAGTAACCGCAGAATCCATCGCCTTGGTATCGTTGGTTTTTGTATAGAGTGAAAAGATTAGGGTGAAATCCTTTTCTACTTCGTTGCTGCTTTTACTTATCTTCAAAGCCTCGGTCATCGTTTCAAAACCCGGTGATTTAACGATGAAGGTGTATCTCCCCTTTCTTAAATTGACGATTTCATATGCACCGTTAGAATCCGTTGAAACAGTCTCTTCCATGTTATTTTCATTTGTATCCTTTGTTACGATGGTTATATGCGCATCTTCTATGGGGTCACCATTTTCGTCTGAAACAATTCCAGTAATTGAGGCGGCTTGTGAAATAGATCCCTGTATGTCGTACAAGCATGTCGCGGCCAGCAGACCAATAACAATGAAAAACGACACGAATAGTTTGTTTTGCAAAAACATAACCAAACACTCCTTTCATATAGTGAGACTCACTCTCAACTACAGAACAAAAAAAAACACAATTGATGTCTATATTTTTTTCTCGAAAACCCTTCTTTTTGAAGGTTTTTTACTTCCACTCCATCGTTCGGCCGAGCCTACGACGAAATCCCTTTAATACAAAGGAGGGGCTGAAGGAGTACAAATTCTGTTGTAGCCGTGCTGAGCCACGAATGATACTTTCCATCATCCAAATACCTCGACTTCATAGGGAATACTGTAACAATGAACTGTATCAAAATGTAGACTATTATTTTGCACTTCCCGAACCACCGCCACTTCCGCTTCCAGATCCACTACCGGATCCACCTCCCGAACCCTGAGGGTTCAATTGTATGTCAACCACTTTACTCTTTCCTTTTTTGATCTTTGCTTTTTCGAGGACGACTTGCTTGTTTACGTTTTTAAAGCCTGATTTTTTTACTTTCAGGGTATATGTCCCTGCCTGTAAGCCAGAAAATTTAAATTCACCCTTATTTCCCGATACCCCACTATCGTTAACCTGCAGTTTTTTATTTTTTAATATTACTTCAGCACCACCTACCGGACCTCCGGCCTTTTTCGATACCACACCGGATATTATTCCGGTAGCTTGTGCATTTACACTGGTATCTGAGAATAAGAAGCCAAATAGGAAAGCAAAACACACCGGCAAAAAGATCCTTTTCAACATATTATTACCCTCCCGTGAAAAATTTATAACGGTTACAATATTAATCATAGACGTATTATATAAAATCATCTCCACTCAAAACGATACAATGTTAGCCAATTATAATCGGCCACACTGTACCGATCCCTTTTAAATTCTGCTAATTTATTTAATTTATCTTTATACTTGTCCCGCTCAAAAAGCTTGGAAGAGATAAGGATATGCTTTGGTTTGTTTTTAAAACGCCCCAGATCGTTTAAAACACCACTCATACGTGACACAAAATAGACATGGCTGTTCTTCCTGTCGCACCATTCAGGGGCATAATATTGGAATAAGCGCCAATCATTTAAACAGTAAAATTTCGTATCCTCTTTATGATAATTATTCGTTATGTAATGTATTGTCGAGACAGATGGCGGCTCTTCATTCCTGTTGATAGAAACGATCCTCAAAGAATCAAAACCTTGAGAGGCAACAAAGATAAATACGATCGCGAGAAACAACAGGATGCCGAACCTCCTACTCTTCAGATAATTGGTAAACGCGTGTAACAAACCAGCACTGATAAGAATAATTAAAAAAGGTACAAGTACCATGACTTGGCGGATTGCATCTTGAACAAGGACAATCCAGAGGAAATAAGGAATTAAAAAAGCCAGCAGGAACTTATTCCTAAGGGTCCATTTTTCATACATTAAAAAAAATACAAGGGCGATCACCACAATGATGGTTGGAACAATTCTAAGGATGGGAGTATCCACCCACCAGGTACCCAGACAGTGCGCGCTGAGATTATGAAAGATATCTAAAAAACGCTCACCATAATCTTTGGTGGTGATGATGGAATTTCCTTCCCGGTAAAAATGATAATCAGCATGGCTTAAAAATTTCTTATAGAATTTATAGGGGGTAAAATGAACAAGGAGATATCCCAGCCAGGAAGCTATGCCAAGGCTCAGGCCAGATAGCCCCCATACTATTACCTTTCTGCGGCATATCTTTTGGCTCAGTTGGTATGCCGTATATGCCATTATCGGTAGTAATGCGAGATAAGTAACTCTGACGCCCAGTCCCAACCCTAAGAGTACGCCACCCCATGCAAGGTTTTTCAATGAGGCAGAGAATTTGGTATCTTCGTGGTAACATTCCAACGCCAGATAAAAAAAAAGAATGGAAGTAATAACAAAGAATAAACCAAAGGCATCCGAGAGTGGCTTTTCTGCCTGCAACCAAACCTGCGGATTCATAATGTATAGGACGGCAGTAAGGTTAGCCACATCCTGAGAAAACATTCGTCTTGAGAGTTCATACAGTGGATATACAGCCAGGCTGCTGAACAAAATGCCTGAAAAAATCAAAGCCTGCATATCCGACCCAAAAAGTTTGTACCAGATCCAGCTCACAAACAGATAAACCGGATAACCCGGAAAGTGCGGCTGATCGTGCAAAATGTCATAACCTTTTGATAAACCGAAAGCAAAATTTACGCTATCCCACTCGTCAATATACTTACCAAAATAGAGTAATCTGGTAAACAGGCAAACACTTACAGCGGCAATGGGAATTATGTAACCCCGCGAAAAGCTTGATCTTGTACAATTCTGATGTAGTGTATTAGCTGTTTTATAATTGATGGTTTGTCGCATAAGATTATGAAAATAATTTACGCTAGATATTTACAGAGTTACAAGGAATATTATGCGGTTACCGAAGTTGTCTCGATTAATTCTTCTTCAGAGCGCATAAATTGCACATCCGCCTTCTTGTCTAAATTATCCAGTATAAGATTTTGCGCGGCCGTTATTCCCATTTCCATAGCGGTGTCCATAAAGATATACCGGAATGTACCCTGCCGGCCACACGTAATTAAGTTATCGTACTGACCCAGAAAATCAAAGAGTTTCTGCCTATGCATTGCATAATCGAGACTATAGACAGGATAACCGTGTACCACGCTTGTTGTAAAATAATCAATAACGAAATCCTGAATATCAATACCCAGACCCTTTAAATCCGCAAGGCTACGCTTCAACAAGCTTTCCTCGGAACAATTCCAGATTTCATCATTTTCGTTACAAGGAATTTCTAGCATAATGGATGTTTTTCCCTCTGGTGCACTAAAAGGACTTCGCCGCTTTGGCTCCTGAATACGTGTCATGATATATTTGCCCTCCGAAACATACATCCACGTGTTGTCGCTGATATCAGGGAGATCTACCAGGATATTTAAAAATCTAACGGAACGAAACTTTAACGCAGATGTATGATTTATGATATCCCTCGTAAGGTACCCCGGAAATGCCTTTACGAGATCTGTCAAAGGAATCGTTGATACGATAGCGTCGCAATCGATTCTTTTTGTGATGCCGTGCTGATTATAGCAAATACTTTCAATGGTATTATTATTTACCTGTATGCTTGAAACGGATGCATTAAGAATAATATTTCCTCCCATTTTGGAAATATCTTCACTCATGACATCAAACATCTGTCCGATACCTTTTTTGGGATAAAAATATCCTTTTGCATAAGTTCGTGGTGTACCTTTCCTTAACTTAAAGAGTCGGAAAAGAACTTCTTTGAGATTCAGCAGTGAGATTCTCTGTGATGCCCAATCGGATGATATGAATTTGGGAGATATACCCCAGAGTTTTTCAGTATACGGCCCAAAAAATAAATTATAGAGTGCCCTGCCAAAGCGATTGACAATCCAATCCTCAAAAGAAATATCCTTCTTCCGGAAGATAATTCTGGAGACGGTAGATATCAAATATGAGGTAAATGCTTTTAGATTCGTCCAAAGATCCATCTTCAGAAAGATGTCTTTGGCGGACAGGGGATACTCAAAAGTTTTTCCCTGCAGTAGGATCACACTCTTTCTATTAGCAGTCAACAATTCCTTGCCCATCATTTTACAAACATTTCCAACAAGCTCCTTATTTTTTGAAATGAAACGATGTCCCCCGAGGTCAAACCGAAAACCTTTATATTCATTGGTAATGCACAATCCACCCACCTTAGATTCCTTTTCAACAACAGCAACATCGTATCCATACTTTGAAATCTCCCAGGCAGCTGATAGCCCGCATGGTCCACCGCCAAGTACAAGTATCTTTTTTTTCATTTCCTGTACTCCTCTCTATAGTCAGGACAGGGATTTATCCGGATAAACATAAAAAGCGTATCTTTGTTAGGTTCAAAATACTAACAATCTGTGTTTATCCGTATCCCAAAAATCCTTATATCATCAAGCAATGTCTTCGGTTACAGGGTGGCACAGACAAACTTGCTTGTTCATGTTGTTTGAATATACACACGGGTTTGGAATATACCACACCAACAAACGAAGTTTTCCCGTGCCACCCTGTAATCCGCTTAAATAAAATAAAAATCCTATGCAATGAAACTAAAAATACGTAGCAACCGAAAACAGAAAGGCATTATTAGCGATATCAGCCATGTCCTTTTCTTCCATATTTATCTGGTAGTCAAGCTTAAAAACGGTGTCTTCCGTGTAGCGGTAGTTCAGACATGGGGTGATGCGATTTCTTAGCCAATGAACGCTTTCAAAGTTGTCATCCCTGCCAGCTGTTTGCACCTGCTCCCATCGCAGAGCGCCGGTAAAGGTTGAATTATCAGTAAAAATACGGGGACTCCAGCTTTTTAATATAGAGGGCATAAAGTGGTAACGGGCTTCCACGTAATAACCCCACATATCATCGGTAATCCCGGCATCCTTAGCCATCTTATTGGTCTCGATAAAGGCATATCCCCCTTCTCCAACCAATTCAAAAGCGCCTTTTTGATAGGCAAAGTCAAACGCCGATAGGGTTAACTGATTCTCATTTTCTTCGTCGTAACGGCATGTATAAGCAGAGCCGCCAAACTCCAAACCTATAAAAGGACTAAATTGAACGCGTCCCACAAAACCAGGGCTTTTATTATAGTTGTCAAATTGGTATCCACCCTTAGAGCTTCTTAATCCATTGACCTCTCCAAAACGTGCGGTCCCGTTTGCATCCAGGCCACGAAATGCCCCATTCGTAACGTAAATTTCATAATCCAGCTTGCTTAATTCTGTGGGATAACAACTGCCAAAAAAGCCCATGCCTGCGTCAGTAAGGGTAGTGGGAATAATCAACTGGTCGACCAGTGGGCGATCAGTAAAGTCTTGCAAAGGAGAATCATGTACGAGATTATATTTTCCCAGAGGTGTAAGTACAAATCCGCCCCGCCAATTAATCCAATCGTTTATCAAAAAATCGATTGTACCAAATTCAAGGATGACCTCTCCGTTTCGCCCGCCCCCATAGCCTCCGTGCTCAAATTCTATTTCTGATGCAAGCTTTACGCGATCCGAGATATCTGAGTAGATAAAGGGGATAAACCTTGTCTGATCGAAGCCTTGATTGCCCTTGCTATCCTCCGATGCACGGTATTGGAAGTCCATATAACCACCCAGATACGTGTTTCTCCCAAATCTTCTCAAAAAAGGTTTTGAATAAATACCTCCGAATTGCGGCGCAAGCTTGTGTTCGGCCAGCTCGGCTCCAGGCTTGGTTAAATACGTGGATTCTCTTTCCCCCTCTGTATCCGCAGATCTTTTCGCCGTTGTTGTCTGAGCTGGTGTTTCTTCCACGGCAACCTTTATCTCCTTTTTTTGTACTTCCTCTTTTAATGATGCAATCTCTTTTTCCTTTTGAGCGTCTTTTTGAATTTGTAGCTTGAGCAAATCCTTTATTTCTTTTAATTCGTTTTCGAGCATCTCAACCTTACCTTTCAACGCCTCCGTTTCGGAAGATTGTGCAAAGCTATCGGCGATGAAAACAAATACGAATAAAAATCCTATAGCCAGGAGACTCGCATAACGCATAATCTAAACTCCCTTTAAAAAAATGTACTAAGACTCATTCTCAATATGGTGCATGATTATATTCATTCTTTAATAAATGTCAAGGGTATTTTTAGAAAATGATATCGCCCTTTTCACCACTTGAATCATTTGATGAAAAATGTATTGCTTTGAATGAAAAAAGGTAACTATTCAGCGAAACGGATGGTGAGAGAGAATATTTTCTCGGAATAGTTAGG
>NZ_MJUW02000116.1:0-4761 GCF_001753675.2 Candidatus Brocadia sapporoensis | reverse complement strand
ATGCTATAATAATGACATCCCTTCGGGATTACAGAATCAATATTTTGTTCACTCGTAGTGTTTGTGAGCGAAAGTACGCTAAATAGTTACAAAAAACGTTACTTAGAATTTGAATCCAATGGAGAATCCCGAAGGGATGAAATGATTATAGAAAGTACGTGAAAAACCTGCAATAAACCCCGAAGGGGTGATATATTTTATTTCTATGAAACATCTTGTGTTGTAGTCATCATGTCATCCCTTCGGGATTGGCTGTTGTTTACCGTATTTTTTCTACAATCATGTTACCCCTTCGGGGTTCTATTTATAGGCTTCAGTTGTTAAGAAATGATTAACAACTCAAAAAAGGAATGTTGGCAATGGGTGAAAATCAAAACAAATCTCAAATAATTCTTTACCAAACTGACGATGGGCAAACGAAGCTTCAGGTTAAAATGGAAGATGAAACCGTCTGGCTTACTCAGGATCAAATGGCTGAGTTATTTGATAAAGGGCGAACAACTATTACCGAGCACATACAAAATGTTTTTAAAGAAGGAGAGCTTGAAGAAGAATCAGTATGTCGGGAATTCCGACGAACTGGCTCCGATGGCAAAGAATACGCTGTAAAACATTATAACCTTGATGTAATTATTTCGGTTGGATACAGAGTTAAGTCGGTGCGCGGAACACAATTTCGTATTTGGTCCACACAACGGCTGAAAGAATACCTTATTAAAGGTTTTGCCCTGGACGATGAACGATTAAAGCAAGGCGGTGAAAAGGCACGATACTTTCAGGAACTTTTACAGCGTATCCGCGATATTCGCAGCAGCGAGCGCAACTTTTATCAGAAAGTGACGGATATTTATGCCACCAGCATTGATTATAGAAAAGACGAAAAACAGACCACGGAATTTTTTGCTACCGTGCAAAACAAGATGCACTATGCAGTTCATGGGCACACCGCGGCGGAAATTATAGCCAGGCGGGCCGACAGCACAAAACCCCTTATGGGTCTGACCAATTTTAAAGGGAATTACATTACCACACAGGATATAAAGATTGCGAAAAATTACCTCCATGAAGAGGAGTTAAAACGCTTAAATCTTATCGTGTCTATGTATCATGATTTTGCAGAATTGCAGGCAACCAACGGCAGGCTGATGAAGATGGCGGACTCAGTGGAAAAACTCGACCAGTTTTTGAAATTAAGAGAACGGGAACTTCTAACAAACGCCGGAAGCGTAAGCGCAGAACAAGCAGTGAAAAAAGACGATGATAAATTTGAAAAATACAGGAAAGAACGGGACAAGAACTACGTTTCCGACTTTGACCGAGCGGTAAAAGATATTGAGCAAAAAGCGTCGAAACAAATATCAAAGAAAAAAGGACGGAAAAATGGCTGAGTGGCAGAAAGTAAAAATCAGTCATTTTCTGAAAGAACGGGAAGGCAGATATAATCCCAGCGATAAAACTGTACAGGGATTGAAAAGGCTGAATAAGATAGACTTTTCCGGTGAAATTCACCTTTCTGATAAAAACTCCAAAACAGATATGATCATTGTCGAATCCGGAGACCTTGTTATTTCCGGGATCAATGTTTCGAAGGGCGCCCTTGCTGTTTATCATGGAGATGAACCCATTACGGCGACTATTCATTACTCGTCATATGTCTTTGATGAAAGGCAAATAGATATAGATTATTTTAAGCGATTTGTCAGGAGTCAATCTTTTGTACAAGCGCTTAAAGATCAGGTTAAAGGTGGTATAAAAACAGAAATAAAACCCAAGCATTTTCTGCCTCTTGAAATTTATTTGCCGGATATTAAGTCACAAAAAGAGATCGTTTCTTTTTTCAAAAGAATCGAAAACGAAATGGATGATTTGAGCGGTGAGATAGCTCACCAGCGGGCTTTTCTCAAACAACTTCGCCAGCAAATATTGCAGGAAGCCATTGAAGGAAAGCTGACGGCCAAATGGCGGAATGAACATCCCGAACTTATCAGCGGAGATAATCACGCCTCAAAATTGCTTGAGAAGATCAAAGCCGAAAAAGAGCGGCTCACGAAGAGCACAAAGGGCGCGAAGAATGCAAAAGCCCTGCCACCCATCAGTGAAGTAGAAAAACCATTTATCCTGCCTGAGGGGTGGGTGTGGTGTCGTTTGGGTGAAATTGCATATGGCTTTGAGTATGGATCAAGTGCAAAATCTAGCAAGGGCGGTTCTATCCCTGTTTTGAGAATGGGCAATTTACAAAATGGCCGGATTGATTGGGGAGATTTAGTCTATACGGATGATGAAACTGAGATAGAGAAGTATTTGTTAGAATACAACGATTTGTTATTCAATAGAACAAACAGTCGCGAGCTAGTTGGAAAGACGGCTATTTATGAAAACACAGAAAAGGCTATATACGCTGGTTACCTTGTGCGTTTTCATATGCATGAAGGCGTTTATCCGAAATATGTGAATTTCATAATGAATTCTTCTTTCCATCGTGTATGGTGTTATGAAGTGAAGGCTGATGCGTTAGGGCAATCCAATATAAACGCAACCAAACTGAGAGATTACCGATTCCCTTTATCACCTTTGGCTGAACAACAAGCCATTGTCGAGCGGGTGGATAAAATTATGGCGATGATTGATGAACTGGAAAAACAAGTCGCCGAACGCAAAGAATTGCCCGAAATGCTCATGCAATCCGTTTTACGAGAGGTGTTTGAGAAAGGATGATTAACAGATTTAATCCAGGTACATAACTTGCTTTTTGTAAGATATCCCTTTTTTAGCTGGCTGTATATGTATGTATATAATAAATTGTTAGGCATACGGGTGCTACATAATAGAAACAATCCACGATTAATAAATAAGGATGTAAAAGGAACGCATGTTGGCATGTGAAAAAACCTATCTGGGAATTTGTTTTATAACGCCACCAAGTGGTTTAGAATCGTCGATATTCGGTTTTACTGAATTTATTTCGGCGCTGGCACTTCTGGTTATTGTCTACACGGTAACAGATATTCGTTATCGATTCCGTGTTGCTGTAGCACCAATCCCTCTTTTTCCGCTGACCTACCTCCTCATAGGGTTTATTGGATTTGGAACACTGCTTACTGACGTCTGGTTTTCCGAGCGTTGGCTAATACCTAATTTTCTTGCAAACCAAGCCGGATGGCAGGGAATGTTCGGTGCCTTTTTCCTCTTGCTTGTAATGATATGGATGTATTACGCCGTCATCAATCCTCCGATATTTTGTAAGAAAAACTACAGGAAATTTGCCAAGGAACTATACAAAGTAATTTTGAAAGGGTCAGAAAGCGACTTGCCTGTTATTGCCGATGAATTGGCGAGGTCTGCAGAACATCTGGTGAAACTCTCAAGACAAAATCCGCCTCGTTGGCAAAAAGATACCAATAAGAAAGAGGAGCAAAAAAGGCGTAAGCCCAATGTCGGTGATTATGCGTATGACATACTGCTACTAATCGGCAACCGAAAACTATGCAGACATATTGTTGCTTCATCACCTGTAACAGCAATGGTGTTTTTTGAGGCTATGGCAAGCAATGAGAAATACGACCTTCCTATCGGACAATTCTCCAGAAATATTTCTACAGAGGCGATTATTAATAAGGATTCGATTTTGTACCACGAGGACGAAGGCTACAGTTCGGGGTTAATTGGCTATCTAAAACCTTTTAGTAAAGCCATATATGGTAACTATCGGCTGGTGGAAGCGCTTGGTTCAAAAACAGGATCGACACTTGATATACACCATGAGATATTATGGTCATGGGACGCATCGCAGCTCGAAGCTTATTCCAGAGCCGTGATGATTACCCTAAAAAGCTACCTTGAAAGTGGCAACTGGACACAACACCCCTTTGCCTTGTATCGCGCTCTTGAAAATATTAAAAACTCTTGCTGCGATGTTTACAAACTGAATGACATTTCTTCAGATTACTACTCTACAGATATTTTTAAGAGGCTTCAGACTGTGGTTCGGTACGTTAAATATGCAATAGACCTTATAGGCAAGCAACAGAATGTTCCTTCAACTACTTTGCGTGTACGCGGTGATCAGATGCATGAGGACATTTACGACCACGTTGCAAATCTGATGTTTGAAATCATATTCTCTGCTGCTTCAGTGACAGCACCACCAGATAAATGCTGGACTATTCATTACAACTCCGTGTGGTATGAATTTTTTGGTCTATCAGACAAGGGAAAAGCATGGAAAATTATCCGCTTTAAACTCCGCCGTTTGCTATACGATGAAATACTCCGGTTGGAGAAATTTCCAAACTATAAATCTTCAAAAATATTGGGGTTCTGTCTGAACGTCATGGGCCTGAAAATCAGAGAGGAGAAAGAATACGATAGCGAATGCTACCCTCTTCATAAGTCGGTTCTTGCTTGGACTAGAAATAACTATCTACGCTTAAAAAATATCCAGCCAGAGGTTGCAAATTCATGTCTCATCGGCAGCATCGGCTTCGACGAACATGGCAATCGACTAGTAAAAATATATGCGAAAGGTTTGAACTTAGAAGCTCCGAAAGAGTACTTGGAGCTTGCATCAGCAAATAATGAACACACGAGATAGGCAAAAACAACCAATCAATGCCCAACGAGGCAATACAACCAACTCGTTACACTCGTGGCTGATTTTGAGCATTAGTTTAGGGGGTCATCGTGTAGTTGTGTGGGTAAAAGAGAGTGCAAATTAGTATAAGATGGCTTTAGATAAAGGGAGAAGAGCTTTTAAAAGGGTCA
>NZ_MJUW02000096.1 GCF_001753675.2 Candidatus Brocadia sapporoensis | reverse complement strand
AGGGTATTACAGAAGGTCGATTTTCGCACTGCGAAAATCGTTTGCAGAATTTAGGTACAACTTTTCCCGGTCTCTGTCATCAAAAATATTCTGCCTCCCCGTTTGTCTCTTGCTGTGATATGACAAAAAGCATCTTCAAATTCCAATCAGAGCGGTCTTGCCACAATCCTTCATTTTATTCATTTATCGGGGTTTATCCATTGAAACATGGATATCTGATAGTCATAGAATAAAAGCCCTCTATTGGGTTACTCCAGCCTATCGACATAAGAAAAATGTGTAATTCAAAAGTGCTTTGACGCATTGTTCAAAGCATCTGGTAACGAGTGGAAATGAAGACGATTCGCTTCCTTCTTGTCAACGAAAGGATCGGAAAGTCATCTTCGGGAAAACTGACCGTACGGTTTGATAAGGAAGAGTTGGGAATAGAGCGCGGTTAGTCTTGTGAAGCATCGTTAGGCAAAAAAGAAGAAAGCAGATAAGTCAATCCTAAGTCATTGTGCCAGCCCTTTGCTCTGTTTGGGCCTGAGTCGACACCACTTCATTCTTCATCCCTCATAACGAACCTCAATAAAACAGGTGCTATCAGTGTCGTTAAGGCGACAACGAAAACAATGATTGCATAAATGAGATCATCAAACACGCCTGCTTCCTTTCCTACCTCGGCAAATATGAGGCCTACTTCTCCTCTTGGAACCATAGCAATGCCTGTTGAAAGTTTTGTCCTTAAACCACCCTTGGCCCATATACCACTTATCATTTTTGTGACAATGGCAATGAGAACCAAAAGCCCACCCATCCGCCAGAAGGTTATTGATGAGAAGTCAATTACTTTCATGTTGATTGAAGCCCCGACAACCACAAAGAATACGGGGACAAAAAGACCGATAATTGGCTTCATGTTTTCCTCAATTTTTTCGGCGAGAGCAGGGCTGTGATGGTCTATTGCGGAACCTAGCGGGAGAAAGAAACGTCGCGCTAACGCAATGCCGGCCGCAAAAGAACCAAGTATTCCAGGAGCGCCGATTTTGTGCGAAATAAACGCAAGGGCAAGAATCAGAGAAACCATAATCGTGGGTATTGTTCCGTCCGTTTTGCTATAATTGGACGCTTTTGAGATTAGCGGGACGAACAGTTTCGTAATTATCGGTGCAATGAGTAAAAAGATGGAGATAAATCCAACGATTTTGACCGTATCAAATATACTAACCTCTCCCTTTACAGCAAAATCAAACAACGTTGCAAGAATAACGACACCGATAATGTCATCAAGAACTGCGGCGCCAAGGACGATCTTGGCTGTTCTGGATCGATGTTTCTTTATATCGATGAGCACGCGTGCCGTTATTCCAATACTTGTGGCTACAATTGTCCCACCAATGAAAAGTGAGGTAATACCAGATTGATTAAAAACGTATTTACTTAAACAGTAGCCGGCAATTGCAGGCGCTGCAACCCCGCTGATTGCAACTAAAAATGATTGTGCCCCCACTTTTACAACTTGACCTATATCCGTTTCCAGCCCAACCTCAAACAGCAGGAGTAATATCCCAATTTCTGCCAGCAGGCGAAGCGTCGCATCTACTGTTAAAACCCCCAGAAGGCTGGGGCCCAAAATTATACCAGCAGCAACCTCTCCCAGAACAGCAGGAAGCCGCGAATAAGCAAACATCTCCGCAAAGAACTTTGCGAACACCAGAATCATTAAAAATTTTAAAAAAAATTCAGCAATTTCCATGATTGAATAATATCCTTAGTACCGTTTTGTAAAAAAGGTTTGTGAAAATATTTTTAATTTAATTGTATAGGAATTTTCATTTTATTTAAGCGGATTATAGGATGGCACTGACAAACATTGTTTGTCAGTGCGATATATTTCGGTCCTTCGTCAGGCGCTCAGGATGTAGCTCCGTGCTGGTGAGCCCTTCGGACCATCACAACGGAATCCATGCAACCCCACAACCGAAGACATAACTTGGGGGATTAGTTCAGAGGGGCTAGACCTTCGTTATTCGATGATTACTTGTTTTTTAATGCTTCGATTTTTTCTGAAATTTTCGCTCTTTTTATCCTGGTATCTAATCGCTCTAACATTTCACTTACAGTTGCTTCGCTATTGTAAAACATCTCCCAATTTTTTTCTTTAATATTGTATAATTTATTTGTAACTAACAGTGACAGGAAATATTATCTCGGAACTGTTAAGAGTCAATAGGGAAAACGGGCAGGAAGAAAAATCCCGAAGAGCTGACATGATTATAGAAAAATGCTCCACAATATTCAACTTCCCCTTAAGCGCTAACTTGTTTTAAGTGAACTCGAAGTATTTTGAGAGTTGCATATTTCGGGTTCTTGGTTTTTCTGCTAAAGAGCAAGCAATGCCGTTCCAGGAGTAAAGAACTTCCTGTAATAATAACGCCGGTTCTATAACCCGTTTTACTTGATGAAACATAAAAGTAAGTTTACTCCATTGGCTTTGAGTCCTCTGACTGGAACATGGTGTATCCCCGGGGGGAAGGACTTGGCAAAATCTATTAATCTTTCTGTTAAAAGAACAGCGAATAATTTGCCGTAAAGCCAAGATTTCGAACTATCATCATCGTATTTCGGTAAATATCCAAATTGCGCGATTTGTTTAAATCTTTTAAAGGCCAGCTCAATTTGCCATAGGATTCTATACCATTCTAAGATATCAAAAGCGGTAAATTGATTTCCAGGAAACGTGGCGAACACAATTGCGTACTTGGCATAAATAAAGGTCTCCGGTTTCAGTTCAATACCCTTTTTGCTTGTATGTCTTTTAAGTTTTTTATGAACTATTTTAATGGCTTCTTCTGATTTATCCTTGCGCAAGCCTTTTAACGCATTTGTATCTACAGCTAAACTTTTCCAATCGTTTGGTAAAAGGGTTTTGAGAATGTCCCAATCTTCATCATGGCTTTGTCCTCCTATAAGCTGGCAAGATGATTGATATAAAAATACCATGATGAATAAAATTTGTTAATAAAACAAGTTAGTGCTTATGCCCCTTCGCCCCCTTGACTTTGTTGTGATGGTTCGGCAGGCTCACCATGCACAGCGCAATATCCTGGGCTTGCCGAAGGATCAATCGAACGATAGGGGGGAGATTTGGTTGCGGCTTTACTGCATCATGTGGTATCCGAAAGGAAAATAGAAAACTGATGTGAGTATTTTAAATTCACCGAATTGTAGGTTATGTCTGGTTTTGATATTAATGGGTTTATAAAATGCCTTGAAGAAGAACTAACCTTTGTCGATTTTGATGTAAGAACTTGACATAATCATGGTACTAAATTCAGGATCAAACAAGAGGCCTGGAAAAATCTTTGCAATTCAGCCGAAAAAAAATTTAAACGGCTATAACAAACCATTACACTAAATGAAGATTCCTCTGCACCCTATTGCGACCAGATAAGTTTGACGTCAGGCACAGAGACAATGAAAAATCGAAATAATAGCAAACTTCGTGTCTTATTGTGTTGCCGATGCATGGTGCGCTTGGAATAGATTCCTGATTGTCTGCACATTGATCGATTTGTTCGCTACTCCCGGAAGCCGATTGATTGAAAAGGAATGATAATTTCCCAGATAACATCGGAAACGGTTCCCCTGCACCAGGGCAAAGATGTCCTGGCAACTCAGTTGCTTATTTAGGGTGCCAAAGGGCGAAACTTGTTCTGCGAGCCTTTTCAGGGAAAGGAAAATATTTTGATCAGAAAACCAGTTAGGATAACGACTCAAGGGGGTGCAGTTATCCGGCATCTCAGAGATAAGAAAACCTTCCTTTCGCTCATTTGGGGAGTGTCTTTCAAAAACACCCACAGGCACGGGCACGTCAATTTTTAATGCAAACAAAGTGTTTGCCTTTATCCATAATTGTTTCAAGCTGCGACAATCGAACCCCGATGGACTGTTTCGAGTCAATCGCAAGATGTGCAGATGATTTATCGAAATGTCATCCTGCCCGGTTTCTTCCATAATATACAACGCCTTTTCCAGAGTTTCTCTTAAATAATTTCTCCGGTAAAACCCACGGAATTGAGCGTTTTTGAAGAAACCAAATTTCTTATTTTCACGAACACAAAGCCTGGATGCCTTTTTTGCACCTTTCTTTTGTATCTGCACCGTCATGGACTCAATGTCTCCTGCAATTGTTTTCCAGCGGGCAATATCGTGGCTCATGTACGACAAGAGAAATCTGACCCGCTCCGTATCAGTGAAATTGCCTTTCTCACGGTTTAGTTTTGCCAGATACCAGAGACAAAGCTTCTCTATAAGGCTCCGTGTGTGAACTGACACCATTTCAAAATCGATTGCGATGATCTTCTTGGCTCCGTTTTCATCGTATACTAAAAAATTATCCAGAGAAAAGGCATCTTGCTGTATCCCTGATTTGTGCATCTTCTGTGCAAGGCTGCCGAATTTTCTCAAAATATCTCTTCTTTCTTTCAGCGGGGCGTTACCTTTGAAATACTGACGGATCGACTGACTGTTCCTGATCTTCCTTACAATCAAGTAGGATTCTTTCGTGAAGAAATACTTTCGCTCTCCACAGGCAACCGGTACTTCTACCGGAATCCCTCTCATTGCCGTCAAGTAGGCGGCATTAAATTCGTGGAATCCCCGTGTATTTTTAAAACACTGTTTTATCTTTTGAAGCAGACGAGGGTAGTTATATATTTTTACGAGATATGGCTCTTTTTTGCCTTTATAGGTAATTTCAAATTCGCCCATCTTCTTATAGTGATGCCGTCTCGGGAGGGGGGTTGCCATCAGAGTCTCTGCGGTAGCATCTTTCAAGCGTTCAAGAAAAGGAATGAGAAATGCGTGTTGGTTATGGATAAGCCAATGAACATGGTTGATTCTCTTCGACAGATACCCGGTAAACTCAGAAGGATTCGGTATAGAAACAGGAGAACAGAAAAAACTCACGATCTGCCGAAAGAATTGCATTGAGTATAGACCTACCTTTTACTCCCTTCGCTGTCTTTTTTCTCAGGACTTCGTACTCGTTCCCAGAGCTTTACCTGTTTTGCAAAAATATAGAAGGCGCTCGAGGTTGCGATGATAAGCCCAGGCAGGCCATCCAGAAAACCTCTCTTGAAAAAATATCCCCTGATAAATTTATACAGAGGCTGAAAGAGGAGTTTGTGGAAGCTAAAACCCCTGCCACGATCGGCCATAATATCAGCGAAAATCGTGGAGTAATTGTCTATCGTTCTCAACTGATGCGAAAAGTTTTTATAATTGAGGTGATAAAGATCATGTTTCATGTAGCCGGTTTTCCCCGGTACGATAACTCGCCCATGAGGATTTGTGCCTTGCCACTGCCCGCAGTCCTTTTTGAAGAGTCGCAATTGGTAATCAGGATACCACTCCCCATGGCAGATCCATCGGCCTAAATAGAAACTGCGCCGCGGGAAAAAGAACCCCGGGATATTACCCGGGTTACGGATAGCATCCTGAATCTCTCGAATAAGTCCTGGCGAAAGTCGTTCGTCAGCATCAAGGCTAAGGATCCAGTCGTTTTTAGCCAGACCCATGGCATAGTTTTTTTGGTCGATATTACCCGGCCATGGCCGTTGATACACCTTGCGAGAATATTCCCTGCAAATATCCACCGTCTTGTCGGTACTCAAGGAATCCACCACAACAATCTCATCCACCCACTTCACACTCTCGAGGCAATCGCGGATGCGTGATTCCTCATTAAACGTGATAATACAGGCGGATATGGGAAATTTCTGGTCCATTGTCGTAATAGTTTTTTCTGGAATGCCTGTTTTTAAGGCAGGATAAGGTTTTAAAAACCCCATGAAAAGGCAGCCAATACTCGTCATCGGGATTCATCTTCCGCACCCTCAATAAAGAAAAGATATTTTGCAGAAATTTTAAAAACGAGGTGTTATGAACAACGACCGGGCAATTTACTCATGAGCATCCTCCGGTGCACCTTCATCCGTGGGTTTCTCCTCTTCCACTTCGTTTACCGTTTCTTCGGCTCCCCCTTCTGCCTTCGTCTCTTCCGGAACAACACGCGCAACAGAGACTAGCTTGTCTCCTTCCTCAATGGAAAAGAGAGTAACCCCCTGCGTGTTCCTTCCAATGGTGCGAAGGGTATTAACCGGGGTACGGATAACCTGTCCCCGCGCAGTGATCATGATCAGTTCGTCTTCGTCTCTCACATCAATCAGCGAAACAACCTTTCCGTTTCTCTCGGTAGTTTTAATATTAATAACACCCTGTCCACCCCGGCGATGAGCGGGATATTCGGCAAAGTCGGTACGTTTTCCGAACCCTTTTTCACAAACCGTTAGCAGCGTTGCCTGCTCATCAACGATCACGATATCCCGCACCTTATCGTTCTCCTTAAGAGTGATTCCTTTTACCCCGTGTGTAACGCGCCCCATGGTTCTGACGTCCTCTTCTGAAAAACGCATGGCTTTTCCCTGTTCGGTGCCAAGGATAATATCCTGTTTGCCATTGGTTAATTTCACCCCGATCAACTTGTCCTCTTCATCCAGGTTAATGGCGATAATACCGCCCTTTTTCGGATTTCCGTAGGCATTGAGCACCGTTTTTTTCACAATTCCATTCCTGGTGGCCATAACCAGTTGCCGTTCGTCAAAATCCCTTATGGGAATGAGAGAAGTTACGTTTTCGTCTTCTTTTAACTCAAGCAAATTGATAAGCGCTCTTCCTTTAGCCGTTCGGGCCATTTGCGGTATATCGTAAACCTTAAGCCAGTAAACTCTGCCCTGGTCAGTAAAAAACAGGATATAATCATGGGTTGAAGCTACAAACAGATGCTCGATGAAATCCCCTTCTTTCATATCAGCACCGGAGACACCTTTGCCGCCGCGGTGCTGCTTCCGGTATGAGGCAATGGGTAATCGCTTAATATAGCCTTCGTGACTAATAATAACGACGACGCTTTCTTCGGCAATAAGATCTTCCATATTCAACTCCGTAACGGCGCTAACGATCTCCGTGCGGCGTTTGTCACCAAAGCGTTCCTTCACTTCCTCAATATCTTTCTTAATAATATTCAGCACCAACTTTTCATCAGACAGGATCGCCTGATATCCCTTGATATCGGCACATAATTTTTTATACTCTTCTTCGATTTTCCCTTGTTCAAGTCCCGTCAGCCTCTGAAGTTTCATATCCAGAATGGCATTTGCCTGTAGTTCCGAGAGGGAGAATTCGCTCATGAGTCCCCGTCGCGCCGTTTCAATAGAATCTGAGGTCTTGATCAACTGGATGATTCTGTCAATATTTTGAAGGGCGATCTTTAACCCTTCCAGGATATGAGCCCTGGCCTGAGCCTTCCCCAGTAAATATTTTGTTCTTCGGATGATGACAACTTTTCGATGCTCAATATAGTAGACCAACATCTGCTTCAGGTTGAGCGTTTCCGGCCGATTGTTGATCAGGCCGATCATAATAATGCTGAAACTATCCTGGAGTTTTGTGTGTTTATAAAGTTGGTTGAGAACAACTTCTTCGTCCTCCCCTTTCTTCAGATCTATAACCAGACGGCTTCCGTCCCGATCACTTTCGTTGCGAATATCTGAAATACCTTTAAGCTGATCTTCCCGCACTAATACAGCAATCCGCTCCAGGATATTATCACGGTTCAGTTGGTAGGGTATCTCCGTCACAACAATGCTCTTTTTCCCGCTTTTTGATGTTTCTGTGTGCGCCCGTGCCCGGACGATAATCGTTCCGCGCCCTGTCCGGTATCCCTCTCTGATCCCTTCCATACCGCAGATTAAAGCCCCCGTGGGGAAATCAGGCCCCTTGATGATCTTCATCAATTCATCAACGGTGATCTCTGCGTTGTCAATAACTGCAACAATTCCATCGCAGATCTCATTCACATTGTGAGGTGGAATGCTCGTGGCCATGCCGACCGCAATACCGGAACATCCGTTACACAGTAAATTGGGGAACTTGGAAGGAAGGACAACCGGCTCCGTCCGGGTATCGTCATAATTGGGCACATAATCAACAGTTTCTCTCTCCAAATCCTCCATAATAATCATTGTCGCTTCAGTCATACGGGCTTCCGTGTAACGCATTGCTGCAGGAGGGTCTCCATCAATAGAGCCAAAGTTCCCCTGCCCCTCAATCAGTGGATATCGATAATTAAAATCCTGCGCCATGCGAACGAGGGTGGGATAAACCACCTGTTCACCATGTGGATGATAATTACCTGTGGTATCACCTGCAATCTTGGCGCATTTTCTGAATTTGGAACGGGGACCAAGCCCAAGATCATTCATGGCCACCAGAATACGTCTCTGCGATGGTTTTAGCCCATCCCTTACATCGGGAAGCGCACGGCTCATGATGACACTCATGGCATAGCTCAGATACGAATCCTTCATCTCTTCTTCAATGAATAACTCTTTTATGTTTTCTCTTCTTTCAGCCATGGATGATTACCTCAGCAACAAAAGGATTATTTTTTTTCTCTTCCGCTATCGTCGTTGATGGCCCGTGACCTGGATACACGATCGTTCTTTCATCCAGCACAAACAATCGTTCTTTGATGGCCTGTATGAGTTTTTTTTGATTACAGCCTGGAAAGTCCGTTCTGCCAATACTCTCTTTGAAAAGGGTATCCCCGGAAAACAGCACGGGGGGGTTTTCATCCTTCGGATCGTTATAGTACAGGCATATTCCACCTGGCGTGTGTCCCGGTGTATGAATGATTTCAAAGGTATATTTTCCGACAGCAACCGCATCCCCATCGTTCAGCAATCGATCCGCCACCGGCGACCTCACCGTTGTGCCTCCATAAAAAGCGGCAAGGATGGAAAGGTTTTTTGCCGGATAAGGGAGCATGTCCTGGTCTGCTTCATGAACGCAGATATGCACATCAGGAAAGGATTTTTTTAGTTCGGCATTGGCGCCGATATGATCGCCATGCCCATGGGTGATTACAATACTTTTTGGAAGCAGTTGTTGTTTTTTTAAAAAAGCAATAATCATTCCCTCGTCTGCGCCAGGGTCAATAACCATCACTTCAGCAGCTTCCTTGTCGATAACAAGGTAACAACACACCTGCAAAGGACCTACATTTATCTTTTGTATCAGCATGATCCCTTTGACCGCAAATAATTTTCGATCATCTCTTTCAGCTCACAGTGTCCCTTATTATCCCACAGCCCAATAATCTTCCGTTCACGTTCGGCATTTTCTACAGCATCTGAGGCGTGGGCTGCATTTTTCATAATATCCTCACCATAAATTCTGCGAACCTTGCCGGGTTCGCCCTTCTTTGAATCCGTAGGCCCGAGGATATTTCGTATTTTATGAATGGCATCCGGGCCACGATATAACAAGGCAAGACATCTGGCGGTTCCTGGTCTTTTCTTATCTGCGGGGCTTGATTTTTCAGGGTCCAGACCCGTCATGTACTGCACAATTTTGTTAAATTCGTTCATTGCATTCATATCTTTAAGCTGCTCTGACAACTGCTCTGCATGGCTATTCATAATCGCATTCGGCACTTCAAAGGTTAAAACAGATTTTAAAGCTTCTTTGAGCTTTTCAGCGATTTTCTCTGGTTTGGGCTTCAATTTTTCCCGAAAGATGTTGATTAACGGGCCGTAAAAATCCTCTGCCTGCGCAATACTCATTCTCAAAAGCTTAATTCCGACAATGAATAAACCCGTCCTTGAAAACATATCAATCATATTTCCTGGTAACGGACTTTGTTCCTCAAAGGGTTTGAGAATGACCAGGGTTGTTTCGGCCTTCACTCCTTCGGAAAACTTGACAATGTCCTCTAAAACCCCACCATCGTTTGACAAATATTCAGCAAACAGGGCTAACTGTTTATCATTCGTGCGATGGTCTGCCGCAGATACAACTGCTGGTTCAAAATATTCGATTTTGCCATCCGAACTCTCTACAAAATCTCCGAAGCTCCCCCGAATGGTGTGCCCCTGAAAGCTGGTAATCGGCCCGATCACCTCATCCTTCAATTTTTCAAGGGCACGGGGGCCTTTAAAAAAAAGCAATACCATCCTGTTGGTAATCCCAAACTTGTTCACCCTCCGGAAATTGCTGTTAATATAGTCTTTCATGGCCTTTTTCCATGATGGCTTGCAGTCTTGTTCCTCAATGGTAGCGCAATATTTATCAACAAAGGCATCACTCGGGGCAAACATGGTCACGCCCACAAAATCCAGATTTGATAGCGAAAGCAGCCGGCCTAAAATACCGCCGGTGCGGCTTTTTAAAAGGCTGTAGGGGGTAATCAATGCATAGGTCAATTCGTCCGCCATACGTTTCTTTCTTCTCCAAAAACAGAATTAAGTTAAAAATGCACTACATCAGTAAAAAAGATTAAGGAGAAAGAGTGAAGTGGAAAAGCCTTTCGCAAACCTCTTAAACTTCTCCCCTTCACCCTTTCTCCTTAGAATTTTCAATGGGAAGATTTTAACACAAATCCTGAAACAGGTCAAATACTTTCATAACGCAGCAAAGCTGCAACCAAAACCCCCTATCAATGGGAAAAAGGAAGGTGCTAAAAAACCTGCAAAAAAACTTTGTCATGGTAATACCACAACCTGTGTTCGCTGTAAGATTATTCTTCCTTCCAGCCTTCTTCACCAATGAGTGGTACAAAAGCACACTCCAGAACATTCCGGTCTTCTATTCCCTTTTCCCGTTTTACCATCTGGTGTAATACCTGATGATAAGGATTCCCTATAGGTATTACCAACCGTCCTCCAATTTCAAGTTGATCTGCTAAACACCGCGGGACATGAGGCGCACAGGCTGTGACAATGATCCCATGGAAAGGTGACTTCTCTGGTAACCCCAGACTTCCATCTCCTGTGATTACGGTTATATTATCATATCCCATTTGCTTTAAAACACCTTTTGCTTTTGTCGCAAGCGCTGCATGTCGTTCGATGGTATAAACACGGCTTGCCAATTTACTCACGATTGCAGCCTGATATCCCGAGCCCGCCCCTATTTCCAATACCTGCTCTCCCCCCTTTAATTCAAGACACTGCGTCATGATGGCAACCATATAGGGCTGCGAAATGGTCTGCCCTTCACCAATAGGCAAAGGGCAATCCTCATATGCAGCATGACGGTATAATTCCGGTACAAACAGGTGTCTGGGTACTTCGGACATTGCCCATATCACCCGTTCGTCACGAATGCCACGACTTACAAGCTGGTATTGCACCATACGAAACCGGTCTGTGACATAGGAGTCGATATTGTGCGGGGTATTCAAAGTGCACCTTTCTAAACCATTCTTGTCAACACGACGGATCGCGATACATGCAACTTATTCGGCTTGGCAAAACCCGGCATTGTCCAGTTAGGAAATGGTGTAATACCGGCATCAAGAAAAACGTGAAAAAAGTGTTTTGAAGAGATATTTCATTTGATAATCCAGCAGAAAGTGTTCGCAGAATTCTTCGTAAAAAACCCCTAACGGTAGGAGTTATGAAAAATGCCGCGCACCTATTATCCACACGACAAAAAAACAAGCAATTCAAGCCACCAAAAATCAAAGATTATTCGATGTAAGCTACCCCTTAATAACACACATCGGTTTTAGCTGGACTATTTTTTTACTGATCCCGGCGTGTTCTACCACACCCACAACCTCTGTCACATCCTTGTATGCCTCGGATACTTCTTCGACGAGCGTGGCCCGGCTGTCGGCACGGACAAGGATGCCTTTTGCCTTCAGTTCCTCAGCAATATTGCGCCCTTTGGTCGATCTCGTCGCCTGACCCCTGCTCATAACCCTCCCTGCACCATGACACGTACTGCCAAAGGTGTCGGTGTATGCCTTCTCTGTACCCACAAGCACGTAGGAACAACGCCCCATGTCGCCCGGTATTAATACTGGTTGACCCACGGATTTATATACGTCCGGGATATTTGGGTGATGGGGAGGAAATGCGCGTGTTGCCCCTTTCCGATGGACGCATAACCGTCTCTTCTCACCCCCCACGATATGCTCCTCAAATTTTGCAATATTATGACCCACATCATAGACCAGGGATATTTGGGACTCTTTTGGACTTATGTGCAATGCACCTCCAAAGGATTCCCGTACCCAGTGGGTAATCACCTGCCGATTGGCAAATGCATAATTGGCGGCGCAAGCCATTGCAGCAAGGTACTCCTTGCCTTCCTGGGAATTGACCGGAGCGCAGCAAAGCTGCCGGTCAGACAGCTCTATGTTATATTTCCGGGAAGCATTAATCATAACCTTGAGGAAATCGTCACACACCTGATAGCCCAATCCCCTGGAACCTGTGTGCACCACAATGGTAATCCCGTCCCTCTCGAGTCCTAATACGCGGGCAATCTCCTCGTCGTATATCTCAGACACATAACCGACCTCAACGAAGTGATTCCCTGAACCGAGCGTACCTAGTTGCGTCCGGCCCCGTTCCAGGGCGCGATCTGAAACCAGCTCAGGATCAGCCCCCCGGATACAACCTTTCTCTTCAATGTATTCCAAATCTTCTTTCGTCCCGTAACCCTGAGAAACTGCCCATCGAGCCCCATCCCTGAGCACATTTTTTTCTTCCTGCTGAGAAAGCTTTAAATCCCTGCGGTGTGACCCCACACCGGATGGAATATTGGCAAACAGGGTGTTGACGAGAGACTCAAGCTTGTTGATAATTTCTATACGATGCAGTCCGGTTCTTAATAATCTTACCCCACAATTGATGTCATACCCTACACCACCAGGGGAGACTACGCCCTCATCAACATCAAACGCAGCCACACCGCCAATAGGAAATCCATATCCCCAGTGGATGTCAGGCATTGCAAGTGAATGCCTTATTATTCCAGGGAGACAGGCAACGTTAATTACCTGCTGCAGACTTTCATCCTTCTGAATTTCCTTCAGCATATGCTCATCGGCGTATACAATGCCCTCCACGTGCATCTTTCCTTCCCGCGGGATACGCCAACGATAATCATCTATCTTCTGAATTTTATATTTGTCATCCGTCATCAAACACACTCTCTTTCTCTGCACAAGTGCTCAGCGGTCAGAATACAATTCAATGGATAAACAATCTTGGAACAAACGGACACTCGCTCCTGTCTAAATATCAAAAATAACCCGTGCCTTCCAGTGATGGTCTTCCTGGATGATTGACAGGCAATGGTAAGTAACCGCCTTAATCTCCGTTTTAATCACATGTTTATCCTCACGAAATGCCTCGCCCCATACGGTTGCGTTGAGTTGATTGTCCGTAATGCCTTCAATACAAAAATCCTTAAACAAGAGATTTTTCACATCGTGCAGGTACAATAATTCACTTAACCAACTGACGAGGAGTTGCTCCCTGTCTATCCCGGAAACACTTATTTTATATGCGATCTTGTCTTCCGTTTTCGATAAGTCTGTGATGATATCAAATAATGCAAACGCTGCATTGACAAACAATTCCTGCAATGAAGCGCCAAAGACATCAATTCCGATATCTGCAGTGTGGTCTATAAGAATATACTTATTCATTTTAGTAGTCGGGCACGACGAACAAAACAAATGTGTCCGTGCCACTCATTGTTCTTAAACATCACGTTTCATTACGGCATAATAAAGTCGTGCTCAGGATGTCTTATGGTAAGTACGGGACAGGGTGCCTTACGGACTATCTTTTCCGCCACACTTCCCATAATTGCGTGCGATAGTCCCGTCCTGCCGTGCGTACCAATCACAATCAGATCGATCCCGTATTCTTTCGACACCTTGATGATCTCGGCAAATGGAACTCCCTGGATAATAAGAGCTTCTACCGATATCCGGCCTCTTGTATCTTCATTTACACATCTGAGCAGTCTCTCCCGGAGTTTCTCAATGGTCTCTTCGTCTACGATATTGATATTGTACAGCTCCGGATTATTAATATCGTAAACACGAATATCCAAGACGTGCATTAAATAAAGCTTTGCCTGGTATTTTTCAGCAAATTCAATTGCATATTTCAGCGCCATCTCTGAATAAACCGAGTAGTCAATCGGACAAAGTATATTTCTGATACTGATCATGCGTCTTCCTCCCTTCTTTTATGATTTTTGAATGAGTACCAAATCTATAGCGTCGTCGACCTTTTGAATATAAGAGCATTGGATCTTGTTGCGGATTTCTTTGTCAATTTCTTCATAATCATCCTTATTTTTTGCCGGCAGCACGATCGCCTTCACCCCTGCCCTTATTGCCGCAAGCACTTTTTCCTTTACCCCACCTACAGGCAATACGTTGCCCGTTAAGGTAATTTCTCCGGTAAGCGCAACCTCTCTTTTCGCACGCCTTTCTGTCAACAATGAAATCAACGCCATACACATCGCAATCCCAGCCGAAGGCCCGTCTTTCGGTATTGCTCCGGAGGGAACATGAATATGGATATCAGATGTGTTGTAAAAATTTTCATCAATACCCAGCCGTTTTGCATTACTGCGGACATAACTGAGTGCAGCAATCGCTGATTCCTGCATAACCTCACCGAGTTGTCCGGTAAGAGTCAGCTCTTTTTCCCCCTTCATGCGGGATGCCTCTACAAAGATAATGTCTCCGCCTGTCTCGGTCCAGGCAAGGCCGATAGCAACCCCAATCCGATCTTCCTCCTCCGCAACCTGGTAGAAAAATTTTCGTGGCCCAAGAAATTTTTCCACGATTTCCGGCCGTATCTCATTGGTAATCTGTTCGCCGGCAACAATCTCTTTGGCGACCTTTCTGCAAATCGATGCAATCTCCCGCTCCAGGTTTCTTAATCCCGCCTCTCTTGTATGTTCACGAATGATTTTATAAACAGACTGGTTCTGAAATGTGACAGGCTGGTCTTCCAGTCCGTTTTCTCTCAGTTGTTTTGGAATCAAAAACTGGTACGCTATTCGTAATTTTTCGTCTTCACTGTACCCGGGAAGATAGAGAACCTCCATGCGATCTCGTAGTGCAGTGTGAACGGTATCAAGAATATTAGCCGTTGTGATAAACAAAACATGGGAAAGGTCAAAGGCAACATCAATATAATGATCAACAAAACTGAAATTCTGTTCCGGATCTAAGACTTCCAGCAAGGATGATGCAGGATCGCCCCTGAAATCATCGCCAATTTTATCAATTTCGTCGAGCATGAACACCGGGTTGTTTGACCCCGCACGGCAGATTTCCTGAATGATCCGTCCGGGTAATGCACCTACATATGTACGACGGTGTCCCCGAATCTCAGCTTCATCACGAATGCCTCCCAAAGAGATACGGATAAACTTTCTGCCCAATGCCCGTGCAATCGATTTTCCCAGGGACGTTTTCCCGGTGCCAGGAGGACCACAAAAGCAGAGAATAGGGCCTTTCAGTTTTTCCTTTAGTTTGCACACAGACAGAAACTCAAGAATGCGAGCTTTCACCTTTTCCAAGCCATAGTGGTCTTCATCCAGAATCTGCGCTGCCTGGCTGATTTCCAGATTGTCGATCGTCCCTTTGTTCCAGGGAATATTAATAAGATAATCCAGGTACGTTCGGGAAACAGGATATTCAGCCGATGCAGGATTAATGTCTCTTAACCTCTCTAATTCTTTTACTGCCACCATTTCTACCTCCTTAGGCATTTTCGCTTCTTGAATCTTTTCTTCCAGCTTATTAATTTCCTCCATATGGGGGTCATCTTGACCCAACTCCTTTTGAATAGCCCTTAGCTGCTCTCTTAAGAAGTACTCCCGTTGGGTCTTTGACATTTCTTTGGCAACTTCTTCGTTAATTTTTTCCCTGACCTCTGTTAATTGAATTTCCTTATTCAGATACTGAAATACAACCCTCAATCGTTTCTTGGGGTCGATCATTTCCAGCAATTTCTGCTTTTCGCTCACCGGCAATTCTAAATAAATCGCTGTCAGGTCTGCCAGTACGGATGGATTATTAATGGTGTCAATCATAGAGACAACGTCTTTGGGTAAGGTTTTTCCCAGCATAGCACTCAGTTTAAAAAGCGTTATAACACCCTGCACAAGGACATCGACCGTTTCGGTTTTTTCTGTAAATACACGAAGCTCTTCCACCCGTGCCTTATAATAGGGTGCTGTTTGCGTATATTCTGTGACCTTGATCCGCGCAACACCTTCTATAAGGATTTTTATATTACCCGAAGTAGCTTCTGATACCTTGACAATCTTTGCGGCTGTTCCAACCTCATAAAAGTCTGTTGGTTCGGGCAAATCAATATCATACCTTAATGCCACGATGCCAATAAATTCATTTTTGGCAATAGCCTCATTTATTGCCTTTATCAATCCTTCTCCTGTTATCTCAAGCGGAAGAATCAACTGCGGAAAAACAACATCATTCTTTATAGGAACGATGGCAATAATTTCCGGCAGTGCTTCGTCGCTCTGTTTATGAACAGAAAATGATGCCTTCTTCATTATTTTAATTCCGTGTTACACTTATTCCTTCTCATACGTTTTTTGCCACCTTTTCTGTATAGAGCGACCTGCTTGCCTGCTCAACCAAATCAGCAGTGTTTTTCGTCGTCCTGGTAGCGGAACTTGGCCCACCGCTACCTGAACATGCCCAGCCGATCCGGCTGGAATTCAGACAACTTCTTAAAAAGTGATTCAAGAAGCCTGAGTAGCAGACACATTTTTCCCGTTGGACTTGTGAAGCTCCTCCAGGAGTTTTTTCAGATCTTCTCCCTCGATAACCTCATCTTCCATCAGTTTTTTAGCCATGCCTTGTAAGATATCTTTTTTTTCTATTAACAATGCTTTTACGCGGCAAAACGATTCGTCTATTATCTTCTTAATCTCCAGGTCTATTTCCCGTGCTGTTTCCTCACTATATTCCTTACCCGCAGCAAATCCTCCGCTCAGAAAGAGCGGCCGGTCGCCTTGCTCGAAGGTTACCAGCCCCATCTTCTCGCTCATACCATATTCTTTAACCATTAATTTGGCAATTTCTGTTGCTTTTTCCAAATCATTCTGTGCTCCTGTTGATATTTCATTAAAAATAACCTCCTCTGCGACTCTGCCTCCAAGCAGGATTGCAATCCGGTCAAGAAGCTCCGCCTTGGTCATAAGGTATCGGTCTTCTGTAGGTTTTTGCAGGGTATACCCCAGTGCCCCAATACCACGGGGTATCATTGATATCTTACGTACAGGATCTGCATGTGGCACAGAACATGCAACCAGGGCATGACCTGATTCATGATGGGCAACGATCTCCTTCTCCTTTTTATTCATCAGACGTTTCTTCTTTTCGAGACCTGCCATAAGGCGGTCAATTGCCTCCTCAAATTCTGGCATACCGACGGCCTTCTTATTTCTCCTGGCCGCAAGCAGGGCAGCTTCGTTGACGAGGTTTGCAAGGTCTGCGCCAACAAATCCAGGAGTCATCGCTGCAACCGAATGCAAATTAATCTCTTTTTCCAACTTCACGTCCTTTACGTGCACCTTCAGTATCGCCTCGCGACCGTGGAGATCTGGCCGATCCACAACCACCTGACGATCAAACCTGCCAGGTCTTAAAAGCGCAGAGTCTAACATCTCCGGGCGATTTGTTGCTCCCATAATGATCACTCCTTTATTAGAGTCAAAGCCATCCATCTCGACCAGCAACTGGTTTAAAGTCTGCTCCCGCTCATCGTGTCCACCCATAGGATTTGCGCCACGTGCCTTGCCAAGCGCATCAAGTTCGTCTATAAAGATAATACAAGGCGCCTTCTGGTCCGCCTGATTAAACAAATCTCTCACTCGAGCAGCGCCCACCCCAACAAACATCTCAACGAATTCTGAGCCACTCATATTAAAAAAAGGCACTCCGGCCTCGCCTGCCACAGCTTTTGCCAGGAGGGTTTTCCCTGTTCCTGGGGCACCGACAAGCAAGACGCCCTTTGGTATTTTCCCACCCAGGGCGCGAAATTTTTCAGGCGTCTTTAAAAATTCAATAATCTCTTGCAGTTCCTCTTTGGCCTCGTCTATGCCTGCCACGTCATCGAAGGTTACATTCAGGTCTTCCTGCGCATAGAGACGACCTTTGCTTTTCCCAAATGTCATAATACTGCTTGCAGGACCAAACCGTTTAAACACAAAACGCCAGATCACAAATAAGATTAACAAGGGCATTACCCAGGAAAAAAAGAACGTCCGCAGCCACGGATTCTCATAATGCCCTGCATATCTCACCCCCATAGATTCCAAGTCCTTCACCAAGTCAGGGTCTTCAACGCGCGTGGTAACAAAAGCGGCATTTTTCGTGGAACCACGCGCCATCTCACGTAGTTTACCACGAATCGTCATATGGGAAATATGGCATTCCAGGACATTACCTTCTTTAACCATTTTTTTGAACTCACTGTATGTGATATCTCTCACGCCGGGGTTCATTAAATACATCTGGAGCAGAATAAAAAAACCAAAGGCAATAATGATATGCCAGGCAGAAAATTTCTTTGGTATTTTAAACGATATTTTTTTGAAACTCTTAAGCATATAAACTCCTTAGTTAGAAATCACATCAGGTAAATATTAGGGATATTAACGAATTCACCAGGCAACATTTTCATCCTGTTCTTTTCAATATCGTCTAGACAGTACCCCGATAATGTACGTGGAGTATTTTACCAGAAACAACTACGCCATTCAAAAAATCTGGATATCTCCCATTGGTCCAGAACTGAAGTGCAAAAAGCCCCCGGTTTGAATATCGTTTGGTCTTCCGGATAATTCTCGTCCCCCCGCTACTCCCTCAATACCATTCTCTTCAAAGCCGGCGCTGATAACAACAATGAATCAATGCCATGATTATGGCATTGATTCATTATTGTAAAAAGAGGGGAGACAGGAACAACAATTACAGCAAGATTAATAGCATCTTTAATTTCACGGAGGCTTGGTATGCCCTGATTCCCAGAATATTGCCCGACTTAGAATTACGTGATAGACTTTCGCTCCGTATCCGCAAGTAATCAAATTTTTGAATAAACCGTGCCCCACCTTCCCTGCTTCAGGGGTGGCTCCGACGACAGCAACGGTGTCTGGTGAAAAGAAGTGTTCTAACATCGATTCCCTACAACCCCCTTGCCTCCGACTTCTTTTCGCCATCCGAAGTCGTGTTTGGTTCATGTTTTGGCAATATTTCAAACAAACTTTCTATAGACCTGGTGAGTGGTTTAAAAGGTACTGAATGAATTTCTGGATTCGAAAACGTGCCCCTGACCTCTACCATGGTTAATTGTTTTCGCACACCGCCTACAACCAAATCAAAAAATCTCCCCACAATAGGGAGTTGAGAAAAAAAACCTTTATTAAATGCGGCAGCTGCCTCTAAACGAACATCTCCATTAAAATGAATATCCCCATGCCCACTAATTTCAACCGTATCGCTGGAAACCATCCCTTCATCAATATGGATAATGCCGTCTTTTACATCAAGCCTTACCTTTGCACTATGAAAACTTTCTTTTTTTGGTAAACTGAGGTTAAGAACATTAAAAATATTTAGAATAATAGGCACATCAGAAAGATATCCTTCGTCTACATTGATTTTTCCCTCGGCACAAAAACTTTTAGGATCTGTGCCATTCCCATGGAATTTAATATTTCCATATAGTAACCCAGATAAGGCATTCTCCTTCTTTCCAATTTTACGGGATAGTTCTTCAAGTGTAATCCTTGAAAAAATCACTTCTCCTTCGTATTGATTCGGATCGATGTCTGTCTTAAAAATGAAATTCCCTACTACCTGTCCGCCACAGCATCGGGCACTGATATGTTTGCCCACGATTCCCGCATTGCAGAACTCGAGTCTTCCTTCCATCCCCCATAGAGGGATCTTATATGTACCTGCAAGAACCTCACAACCCTTAAGTTCAACCGCCATGGCATAATTGAAATCCTTTTGTTCAAGAAAGTCCTGGAAATCGCCACTGATTTCTATCTTACCGGCCGGCTGCAGATGCGTCCAAATCTTTTCTCCAAGCATTTTATTGGGCAGATTTTTTAAAAAGGATTCTGTTATCGATACACTTGGGGAATAGAAATGAAATATCTTTCGACTCTTATTCGTATCATACACACCATTCATTTCTGTAAAAATGGACTGATCCCCACATTCTATAAAACCGCTGGCATTTTTAAAGACCGCAATATCATTGGCGAGATTGAAGTCTCCGGTCACATATGAAATAGGCAGGGGAAAGTCTTTAAGTCTCACCTCCAGGCCTTTGCCATTCGCACTCAAATAATAATCCCGTTTCTGGTTCTCTCCTTCATTATACTGGAATGTCAGATCCATCATGCCCGTTGGCTGTATCTTTGAGCACACCTGTACATCGATATCAGGTATTTTTTTTAAAAGTTCCTGATCCATAAAGAGATTGGCAATCTTCAATGCAAAGGTCTTTCTTGGCCCGTAAAGATCGAACTCTCCGCTTAATTCGGCCTGAGAAGTAGATTCTCCGCATTTGACATACGCGGTAATTCTTCTCAGATATATCTTTGCCGGGTTCAATTCTAACTCGCCATTCACATCTTGAACCGATACCGGCAAATATTGATACATACCCTTCAGCCCATTAAGATTAACACTGACAATGTAATCCATCTTTTCCTGCTTATCCTTGTTATCAAAACGGGCATTACAGAAGGCACTGACCCTTCCCTCCGGTTGATATTTTTCCCACAACATCTTGCCTAGGTAAGGAAATTTGCTACAAAACCTCTCGTTCATCATGACGTTATTTGCGTAAGCTTTAATATCGAGACGAGGAATTTCAGGGAAAAGTTTCATTGCAAATGAATAATTCCCCAGAAATTCGTCATCAACGCTTCCTTTGATGATAATGTCTTTGAAAGAGCCCGCGTATGGTAGGGATACGATATCGATGCCTGACAATTTAATTTCCTGGCCAGATGTCTGCGGGTCTTCCTTGATATGTATCTTCAAATCTCTGATTTCGATACCCTGCCGCAAAACATTTACATAAGGCGGTATTCCCACCTCATCAAAATGCGCCTTTATGGTATTCAGGAGAGACCAAATATCGGTTGGCTTTTCAACCGTTAACTCTGGCGCAATAACAATGGCATTATTAACAACAAATTGCCCTTTTATAAGGCTTTGTGGATCATGTTTTAATACAATGCGGGGAATTTTGAGCGATTTGCCCCGTGTGTCTTCAGAGGTACCGACAAACGAAAAATTTTTAATAGTAATCCCTTCCAAAAAATCGATATGCACAGAATCAACTTCAGTGTCTCCAAACTCTTTCATCATGCCTAGCAGGCGATTCTTTATCGTTTCGTCAGAGGTTATCCGTTTTGCAAAGATATATACAAACGCTCCTATTCCTACCACAAAACAAACCGCAACCAAAACAATAATCACGCTTTTTTTCATATAACTTCCTTTGCCATAAACAAAATAATGTTTAAGGTTACTGTTATTACAAAGGTATTTCAAGTTTAAATTTCTAAAAGAGTTAAAGAAGCTGAATGGGAAAATCCTTGCCGTTCCGGAAAAATTTTTTATAATTATATCACTTGTACTTAATGAGGATTTCGTCCGTAAATAATATGAACAATATAATATTGCCTTTGGGTCCGTTCATATGGGAAACGAACCCCCACCCTGAGTTTCTGAAACTATTCAAACACGCTCGTTCATTATGCCAGAAAATAAATGTATCCGGCAAACTCGGTTCCCACGACAGGACATAAACATTATTATAAAATTCTAAATCCACTTACCGATACTTGGGTTGTCGTAAAAGGCTCCTTCAGGCATACTTAAAAAAGCAAAAATTCCTGAATCCTATTGATGTATGATGGAAAATGAACGCATGAAAACGACTCATTTCGACAGAGATTTTCCGGTAAATAACAAAGTCATTACAAGAGAACTCTTGGAAAAGGAATATCCAGGCTATCTACGCCATGTTAAAAATGCCTTTGAAGCTGGACAAATCCATATCTTTCGGTGGTGGAATGAAATAACTGCTTCAGAAAAGAAGAATCTCTTAGATCAGGTGTCTACCATTGATTTTGGTCTTATAAAGAAAGTTTTTAATGATGCCGTTCTGAAACCCGCCCGAACATCCCGAGACAACTTAACTCCCCCGCCTATCATCACTTTTCCAAAAAAAGATGCGGAAAAGGAAATGGCACATAAAGCAAAGCTTACGGGTGAAATCTCTCTACAAAAAGGAGAAATTGCCATTCTTACGGTTGCTGGTGGAGATGGAACAAGGTTAGGAATCAACGGACCGAAAGGAACATTTCTCATCACACCAATTACCAGAAAGAGCATTTTTCAACTCCATGCTGAAAAAATAGTTGCGGCTCAAAAGAGATACAACACAAGAATCCCATGGTACATTATGACCAGTAAAAGTAATGATTCCGCAACGCAGAATTTTTTCAAGGTGCACAATTTTTTTGGATTAAACTCCCACCAGGTGTGCTTTTTTACGCAAGACATGGTACCCGTTGTTGATCTGCAAGGGAATGTAATGATGGACTCAAAATCAAATATCATCATGAGCCCGAATGGACATGGCGGAGCCCTCATGGCCCTTAAGGAAAAAAACGTCCTTAACGACATGAAGCGTCGTGGCATTAAAAACATCTTTTATCATCAGGTTGATAACATTTTAGTAAAAATAGCTGATCCTGTTTTCATTGGACACCATATGAGAAATTCATCTGAGGTATCATTGAAAATTGTTAAAAAATGTGACCCTGAAGAAAAAGTAGGAATTGTAGTATATATCGACGGAAACTTGCACATGATTGAATACAGCGAACTCAGCCGAAAAGATATGTATGAAAAAAATGAGAATGGCACCCTGAAATACCATGCCGGAAATATTGCAGTTCATATGATAAATATCGATTTTCTTGAAAAAGTATATCAGTCAGGAGAATCTCTCCCATATCACGCTGCAATAAAAAAGGTACCATACTTAGATGAAGATGGTAACGTGATCGACCCTAAACAAAATAATGCGATTAAATTCGAGAGTTTTATTTTTGATATATTGAAATACGTTAAAAAAAGCGTGATTATGGAGGTGTTGCGTGAAGACGAGTTTTCACCTATAAAAAATATGGAAGGGGAAAATTCGCCAGAGACCTCAAGGCAAGACATGGTTAATCAGTTTGGACGATGGTTGCGGAACATCGGTGTTTCTATTCCCGTCGATGTGCGGGGTAATGTGATTGGTTTAATCGAAATCAGCCCTTGTTTCGCCATGGATGAAGAGGAGTTAAAAAACAAGGTAGACAAACAACTGCAATTCAACGGAAAGTTACTTTTATAAATTGCTGTGAAACGGTATTATACAAAACAGTTCAACCAAGGCAGCAATATCTGCCTTTTTAATCTTTAGATCCACCTGGATAAACAGATAAAAAGGGAATGATGAATCTAAAAAAATAATTTCGTCGAATTGCACCCATAAACCCCTCGTCATCAGAATACGCAGTTATTATTCCTTAGCCAATTTCGTTTCGCAAGGTTGAATGCAATTTTCAGGATCTTGTAATTTTGTCGTTTCTCACCTGAATAGTATACCCTATCCAGAAAAGCCGCCACTTTTATTCTGGCTTATCAATTTATTTTTACTTCCTTTTGAAAAGATTGCAGGGCTATCTTCCCGCCTGCCTTCTGCATTTGCAGGCATCGTTTGCTGTCTGGCCATATTTTATTCTGAGTGGAATTTTATTGTTGCGATTTATAAGGCGCCCTCGGATAATTCCCTTTCTCTTCATCCTCACCTTTACGATTCTGACAACGTTTAGTCTGAGTACCCTAAAGGTAATTCCGGCGCTGAATCAATATAAACCAGCGAAAGGAAAAATAGTCGTGCTTTATTCCGTTTTGAAATTGACATAAAAATAAAATATGAGTAGTATTATTTTTTTGTAAATTTTCGATTTTTCGTGTTATGGGCACTTTACATATAGATACTGATATATTGATTATTGGTGGCGGGGCAGCGGGGTGTTTTGCTGCAGTGGAGATTTACAAGAATTCTCCCGGCTGCCGGGTGGTTGTCATGGAAAAGGCACACATCGAGCGCAGTGGGTGTCTGGCTATGGGGCTGAATGCCATCAATGCATACTTACATGAGGGGCAAACACCTGATTCCTATGTTGCATATGTTGAGCGGCAGTTTGAGGGTATTATCAGAAAGGATCTTGTCTACAGCATTGTTCGGGGGCTTAATGAGGTAGTCAAAGACGTGGAAAAGATGGGGTTGCCCATAGAAAAGAATGAAGATGGCACCTATAAGATGCGTGGGAAACGCAGTATTCGTATTTTTGGCGAACGGTTAAAACCCATTCTAGCGGAAGCCGTGCAAAAAACACCCGCCCAGGTTTTTAATCGCGTTGTGGCAACCAATTTTATTTACGACAATAGCCGTGTTTGCGGGGCGTTTGGCTTCGGAATTCGGGATGGCATCTTTTATGTTGTCAGGGCAAAAGCCGTAATCGTTGCAACCGGGGGAGCTTCAGGTATCTATAAACCGCATAACACAGGGGAAGCACGGCATCTGCTGTGGTATTGCCCCTGGAATGCAGGAACCGGATATGCTATGGGAATACGGATTGGGGCAGAAATGACGAGTTTTGAAAATCGATTTATTGCCCTGCGGGTAAAGGATGTGAATGCGCCAACTGGCACCATCGCCGTAGGTGCACATTCGAAACAGATTAATGCACGCGGAGAAGACTACCTGGAACGCTATTATAAACATTGGGGCGGGAATAAGTGCCTGACACATCACAGGCTTCTGGCAACCGTTGAGGAAAAGAAAATTGGCCGTGGTCCCTGTTTTTTGAATACAACCACGTTAACTGAAGTGGAAGAGAGAAGACTCAAGGAAGATTTTTTAAATATGAATCCTCAGATTATCCTTTTGTGGGCAACAAAAGAGATGAATCCGCGGAAGAAACCTGTGGAAATTTATGGCACCGAACCTTTCCTGGTGGGTGGTCATTGTCAGGCGGGGTACTGGATCGACAAGGACAGAAGAACGACAATCCCCGGTCTTTATGCCGCCGGAGAAGTAGCAGGGGGCGCACCCAAGAAATACGTAAGCGGAAGTTGGGTTGAGGCGCGTATTGCTGCAACAACTGCACTGGAAGATATAAAAGGGGTGCCCCTGATAACTATAGATGAAGATGTGGTCAGGAAGGAAAAAACCAGGGTTTTGCATCCTTTAACAAAAAAAGCGGGTATATCGCCGGCAGAGGCAAGGGAACGACTTCAAAAGATTATGGATGAATACGCTGGCGGAATCTCCATGAATTACGCACTTCATGAAGAAAGATTACTGGAAGCAAGGCGATTACTCAAAGGCCTCAAAGACCGTATGAAAGACCTGTTTGCCGTAAATCATTATTCTCTGGTCGAAGCATTGGAATGTATCGACCGGGTTGATGTCGCAAAGGTATTGGTAGAACATCTGATATACCGTAAAGAGACGAGATGGGCATGCTACCAGACCCGGTTTGATTATCCCGAAAAGGATAACAGCCGATGGCTTACATTTGTTAATTCTGTCTATAATCCAAAAACGGATGAAATATTCATGATAGAAAGGCCTTTGTGCTCATGAGCATCTTCATTGACGAAACTATCTGTAATGGTTGCAAAGGATTACCTGAGGCGCGATGTGAGCGCATCTGCCCGGGCGATCTGTGCTACCGCAAAGAAAACACGAAGGCAGCGATTCGTGACCAGTCGGCTTGCTGGACGTGCGCCAGTTGTGTGAAGGAATGCCCTGTACAGGCGATTGAGCTGAGACTTCCTTTCCAGATATGCAGTAGCGGCTCTTCCTTAAAAGCACGGTTAAAACGCGACAAAACGATTTGGACAGTCTGGGATGCCGAAGGGCACCAGGAGGAATTTATTATTCGGACACGATGGTTGAAAGGAGATTAAGGAAAGATGGTTAAAAACATTGCGCCGCATGGGGGAAAGCTTATTCACCGGATTGTATCCACGGAACAACGGGAAATACTGTTGGATAAGGCAACTCATTATGACATGAAAAAAATCCAGCTAAATTCCCGCGAGATGTCAGACCTTGATATGATTGCCGTTGGAGCAATGAGCCCTCTGGAAGGATTTATGTGCAAAGCGGATTATGACAATGTCGTGGACAATATGCGGTTGTCAAATGGGCTGCCGTGGTCAATTCCGATTGTCCTCTCAGCAACAAAAGAAGAGGCTGAAGGCCTCAAGCCGGGCAAAGAGATTGCTTTGACAGATCGGGCCAATGAAGTAATTGCAATTTTACACCTTGAAGAAATCTTTCACCATGACAAACGCAAAGAATCGTTAGAGGTTTATGGTGTTGATGACAGAAAACATCCTGGCGTGGATTATGTTTATACTATGGGAGAATACCTTCTTGGAGGCAAGGTGAGTGTGGTCAATCGGGCAAAGCCTTCTGATTTTTTGTCATACCGGATGGATCCTCAAGAATTGAGGGATACGTTTGTAAAAAAGGGCTGGAAACGCGTAGTTGGTTTTCAAACTCGTAATCCCGTGCATCGCGCCCACGAATATATCCAGAAATGTGCCCTGGAGATCGTGGATGCCATCCTGTTACACCCTCTCGTAGGAGAAACCAAGAGTGATGATGTACCGGCAGATGTCAGAATCAGGAGTTATGAGGTACTTTTAGAGAAATACTACCCAAAGGACAGGGCCATGCTGTCTGTTTTCCCGGCTGCAATGCGGTACGCCGGACCAAGGGAAGCCATCTTCCATGCGCTCGTGAGAAAGAATTATGGCTGTACCCATTTCATTGTAGGACGAGACCATGCGGGCGTCGGCAGTTATTACGGCACATTTGATGCCCATTATATCTTCGATGAATTTGATCCTCAGGAGATAGGAATTACCCCATTATTTTTTGACCACACCTTCTACTGTCAAGCTTGCAGCGGTATGGCCTCTTACAAGACATGCCCTCATGATTCATCCAACCACGTCATCCTGAGTGGTACAGAGGTCAGGAGGATGCTCGGCGCAGGACAAGCTCCGCCTCAAACATTCACAAGACCAGAGATTGCAAAAATATTGAGTGATTATTATCAGAAATTGAAATAGGATAAAAACCTTTTTTCTAAGAAACGAAGTAAACAAAAATCCTTGTGCGAGGACGATTGCACGAAGCAATCTAAACCACAGATATCCTTCGTTCGCAATGACAGCTTTTTTACGTTCATGATAAGTCGCATAGCCCTGAATGATATACGGCATGTCACCCCTGTGCCCCTCATGCATATCTGTGTGAGGACACGGGGGTTTTTATAGTCCATTTGCAACAACACTTCCCCTTGTCGCAACAAACGACTTCGTAGTAACAAGGTCATGATCGTCACGTGCAACTATCGTCACTACATTAGGCCCTTCTTTTAAAGATAGATTGGTGTTAATTTCAAATCTGTTCGATTCTTTTAAGTCGGGAATCTTATTAGATTTAAAAAAGACCTTATCATTATTAATCAGGATATATGCATGTTTTACACGCACATCATCTTCTATAACAGCAGAGAGCGTTAACGGGTCGTTTCCGAGCAGCATTTTCGATAAGGTTTGTTTCAGGATTATTGTCGGAGGAGTCCGTTGTATAAGAAGTTCTGGCGCACTCGGCACACTCCGCGATTCTTTTAATTCTATAACATCTTTTGCTGACACCCAACCATCCCGGTTCTTTGCAAGCGTTATACGAAACCAATCGGAAAGTTTTGCATCTCCCATCAAAATAGTTCCCTCCTTCAGCATGGATAACACCGGCGAGTCAAACGACGCTCCACCGTAGAGTGGTGTATAATTCCTTTCAACTTTCAAAAGACCAGAAGTTTGCACGATCTTCTGCTTGTTTGCTATAATAGGAAATGTGAGTTTGCTGGTTAAAAACGTCCCGAAGACCATATCGGAAATGATCATGTCCATGCTGAATTTGTCCGACGACACCGTTTCTTTTATAAAAAATGAAAGGGATGCTTCTTTCATCTCTCCCGGATTGAGCGCTCCTATTTCTGCCCTACCATTTTTTACAAAAATTTCTTTGTTACTGAGATCCCTTACCGATATTACATTTTTTTCAGATACACCCTCTCCGATGTTTTTCACGGATACGAGCACTTCAATATCCTCTCCGCGTTGTATCAAGCCATCTCCATTATTTTTCGACGAGTTCTTTACGGTATCCAGAATCTGATATGAATAGGCAAAAAGAGGTCGTGGTAACGCCTCGGTAATGATATTCAGTTTAACGTCCTTCGGATTATGCTGGTTCAATTCTTCAAACTTAATGACGACCTCGTCTTCCCTATCAAGTGCACCCTTAGGAATTTCTATAGTTGTGGAATACGACCGTGTACCTCTTGCATCTATTTTCCCCAAAATAAACTCAACTTTATCAAAGAGACCATTCTTGCTCGATGAAATACCTCGTAACTGGTATACCGGCGATTCTCCAACATTTGCAGCCGTTATTGTAAGGGTAATCTTATCTCCAGCCTTCACCCGACCGTTTGCAGGAATTGTAGAAAAAGAAATATCCGTCTTTACTGTCCCGGTACTTGTGCCAGGAGACCAGTCAATATCCAATTTTTGAAGCGCCTGAGCAATTTTCTTTTCTTCGGCCTTTGCAGTTTCTTCGATAACAGGAGAGGAGTTTTCTAAAAAAGTGGTCCGTTGCCATGTATTTGCCCTGGCAAGCAGTTTTTTGGCGAAGATAATATGAAGATCTGTATTAAAATCTGGCAGTTTATAGGGATCCCCCGTCTCCTCTTCCAATTCTTCCGGTTTATCCTTATCCTTATCTCTGTCCTTGTCTTTTTCCTTGGTTTCTAGATAATATTTCAGAGTAGCAAACGGTGTCTCATCTTTTCGATGTTCATCAAGATGCTGTTTGAGGTCCTCTTCGCGAAGGGCAACGATACCCCGAAAGAGGTTGATGTGATCCTTTGTAACGGTTGCAGGAATAAGCTTAATATCAGGAGTAATACCAACCGACTGAATATCTGTGGATAATGGGGTAAGATATTTGGCTATGGTTAATTTTAATGCAGAGCCATCCATAAGCTCAATGAGTTGCTGCACAGAACCTTTGCCAAAGCTCCTGTCGCCGACAATAATGGCCCGATCGTTCTCCTTAAGCGCTCCGGCAACAATTTCGGCGCCGGAAGCACTTCCCGCATCAACAAGCACCACAATCGGATACGGGGCTTCGTCTGTATCGGTTTTTCTGGCTTCAGCGACCTCTCTGGGATGACCGCTCGGACCAACCGTAATAACGATCGCCCCTCTTTCAAGAAATTTATCCGCAACTTCTATGGCCTGATCTAACAGACCCCCGGAATTGTTTCTTAGGTCAATGATTAACCCCTTGAGTTTTTTGCCGGATGATTTGAGACGTTTCAGGTGATCGCTAAGCATCTGCGATGTATCATCCTGAAAATTTCGTATTTTTATATAGCCCAAATCCCCATCCAGCGATGCGGATTCCACCGTCGGAATAACAATAATCTCCCGTTTCAAAACAACCTCTTTTGATTGAGCCACCTTTTCCGTTAAAACGGAAAGCGTTACGGTAGTCCCCGGGTCACCGCGTAGTTTTCCAACAGATTCCGTAAGATTCATGTTGACGGTAGACTCACCATCAATTTCAACAATTTTATCTCCAGCCTTCATGGCAGCCCGTGCAGCAGGAGTGCCATCAATCGGCGATATTACCGTAAGTACACCATCTCGCAAGCCAACTACCATGCCGAGTCCGCCGAACTTGCCTGTAGTACCGATCCTAAATTCGTCAAACTCCTTTGGCGGCAAAATGATAGAGTGCGGATCAAGTTGAGTGAGCATGCCATTAATCGCAGTATATTCGATATCACTGGCAGTAATGATCTCAGATGGCGGGCGATTTGTATTAATAAACGACAGGGCATCGTGGAGTATCTCGACCATGTCTTTTGTTCGGTGAATTTTTGACAAATCAAACGTTTTTGAAATATCATCCACCGTTATCTTTTCGGTATTGGTATTTTCTGAAAAGTCTGCTAATACCTCAGGGACAATCCTTTCTTCCCACGCAAGCGCCTCTTTAAGCATTTCTACCGATTTTATGCGCTCGGGGTCCACATACAGCCGATTGACATAAGAGCTAACAATCCCGGGCAAGCGAAACTTATAGTTGCGTTCTTCTTTTTCTGTTCGTTTTTCAGAACGCGGCTCCAGTCCAAAGGTTTTTGTAAGACTTAGAAAAGAGAAGGTGATTGAAAATAAGGTAAAGAGTAAATACTTCACATGGCTTGATGTAAATTTTAATTTCATGCGTAATCCCTTTCGGTTTATAAATAATTTTATTGAACCGTAAGTATAAAAAGATAAGAAATATTTATCAAGGAAATAGTCGGTTGGGATGACATAGTACGTATACCTGTTTTCACCAAAATAGCCGATGGCCTGGGAAAAAACATTTTACATGGTTTCTTTCAGACACTCTTCAAATATGGGCAAAGCAATATCTGCATCCTCTTTTGAAAGAATCAATGACGAACAGAAACGGATGGCACTGCACCCACAGCCCAAGAGTAACAATCCATTTGAGAACGCCTTCTGGCCAACACTTTCACGCTCTTCCGATACGTACGCCTTCATTTCTTTGTCTTTTTACTATTTCAACGGCAAACATAAGTCCTGGCTCCCCTGACATCACTGATAATAGGATAGGCACGCTCTAATTTCTTTGATTCTTGCATCAGATAAGTGCCTTGTTTCGCAGCATTACCAACAAACCCGTCTTCAAGCAACTTGATCGTGGAGAATGCAGTTTGATAACTGACGGGACTTCCTCCAAAGGTGCTTTTATGACTGCCGGGAACCCAATTCATAATTCTTCCCGAGCAACTGTGGCAGACAAGGGGAGTCCTGATGCAATTCCCTTTGCAAGGGCAATAATATCAGGAATAATGTTAAAGCGTTCACAGACAAACATCTTTACTGTGCGACTCATGCCTGATTGCACCTCATCGGCTACACAGAGGCTATTATACTCGTGTGTTAATTGATATAACGCCTTATGTAGTAACGTGCCAATTTAAATGCAGCCTCTACAGATTCCACGCCAGGTTTCCGAAGAAGACTTTTTTGTGTAAGGTCCGGAACAAATTGCAGAAAGATTTTCTGCCAGCTCGATATGGAGGGGATTATAAAAATCGTACCTGACATATAAACAAGGGTTTCTGCCTGGCTATTGATTGCTGAAACGATCTGATTGTGACTGTGTCCGGTATTATAAACAGCGACACTTGCAGTAAAACCAAGGAAGGCATTATTGTCTACATCGGCAATATCCATACCTTTTGCATTTTTTACTACTAAGGGATAGCTTTTTGCTGAGGATGGCGAGACAAACTTTTTTCCCTTTCCAGGTATTGGATTGCATTAGAGCCAGGAAATTTCGTGCGTATATTTTTTGCCATCCGTACAAACCTTTGAACAACATGATTATCAAACGTCGTATTATTTTTTCTTTTGGCAATAATACTTAATATACCAGATCGGCAAATGCCTCCTGTGCATAATGCCCTTTGCCAAGGACAGAAAGACATCTTCTGAATTCACGGATATTTTTAAAATTTTCCGACAGGTACTGGGCAACAAATGTTTCGGCCGATATAAAATTGAGATCTGGACCTTTATCCTCTGGACTTTGGTAAATTTTATAAGCCACAATATCCGTAATCATTTTTAAGTTAATGTCTTTTGCCGCAGAAACCATATTCTTAACGATGTCAAAACTCAAAGGTTGTTTATCCTGATAGTAATTATACACCGTGTCAGCAAATTGATTAATTGATTTCACCCTCTTCTCTAGCCGGGATAAATGGTCTTTGAATACATCTAAATCCTTGAACGTTTCTGATATATATTGGGATATGGTCTCTGTGGCTGCAAGAAAATTTGCCTCTGTTCCCATGTTTTCCGGACTTTCATAGATTTTATATGCAATAATATCGTAACTATTCAGCGTACTTTCGCTCACAAATCCTATGAGTGAACAAAATATTGATTCTGTAATTCCGAAGGGATGTCATGATTATAGCATATCGTTATGCAATGACGGTTAACCCTGTAGGGGTGGCATGGTATC
>NZ_MJUW02000092.1 GCF_001753675.2 Candidatus Brocadia sapporoensis | reverse complement strand
CCCTTGTATTTGCTGGCTTAGCAGCTCATACACCCCTCGAATTGCGAAGGTCGGGCTAAGGATGTTTCATGCCCGTACATCCCTCCAATATGGCTGGCTCCGGTAAAGAACTTTGCAATGGGATTTGCAAAGTCATACTTGCTCCACGTAAATACCAATTTCTTTACCTGCTTATTTTTGACAAATCCACTGTATGGCGACCCTTCTTCGCCATCTTCCTGAATAAATCTCCTGATGCTAAATGCACCCTGCAACCCTATCACGAGGTCAATGTCAGATTCTTTTTTCGGGTGCGTGCTTAATGTCTTTTTGCCAGCCGGTATGGTAATTAATCCGTTACTGAATATAGCCCTTGTTACCGCCCTGGCACCAAAGCTGTGGCCTACCACGATGAGTGGAATGTGTTTCGTTTCTTTCACTGGTACGAGAATATCCCATAGTATTTTATTTACCCACACGAGCCCAACCTCATCGGCGTCATCCGCCTTGGCGCCGTAGCTTATTACACTAATAAAACCTCCGAGAAAATTAGATCGCCACTCCGATGGCCATGATATTCCTATGAATAAAGGCCTAAAGTTGGCACCCTCTCTGTTCTCCTTTATTATTTGCGAAAAAAGGCTATTATAATTTCTGATGGATTCCTGCTGATCGGTATTCCACCCCATACAATAGAGAAAGACATGCGTGTAGGGCGCTTCACTATCGTTTATAAATATCCTGTTTCTTAACTCATCTAATTTCAACAAACCTTTCAGGTAGGCATCTGTTGGGTCAAAACATTTATCGTATGCATTATAAAAGAAGTCTTCCTTTATATATCTCTTATACGGATCTATGCGATACTCAACAAGATGCGAAATGAACGTTCTTTTACAATCATCTAAGATATGATAAACACTCCTTTGGTATTCTTTGTTACCATGGAAATATTCATCGTTGATACTTTCAAAGATATTGTCCTTCTTTATATTTTTCCTGTAAGCCTTTTCAATTGAAATTATGAATCCCGGGAATTTAAGGCCAAGACCGCCGTCTCCCTCTGCCACACGATGAAAGATCGATAAGCTCTCACCCTCGGTGCCATAATTCTTTTCTTTATCAATAAGCTTTGGCTTACTTAGGTTGCCACATCCGGCAACGAGTATAAAAAAAATAAGGATGACCGTACGATGACTGTGCTTCATGTAGTTCTCTTTCTTTTCTCCCTTCCAGGAAAAAATATGCACTATCTTATTTAAACGAGTCTGAAAGAATAAAATCCTGAGATCGAAATTCGTGAGCCAACGCTGTCGGGGTTTTAAGCTCTGGCAGAGTTAATTACTATTTATATTTTTACTGAAATACTAAGTTCAGTTTTTACCAGGATCGTCAGGAGTCTTAAGACCTAATTCTTTCAAACGGTTATCACTAACCCGATATCTTTGCATTGCGTCCAAAAAAGACGTCCCGTTGTTTGGTTCTCTGACAAGAGTTTCAACTTCGGATGTAAAGAACTTTATATCGTGATAGGACAGATCAGGCAATCGTTTAAGAAACATTTCTGGTATATCTTCTGAACTTGCGTAGACAGCAAAAGAGTCCAGGTACTCGCCGTCATCTTTGTAAATATCAACGGTAAGTATGTGGGATGATGTTTTACCTATGTCAAATGAAATTATGTATTGTTTTATCTCAACAAATACATTCATGACAACCTCGTTTTAAAAATATTTGTGAGCTCTGTCCGTTAAAAAGCCAGATAAGTTTTGGGTAGGACGTAGGCGAAGCCCAAGAAACTGTTAGGTTCGTTTCCTGTATCATTTACAGACAAAAACTTCCTGGTTTACTTCTTACTCCCCCTGCAGATTCATTAAATAATCTTTCATTACCTCTGCCTGGTCTGCAGGTGTGCCGGGGATGTAGTTCTGAAACTCGCCTTCCCTGAAGAACTTTGGCATTTTGGTGCCAGGCTGGATGGACTGTGGGTCAAGGAGCCATCGTTTTATCCAACCAGGCTTGAGCCTCCTTTTGGCAAGCAGGAGGTCTGGCGCCCAACCAGTTTTATCTCCCTCTGGCATCTTTTCGCCTTTTACATGGCATAGGATGCAGTTGACGTCCTTTGATTCAAAGAGTTTCTTTGCCGCTAAGAGGTAACCCGGTGACATAGCTTCTTTTGCGTCTATGTATTCCTTTTTTGTCTCAAAAATATACTCATACGGGTACGGCTCATTTTCTACCTCAGCAAAGAACTTTGAAAGGCTGGTTGCCTCATCATCCGGCAAGCGAAACGTAGGCATCTTTATGTCGAGCCATGGTCTCAGATCGAAAGGCTCTTTCAAGAATTCAAACAACCATTCGGACTGCACCTTCTTACCTTCACTATACAACAACGGAGGCGCAAACACCCTTGCCTCTTCCGGCACGAGCCCCTCATTTTCAACATGATACTCGATGATTTCGGGTGTGATATCGCCTCCGGCGGCCTTTTTCCTATCCACGATCTGCTGGTTGTCTATGTACACCGTTTCGCCCGCCTTATGCCCTAATTTCTCATTATCCTCCCAGAGCTGAAAATAGACACCCGCATCCTCTTCCAGCTTTACCATCCCCGCAACTTCAACATCTCCGGCAAGATGTAATCTATCCAAATCAAACTGATGACAGCCAATACAATTGTACTTTCCAATCAATCGCTTTCCTTCTACGACCGAGTTGTCTTTTTCTGCCAGTCTGGCGAGATACTTCTCAGGGAACTTTTCTTCTCTTAGCCCGGCGAGCATTATTACCAATGACTCAACCTCTTCGTCTTTTAGCGCAAAATCCGGCATTTTCAGGCGGTCTTCTGGTCTTTTATACTTCCCCTCGTCAAACTGCCTGGGGTCACGCAACTTTGCCTGTAACCACGACTGCCTTGCCTTTCCCACATTTTCTGTAAAATGCTTAAGCCCAGCCTCTCCCAATATCTTCTTTTCTAATAGTCCAAAATCAAGGAGGGTTACCGATTTAGACCCGATGGCGGATAGCTCTGTCCCTATCTTTCCAAGCCCTTCCATGCCCTCTATCTCGTGACATCCGAAGCAACCATATCTCTTGATCAACACCTCACCGGCGCGGGATTTTTCCTTGTCTTCCAGCCAATCCCTATCCGCCACCCCTTCCTTCAGTGTATCCTTGCCCGTCTTATGTATCAAATATCCGGCAATGAGACTTGCCTTTTCCTGATTTAACCTGAAGCTGGGCATGCGTGTATGCGATTCTTTTGCTTTTGGGTTCACGATCCACTCCATCAGGTATCCATAGTTTATCTTTTGTCCAATCCGTGCAAGATTGGGGGCGAATCCCCGTTCAGCGTCTTCTTTATAACTATGGCATGCCATGCACCCCACCTGCTCAAAGAGGAAATCGCCTTGCGATAATTGTTCATCACTGAAAACCGGCATCTCGTCAGCAGCCTTTTTCTTATCCGCATGTTGCCAGAGATATGCGGCAATGGCCTGTGATTCTTCATCCGAAAGTTTGAAGTCGGGCATTAACGTGGTAGGTCTGAATTTTTTTGGGGCCTTTATCCAACCGGTAATCCATTCGGACTTCACCTTGTTCCGTATGTTTCGTAAACTTGGACCGATTATCCTGTTTTTATCTTCACCAAAGCCCGTTGTTTCATGGCATCCATGACAGCCAAGATTTTCAAACAGTCTTTTGCCCTCCCAGAGCATCTCTCCTCCTTTTACCTCCTTGCCTTCACTATGACACCGTATGCACGATGCCTGAGCCGTCTTTCCACGATAAATGGGTGTAAGCCAGTATTCAACCTCACCGTGTGCCTTTTTTACCCCAGACGTGGCGCTTGCCTGCCCCTCATGGCAAAGCACACAGCCAAATTTTTCAGGAGGATGATTACCCAGATACAATTTCTGGTCTGGATGGCTTGCGTAGGGTTGTTCTGAAGACACACTCTCCGTCTTATTGATACCCACATGACACGACATACAGCGATCAGTGATATTTAAATCTTCCAGATAGGTCTGATAGACTTGCAGGCTGGGGCGGGTCTTCTCATAGGCTTTTAACTGCTCTCCGTATCTTTTCATACCAACAGTATAGACCTCCAGCTCTTCCGTATATTTATCCGTTTCCTGTCTGAGTTCTTTCAATCTTGTCTTTATAGGCGCAATTTTTCCTTCCCGCTCCTTTATCTTCGTGGTAAACTCCTTGCCCTTTTCTTCCAATTCCACAATCTCATGCCTAACCTGTTCGCTCTGAGTCTTTCCATAGAGATATTCCTTTCCCATACCTTCATTCCGGGCGACTATAGCCTGAAATTTCAAGGTCTCTAACTCGTCATTTAACAATTTTTGTTCTTCTGATAGTTTTTTGAATTCATTTTGTATCGACGGTTTTTTAAAGTCCTCCCACGCCTTTTCCAGATTTCTCTGTGTTTCTCGGTATTTCGTTTGTACCTCCGGACTTTCAAAAACAGTCCGCTCCTGATCGTAGTTCTGCTTGATTTTTTTGTACTCAAGGTGGTAGAACTGCTTCTGATAATTTTTCCAGGGTCGCCTGTCGACGGTCTCGTTTACGAGTACCCATACCGTGACTCCTACGAGGATGAAACTAACCGCAACAAAAATTTTCAGGTAAGATTTATCTTCTTCTTTTTTTGTGGAATGTGGATTTTTGCTAGTCAACATAGTCTTTGTGTTTATAAGGAATTTTAAACGGAAATCTCCTCACCCTTAGCTCCCTGCACTGAGGAGGACAAACGATTGTCTCTCACCGTCGCGGAGTGAAGAGGGAGGATGCCATCTATGAAAGATAGATATTTTAAGCCCCAGAAGGCCTAATTTAATTTTTAGGAATTTAATCTCCCATAATCCCCCGCAAACGGGGTAAATGCTTTCTGTTCACCTGTTTATCGGGGAAACCGTGGGTAAGTCGCCGGAGGCTTAACTTATATATTAAACCACGGTGTTACCCATATATATTTTACATGGAACACCAGTCTCAGACATACTTTTATGGGCAGCGCCATCATAGATAAGAAGAGGAACGACACCATGGCATATCTGATCATGCCGAGTTTTTCCAGCGCTATACTTTTCCTTGCCTTCATAAAACGGTAAGGAAGTGTCATACCCATAAAAAAATATCCGATTACCACGGCGCCACCAAGGACAAAACCCAGGAAAGATTTTGAATTAATACCAATGAAATTGGTCAGATCATAATTAGTCTCGGCCACAATCCTGTGGAGATCCCACTCCTGCCAGGGCCAGAACCAGAGCCAGCCAGGCCCGCGCATAAAGACGCCAACGATAATCAGCAATATCCATAAGATATGGAATCCGAAGCAGAAGGTGAGCATAGCAAACTTCCGCTCCTTAAAGGTGTAGTATCCATTCCCCTTTGGATTAAAGTCCACGAAGGGTATGGCCATCAGCCCAATGATGATAAGCACCGGAAAAACGACACCGGCAATCCAGGGATCAAAATAGACAAGCATTTCCTGTAGTCCTAAAAAATACCACGGCGCCTTTGCCGGATTCGGGGTCATGGTAGGATCGGAAAGTTCCTCCAGCGGCGCATCGAGGAGGATCGACCAGACAATGAGGATGATGGTACAGATGATCGCCGCCAGAAATTCCTTTCTTACCAGGTACGGCCACGTGGGGATTTCATCTTTAGATATTTCTAGGTCTTTTTCCTTGGCAAGGGTTGGTCCCTTAATAAAGGTGAGCGCCCGGTATCTGCCTTTATCTTTTATGTTTTCTGATTCATTATTTGACTTTTCCATAATTATATTGTTTCTACACTCCAATCTTCCGAAGTAAGATCAATTGTTTCAATCAGTTGACGACAACGCCTTTGTATGGATTGAGCAGACATGTTTACTTCAACGAAATAACCATTTTGAAGCTGTCGACTTGCTCTAAATTTATTTTTATCTTTGCCAACGTAATGAGGAAAGCTGTGTGCAATGATTTCAAATTTATCGGTTTCCAGATCTGCAACAGTGTTAAGGGTTTGCTCTAAAACATCTCGCCATGTCTGAACTGGAAACCGCTGTCCCAAAATTTTAAGTTCTGTTGGTGTGGTGCCAGTGACTTCTTTCAGGTTAGATGAAATAGCTTTTTCTTGTCCAAAGTAGTTCCATATTTCCAGCGCTTGTTTTGCTAATACTTTCGCTCTTTCTTCAATCTCTGCCCTTGTCCAAGCGGAAAGGGCATAGAAATATTCGTTACGTTCTAAGTGGCTTTCGTTATATGTTCGTTTTTTTGCTATAAAATCGTCATTTGACAATTCTGTATTATAAGCGGATAAAGTCAAATTACCGATGGTATGCAAAAATAATGCATGTGTTTCTTCCCAGTCGTTACCAAGATGATTTTGCCACCACTCTGATAAAGTTTGTGGCATTACATGTTCTATACTTAAATTATCAAAAGATATTGCCTCTTTATGGGCAAAACTTTCTTCCAGGCTTTCGAGTATGAGTTTGGTTTTTTTCTGCCTGTCACCACCACCATAAAACTTAGCTTCTTTAAACCGGAAGCAAAACTCATTGTCTTTTGGATAACCCTTACTTTGTAATATTGCTTTAACCCCTTCAGCAAGGTTATCTGAATATTTTGTGGTTAATTGTGGATAAACTGCTGAAAAGATTTTGTTAAGCTGATTTGTTGGTACGTTACAAACAAATCTGCGAATAAGGTAATTCTCAAGCGTTTTCAGAATAGAAATAAAATCGGCCTTGCTTATTTTATTTTCCACATAATTATCATAAACGTTCAAAAGAAGTGGATAGGCCGTAGTGACTTCTATTCTGTCCACTCTTCTGAAATGCTTCTGCAAATCCACCTCGGGTTCGAATTCCGGATAAATCAGTCTCTGATAGTAAATCGAAAACTTTTGCAATTTTTTCAAATAATCGATTGCAGTGTCCGGTGACACTCTTCCTTTGAGCGCAAAGTAAACATCGGATTGTTTTATGATGCTGCCGTCATCTTTCATTAAGAAATGTCTAATATATTCGGTCAGTCTATCATTTAACGCTGTTTGCATTGGCTGCCAATAGTTATTGTAAACTTCATCTTGTTTGTCTGCATGAATGCGCATAAAGAAATAATTGCGAATGAGGTCTGCCTGTGTTAGGGGCATTCCTTTAGCATTCAAGCTTTCAAAAACCAAGTATGGGTTATCATCTGCATCAAGTACAATGCTAACAACAGAAAAATAACTCGTGATAATTTTCTTTAGCTTTTCATGTTCAAACTGTGTCTGTCTGAGTCTCTTCTCAAAAAAAGTGTATGCCCTTGTAAGTTGATTTTCTGATCCATTTGATTTTCCATTGATGAGGTTTATATATGCGTCCCTGTCAACCTGCGTCGGCATTAACTTGAAATAATCATTGCCCTTTTTGTATGGGTTAACTAGTAGAGTATTATTAATTTCTTCGGCAAATTCCTGATTTGGTTTTTCTTTTGCCTTATTGCGTAGAAGAGTCAGTAAGATAAATATAGTAGTTAATCGCTGCTGACCATCGATCAATAAAAATTTAGCAACGCCTTCAGGGACAGAAACGGTTGGCATATTTACAATTGAGCCAATAAAGTGAGATCGTGGGTTTTCCGCTGTACAAAGTTCGACAAGGTCTTCCCATAAAATTTTCCATTCTTTTTCTTCCCAGCTATAAGTCCGCCGAAAAAGAGGGATAACATATTGCTTTGTTCCTTCGATAATATCCTGGAGTTTAGTCTCTTTTGCCTGCATATTTTAATTATTCAGTTTATCCTCGATTATTATCTGCGCTTATTCCTCCGAATACGCAAAGCGTTTCATCGTGATGGCGTTCACCGGGCAACGTTTGACGCACAGTCCACAGCGGATGCATTTTTCCTCGTCGATTACCATAGCGGCGCTCCAGTCGCCAGGAACAACCCTCTCGTCCTGTAAGGCCTCTGTAGCCGCTACGTTTTCACGGGAGACCATGGAGATACAATCATAGGGACAAACGTCAATACAGCCGCCGCAAAGTATACACGTTTCGTCAATGAATATATTATAATGACAGAGCAGACAGCGTCCCGCCTCCTTGAATGTGTTCTCCTGTGAGAGCCCCTGTTCGGCCTCCGCAGTCAGGTCACATCGCTCTTTCATGGGGAGGGAGTCCTGGCTCTGTCTGGGCGCCGATTCATAATTGGGCATTCTGTCTGAAGGGGATTGATCTCTATAGTAAAACTTGTATCCTTTCCGTTCTGCACCTGTTAAAAATGCGTGTATCGACCTTGCAGCCTTTCTGCCGTCCGCCACTACCTCAATAATATTCCTCGGGCCGGTTATACAATCGCCACCCGCAAATACGCCTTTTCGTGCAGTCATAAAATTTTCAGAATCAATGACGGGCATCCCCCATCGATTGATCTCTATCCCAAACCTTTCTGTCAAAAAACCAACCTCCGGTGATTGGCCGATAGCCGCAATTACCATATCGACAGGGATGGTGAAATTGCTTCCTGTTACCGGGACCGGGCGGCGGCGTCCCTTGTCGTCCGGTTCGCCCAGTTCGTTTTTTATGCACTCGATGTGTGTCATCTTTCGATCATGTCCGCCTATAATTTTTACCGGAGAAGTCAGATAGTGCATCTTTACACCTTCCTCCCGTGCCATATGTACTTCCAATTCACCGGCGGGCATCTCCTGCAACGTCCTCCGGTAAATGATGGAAATATCTTTTGCGCCAAGCCGGAGGGAAGAACGCGCACAATCTATGGCAGTAAAGCCCCCCCCAATGACGGCTACCCTTTCGGGGACGGCTTTTCGTATCCCAAGATTTGTATCCTTCATGAAGGTTACGCCATGCATTACCCCTTCAAGGTCTTCACCGGGAATTTCAAGCATCTGTGATTTATGCGCGCCTGTGGCGATATAAACTGCATTGTATTCCTTTAGTAAAATGTCAAACTTATCGTGGGTGTCTATAGGGCTGTTTAAGCGGATATCTACTCCGAGTTCCTTTATCCAGTTTACAGCGTCTTCTATCTTATCACGTGGCAACCGGTACGGCGGAATACCCACAGTTAACATGCCACCGGCAACCGGAAGGGACTCATAGATAACAACATCATGACCTTTTATTGCCAAATCATGTGCGGCGGCAAGACCGGATGGCCCGGAACCTATTATTGCAATGCGCTTTCCTGTCTTTTCGATATGCATTGATTTTGGAGGGAATTTTTTAGCTGAAAAGTCTGCCGCGCTCCTTTTCAGTGCGCATATGGAGACGGGTTTGTCAATCGCTCCACGGCGGCATGCTGTTTCACAGGGATGAGTACAGGTCCTGCCGAGGATATGAGGGAAAAGATTTGCCATGAAATTGAGGCGCAGAGAGGCATCAAAGTCTCCATAAACGATGCGCTCGATATAATTCATGGCCGGCGTATTGACAGGACATGCATACTGGCAATTGACATTTTCTCTGAACCAGTGGTCGTCGGCTTTGACTATTGTATAGTTCATCGAACACTACTTCCGTTCTTGTTGTTTTTTTCGTTCTATCCGTTCGTCATTCTCAAATGCCTGTTTAAAGGTAATCCAGGTAAAGAATACCAACAGAATCATTAGCCCAACAATGGGGATATTATCAGGTTTCGTTATAATTGCCCAGACGTTTTCCATGATTGAATTCTCTTTGTGGAGCGACGAGGCTCACCTTTTTGCATGAACCCCGGTAAACCAATAAAAACAATATACCTACAGACATTCCAAGAAATCGCTAGAGTGGTCCGGAAATACCTCCGTCCTTGCGAACCCTCCAGAAGTGCACCATCATAAAGATACTAATAATAAGAGGCAGCCCGATACAATGCCATACGTATGCCCTTAACAGGGCATTTCCTCCCACCAGCGAACCGCCCAGAAGGGCGAAACGTATGTCATTATGTGCGGTCATTCCCAGTTGTTCCCCAAAAGGCCCCTCGTGTCCCAGCAAGGGCGTTGAGCGTGCCATATTCGTGCCAACCGTTACTGCCCAGAATCCCAATTGATCCCATGTAAGCAGGTAACCGGTAAAGCTGAGAAGAAGAGTAAGCACCAGCAGGACAACGCCCACACACCAGTTGAATTCCCTGGGCGGTTTGTACGAACCCGTTGCAAATACGCGAAACATATGGAACCATACCGTGATAACCATCAGGTGGGCGCTCCACCGGTGCAGATTTCGCAGTATTGCACCGAAAGGCACCTGATATTCCAGGTCTTTTATATCCCAGTACGCATCATGCACCGTAGGACGGTAATAAAACATCAATAACACACCGGTAAACGTAAGCACCAGAAACAGGAAGAAACTGATACCGCCCATACACCAGGTAAATTTTAATTGCGGAGCATGCCTTTTTACCTTGGCTGGATGCAGATGCATAAAGACGTTCGACACAATCTTTAGCATACGATTCTTAGGCGTATCGGCAAAGGTGTGTCTGAAGATAGATTTCCAGACCTGCGAGTTAACCGTTACGTCTCTCAGTGTGCCGAACAATCCCTTCTCTTTCAGCATGTTTTTGTATTTTGACAAGAAATTTTCCGTAGGTTTATTATCCATTATTATACCTTTAAAAAAGCGCCTGGCTTATCCCATTCTCCACGTTCACCCCTGAATCGTACCCCCGCATCAACAATGATTTGGCCGTCCGTTTCCAGCATAACCTTAAATCTTTCCATAGGCCTCGGAGCAGGGCCTTCAATATTTATCCCATCGGGCGTGAACCCGCTGCCATGACATGGGCATTTGAATTTACCTTCAGCCGCCAGCCAGTTTGGGGTACAACCCAGATGGGTGCATTTCGCTTCGATTACGTATAATCTATCAGCCTCCCTGACGATCCATATCCGGAACTGCTTTTTAAACCTTTCACTCACCCCTAACGTATATTGGGAGGGATATCCAATCTTATATCTCGTTGGCGGTTCAACGATGGTTCTGGGAAAGAAGAATCTCATAACTCCGCCAAATAGAGTCATGAGAAATATCCCAATACACCCCCAACCCGTAAAGTACAAAAATCTTCGGCGATTTAACGGCGTTTCCAGATTTTTTGTTGCTTCTAACATATCACCAATGGAATAAAAGTTTTCATAAGATAGAAGGATAATGGCAAAAAACAGAGATATTTCAGGAAAAATACGAATCACAGAAACAATATTTAAATATATATTTATTTTGTCTTAGTTTCAATAAAATAACAGGTTTTGATGTTACCAATTTAAAATAGTAATAACTATTAACATTTCAAAATGGCAACATCCCTGAAACAAATTTTCTTGAATAGCTTCGCATTACTGATAAAATAAAAAATTCTATAAGCAGTGCCTGCTATAAAAGCGGGAGAAAGTCGTATCAGATTCGACGAGGTATTTCTCTGGCATTACATAATTACTTCGTTTTATTCAAACAATTCATTCTATTTTTTTAAGATAAGGGCGGAATGTCGTCATGGATAAGATTCAGGTGACAACACATTCACATACGGAGTTTGTCGACATCACACAGGAAGTGGATACACTCCTGAAAAAACAGTCTGTGAAAGAAGGAATATGTTATCTGTATGTACCTCATACTACTGCTGCTATAACGATCAATGAAAATGCTGACCCTTCGGTACGGGAAGATATTATTAATGACCTTAACAGGCTGGTGCCGTGGAATGGCCGCTATACTCATAGCGAAGGGAATGCTGCAGCCCATATCAAATCAACCCTGGTGGGTTCTTCAGCGTCCATACCTTTCACCTTTGGAAAGTTAGCCCTCGGAACGTGGCAGGGTATCTATTTCTGTGAATTTGACGGACCAAGACACAGAGAAGTTTTTGTCCAAATAATAAAAAATGAATAGCGTTCAGACAAGGCCCGGAATAGCATTGAATTGTCGCTGGAATTTGAAGGATGCAGCAAAGGTTTTTCTCGCCTATGTGATTCTTCTGCTCATTGGTATGCCGGTAATCGTGCGGTTCATCAATGCCCTCCTGGGTTTTAATATCCTGAACAGCATTGGACATCGGAACCTGGTCCTTTTCATCTCTGTTTTTATCAACATGTTAGTCTGCTCGTATGTGTTTTACATTGTCTGTATTGAATACCGGCAGTCCGTTACCGCCTTGGGTCTATCCATGGTAAATTTATCGGGAAATATAAAACAAGGTGTTAAACGATATGCAATCACGCTTCCTGTCATCATACTCGCAGGCTTCGTCATCAACCTGATCTCCAGTTATTACGGTCAAGCACCGCAAATGCAGGAGATTGTCCAATGGGTACTGGAAGAAAAGTCGGTCTTTGTCCTTGGGAGCCTGATTTTTTTTGGAATTGTCGTTGCCCCGGTTATGGAAGAAATTATGTTTCGCGGGTTTCTGCAGCCGGCATTGAAAAATTCGCTTGGCAGACGATATGCCATTACAATCACAGCATCTCTTTTTGCCGCAGTGCATATGGACATCTTTGCCTTTTTACAAATATTTATCCTGGGAATGCTTCTTGGGTATTTATATGAGAAGACCCAAACCCTCGTTGCATCTATCGTTGTGCATATCTTACACAACTCATTAACCCTGGTGTTTTTACTCTATTTCAAGTTTTTTATGAAAGGAAAGATCCCGGCATTTTAGCGGAAAAACTTCGACAGCCTTCTCGGGAGACACAAATTGTCACTTTGAGTCTTGACCTTTAATTCGCAGCTTGTCATGTTAAATCCCGTGGCATTCCAAGTAAAGCAGACGTGGATTTATAATAGTACCATGCAAAACGTTCTTTTTTCCTAAGTATTTCTCCCTCCTTTGCCATCCTTAATCGGGGGATTTGGTTGCGGCTTTGCTGCGTTATGATATAGGATGCATGAATCCTGGAGACACTATGCTTAAAGATGTGGACGAACAATTAGAGATAGTACTGCGCGGAACGGTAGATGTTGTAACAAAAGAAGAATTGATAAAAAAATTTAAAAAATCGCAGGAAGAAAACAGGCCTCTTCGTGTAAAGTTAGGACTCGATCCCACCGCTCCTGACATCCATATCGGAAATGCCGTCCCTATCCATAAATTACGGGCATTCCAATCGCTCGGGCATACCGCAGTGCTTATCATTGGAGATTATACGGCAACCGTAGGCGACCCTTCGGGGGTCAACAAGACGCGTCCCATTATTACGTATGAAAAGGTATTGGAAAATGCCAAGACGTACCTTTCCCAGGCTGGGAAGATTCTAGATTTAAAGAAAACAGAGGTGCTCTATAACAGTGAGTGGTTTAAAAAGATGACCTTTCATGATGTCATCCAGCTCGCTTCAAAGATGACCGTGGCAAGAATGATGGAACGGGATGATTTTACCAAGCGTTATAATGCCGGTATTCCCATCAGTGTGCATGAATTCATCTATCCCCTTATGCAGGGCTACGATTCCCTTATGGTAAGAAGCGACGTAGAATTGGGCGGCACGGATCAGTTATTCAGCTTGCTCGTCGGAAGGGATTTGCAAAGAGATGCGGGTATAGAGCCGCAAGTTGCCTTGACCACGATGCTCCTTGAAGGAATCGACGGAAACAAGAAGATGAGCAAAAGTCTTGGAAATTATATTGGCATTACCGAATCTCCCGGCGAGATGTTTGGCAAGGCGATGTCTATTCCGGACAACCTGATGCGCAAGTATTTTGAACTGGCAACAGACCTGAATAGCGACGAGATCAACAAGCTTCTCAATGTCGACATCCATCCGCGCACAGCGAAGGCAGCTATGGCGAAGGCAATCGTACAGCGCTATCACAACGCTAAGGATGCAGAATCAGCGGCCGCAGAGTTTGACCGTATCTTTAAAGAACACGCCCTTCCGGATAAAATACCCGATATTGAAATATTAAGCACAGAATTAGTAAATGGCAGGATATGGGTTGCCAGACTTATTGTCTTGTGTGGCTTTGCCACTACCAATAGTGAGGCGCGACGGTTGGTTCAACAAGGTGGGGTAAGCATAAACAATGATCCCATACAGGATCCCACCCTGAATATCGAGGTAAAACCCGGCATGGTCCTCAAGGTCGGAAAACGGCGGTTTGCAAGAATTGTGCTTAAAGAATCGTTTTAACAAAGGAAAGATAGCATTGTTTACTGTGCCTGCAAGGGCGAAGTATTTACTTTAACTGGTGTGAAGACACCCATGCTCAATTGGGCAAATGCTTTTCCCCTCCCTTTTCAAAAAGCGGCTTTGATACCAAGATTTTAGTGGTTTAGATTGTCTTTCAGATGCTCTATCGTGTTTTTGACTTCTTCGCTATCAGATGCGTCAGGATTAAGTTTCAGATAAACCTCATAATCCTTCCGTGCTTTTTCGTTTTTTCCAAGTTTTTGAAAAGTATTTCCACGATGAAGGTAAGCTAATGAATTGTAAGGAAACAGTTCGATTGAGTGAGTAAAATCCTCGAGGGCTTCATCGGGCATTTTTAACAGGTTTTTGATTTGGCCCCGTTCGTAATATACGCCGGCAAGCCTCGGGCTCAGTTCTATCATTTTGTTATAGTCTTCCAGAGATTTTTCAATATCCCCTTTCCCCCGATATGCCTTAGCCCGAATATAATAAGCAAACGCATTGTCTTTGGCATATTGTATAAAAGCTGTTATGTCCGCAATCGCTTCATCAAAACGCTGTGCGTCGGCGTAGAGAATGCTTCTCTTCATATAAATTTCCGTATTCGTGGGATCAAGCTCCAGTCCTCTGTTGAAGTCAGCCAGGGCTTTTTCCGGCTCACCCGATTCGGCATAAACCAGACCACGCTGGGCATACGCCGGCGCAAATTTTGGATCTAAAGAGATGGCGCTGGTGAGGTCTCCTACGGACAAGTCTCCCCTGCCAATCATTTTAAAGACCATCCCCCGGTTATAATATGACAGAATTGAATTGGGATATAAAGCTATCGCCTTGCTATAATCCATGATAGCCTTGTCAAATATTTCCTTTGAAGCATATACTGAACCACGATTGTAATAGACCGGTGCGTAGTCGGGATTCAGGGCAACGGCCTTGTTATAATCATCCAATGCGCGATCAGGGTCATGCATTTTTTCATACAACACACCGCGGTTACAAAAGGCTACGGCATCATTGCTATGGAATTCGATCGCACGGTTTACGTCTTGTAATGATGCTTTTATATTGCCGTTCTCTTTTTGTATTATGGAGCGATTCAAATAAATATCAGCAACAACTTCATTCCGGCTAAGATTTTTGAGATAATACCCATTTCTGATACTTCCCGGCGAGATACGCTTTCCGGGCATGTTTATATAGTAACTATCCGGTGTGAACATCCCTTCGTAACCCGTCTCAATATTTCTCCGGAAATCCCCGTCGTCGTACCGGACAAAAATATGCTCCGGCACACTCACTCCATACATGGGTATGTGTAACCCTTCTGCTATGCACAGATAAAGAATAGACAGTCCTACACAATTACCCGTCTTGGTATCCAGAACCTTATTGAGGGAGAGGGAATCAAGATCGCCCGTTTGAACATAGGTAAATTGGAGTTCATTAAAAAGGACGAGATTGATCGTTTTAATAATCTGTTCCGGTTCTGTTTCATCGCGGAGACTTATTGTTACATTTTTCACAATTTCCGCCAGTTTTCTGAGATATATTTCTATGTCGATTTCAGGATAGGATTCCTGTGCTATTTCTAAGGCCGTCCTCGCAAGGGGCGCTGGCTGAGTATCGATCGACCATGCTGGCCCTGGTACGGAATCGTCTGCGAAAAGAATAAACAAAGAATACCGTGTACCCATGAAAAAATACTGAAAACTGAAAATTGTACAGACTACACAGAGAACAATGAGTTTTCTCATAGCACAGGCAAACCGGAGCCAAAATACTTCTGATTTACAATAAAGAATCGCAGATTTATAAAAATACCTTGCAAACAGAAAATCATAAATTTTTGTAAAAATGATATGACTGCTGCTGCAACGGATTTAATACGCATGTTTATTGATAAATCCATTCCATAACGTCAGCCATATAATTTTCAGATCAAAATGCAATGACCAGTTTTCAATGTAGTACAGGTCGTATTCAATCCGTTTTTCCACTGAGGTATTTCCACGCCAGCCGCTAACCTGCGCCCAGCCGGTAATTCCCGCCTTCATTTTATGCCTTAACATATATTTTGGAATGGCATTTCTGAAGTTGTTTATAAAAACAGGCCGTTCCGGACGTGGCCCAACAATACTCATGTCGCCACGTAAAACATTGAAAAACTGCGGAAGTTCATCCAGACTTGTCTTTCTCAGCAACGCACCTATTTTCGTGCGTCGCGAATCGTCCTGTTTCGTCCATACAGGACCCGTTGCACTCTCCGCATCTATCTTCATCGTCCGGAACTTGAGGATATTAAACACCTTACCATCCATCCCCATCCGTTCTTGTTTAAAGAAGACAGGCCCATGAGAAGTTATTTTAATCAGGAGTGAGATAATTCCTATAAGAGGGGATGTGAAAATTAATATGATCGTGGAGAAAACAATATCCAACAGTCTTTTTAAGATAATATTCCATCCATACAACGGTGTATCGCGAAGACTAATAAGCGGCATGCCCTCAAACTCGCTGACACTACCCCGTAAGCTAATAAACTCAAAGAGATCCGGTAAGACCATGATACTAACCATTTCATCACCAATACAATCCAGAACCTCTCTCAACTGAGTATGGGCGTTAAAAGGCAATGCGATAAAGACAATGTCAATGCCAAGCTTTACAACCAAGTCGCGGACATCAGAATACTTCCCTAACACTTTGGTTCCCTGCAAAACATTTCCTATACTTTGTGAGTCATGTGTCAGGAAACCGGAAATTTGAATTCCGAGTTCCGGATGTTTCCGCAGGATTTTTACCAGATCTTGCGCTAGGTTTTCCGTGCCAATAACCAATGCGTATCTCTGGTTATAACCTTTCCGCCGTAAGAAACGCAAAAATTCCCGGAATAGGATGCGGGTCAAACTAAGAAAGACAATGTTGATAAGCCAAAAATAAAAGAACGTCAGCCGGGAAAATTCATATTGGCGAAAAAAGAAGGTAAGTGCGATAAGGATCAGGGTGGCAAAGGTAGATGCCTTGCCAATATCCGCTATTTCAGAGAGTCTGGTCGAAACTCTGCGGGGGCGGTACAGCCCAAATATCCGAAAAACGGTTCCCCATAAAGGGATCATAAACAGGAGTAGCATCAGATATATTTTAAAGGGGGGAATCCCTTTGTAAGCAGGCACGATGTCTGAGTAAAAACGCAGGTAATATGACAGTATCCACGCACCAGACAGGGCAAGCCAATCTGCAAGAAGCAGTACGGATTCAAAAAACTTGCTATGTTTCTTTAGCATACCTGTTTTTCAATATATTGTTTAAATTTTTCTTTAAATAGCGAACGATCGAAACTTTCTGCATGTTTCCTGATTAATTGCGGGTCAAAGAGGTGTTGATGACGCTCAAAAAACCTTACGGAATCCATTAAAGATTCCGGAGTTTGTTCTGTAAAAAATACCCCTGTAGGAGACGCCGGATGAATATCCGCCTTCCCTTCAGGAGAGCCAGAAGAAGGAGGATATATCCCATGAACAGTTTCCAGCACGCCTCCTTTTGCGAAAGCAATCACGGGTTTTCCACATGCCTGGGCCTCCAAAGGGACGATCCCGAAATCTTCCTCACCCGGAAAGATCAAGGCTTTACACCCACGATAATATTCCCTCAAAGATTCACTGGATTGCCATCCGATACATTGAACGTGTTTTTTTGCCATCTTTCTGATTTGCACTTCTTCCTGCCCTCCTCCGATAAGAATGAGTGGCACCCCCATCCTTTCAAATGCGTCTATCGCCACATCGATTCTCTTATAAGGAGCAAAGGCAGAAACAAGCAGATAATAGTTTCCTTCTTTGTAACTCTCCTGCGGTGTATAAAACGAACAATCCACGGGTGGGTGAATAACCTCTGCGGATCTTTTATAATATTTTTTTATCCGGTTTGCAACATGGTGTGAATTTGCTACAAAGTGATCTACCCGCGCACTGGAAGTAACGTCCCACATCCTTAAATAGTGGGCGACGGGAGGTATCAAGACCCTGGAAACCAGACTCTTTTTTCCGATACCAAAATATGTGTGATATTGATCCCAAACGTACCTCATTGGTGTGTGGCAATAACACACATGGACGGTAGTTGAAGAGGTTAAGATACCTTTTGCCACACAGTGGCTGCTGGACAGAACCAAATCATACGCATTCATATCGAACCCCTCAATTGCCATAGGGAATAACATCAGGAAAGAGCGATAGTACCTTTTCACCAAAGGCACCCTTTGAAGAAACGAAGTTTGTATGTTTCTGTTCTCGATGATCTTTGAAACTGTGCCCTGGAGATGGATTAAGGTAAAAACGTCCGCATCAGGAAAGAGCTCACAGAATATCTCTAAAACCTTCTCTCCTCCACGCATTCCGGTTAGCCAGTCATGAACGATTGCTACTTGCATGATGGAATCTTTTTTAAGGCGCCTTCTAGAGGAATAATAGATAATATTGGTAAATCTACGTCAATGATATTTCAAAGTCAAGCGGAAAGTCCTTGTGCAAAAACAACCAGAAGCAATATGTTTTAACAAACAAGTTGTACAGTAACTTTAGAAGCAGAAATCGAGAAACCCAGGATTCGCAAGATGTGTAGAGATGTTTGTTTTCTGAACAACACCGGCGTTGTCAGGTTAGAAGCTTACTTGTACGATTTTTGTCATACCCGAATGCTTTTGTCGGGTATCCAGTGAACTCTAAACTTTATAGATTCCCGCTAAAAACTTGTGTGGAGATCTTCCGAAAGGTAAATTTATCTTTGCAATTTCTCAATGGTTGGTATAATTTAAGAGCAAAAACGGCGGGCAGCAAATGAAGATGAATTGATAGTGTTAAGGTATATACCGTCTCTTACGGCTTTTATTCCTGTTTAACCGTCCTGCTGAATTATTTAGCCTCTGAACGGAAACTACCAAAAATATCCTTTTAGGTGGAGCGAGAAATCTTTTGAGTATTGAAATTGTAGGGTTTGAAGATTTCTCCCTTCGGTCGAAATAACAAAAGTATGCGTTTTCGTTCAGACACTATTTAACGATAGGATACAAACACTTTCTTATTACTTTTGCCATGGAGAACTTTAAAAAATCCGGTACAGAAACAACGGCAACCCTCTTCCGTTATATTACAGACGAATTACACGCCTGGAGTCATATAGTTGAACGCCTGATCTTCAAGGATATGTACTCCGTGAAAGACGTGAAGAAGCGGCTTTTGTTGACCGCAGGTTTCTTAAGATAAATGTTATCCTTATGGTACACAAGATTGTCCCTGTTCCCGAAGAACTTCGTTCAAAAAAGATCATTCTGGCGGGTGAGGCAGGGCAGGGTATAAAACTTATGGCGCATGCGCTGGCTAATATCCTTGCTAAATTAGGCAAAGAGATATCGTTAAATCTCGTTTATGATGCAGCAGTGCGCGGGGGTAATATTCATGCGGAAATTGTTTATTCCGATGACCCTATTGACGTTCCATTTTTTGAAGAGGCTGATATCGGTCTCCAGCTTTCGAAGACACCCGATCCCTCGATACGGGCAAAGCTTATGCTTATCGAATCGTCTGCCTGTGGTGCAGAATGTAAAAAGTGTGAGATCAAATGTCCCGCGAGCGACCGTGTTCCCTTTGAGAAACTCGCAATAGAACAGTTTAACAGTCCTATCTTTGTCAACATGATTGCTCTGGGCAGACTCTTAAGCAAAATTGGCATTAATCTTGAGAAGGTAGATTTTGCTTCAGAATTTCCACCACAATTCTTCAACGAAAATATAAAAGCGATACGCTATGGGTACACGTACAAAGATTAGTGCAGAGGAAATCGTTGAAAAGATATCTCATCTGTGCATGGGCGCCAATTTTCAGGTAAGTGATGATGTTCTTGATGCATTGAAAAACTCCCGCGAAGCTGAAGCGTCCTCCGTAGCAAAGGAAGTATTTGCAGATTTACTGGAGAACGCAAAAATTGCACGTGAATGCCAGATGCCTATCTGCCAGGATACGGGGGTTGCCGTCGTATTTGTTGAGTTGGGCGAGGACGTAGAGATTACTGGCGGCCGTCTGTACGATGCGATTCATAATGGGGTACGCCAGGGTTATAAAGAAGGTTATTTGAGAAAATCGATGGTTGCAAATCCGCTCAAACGTGTCAATACCGGTGATAACACCCCTGCTATTATCCACACAGAACTTATTCCCGGAAATTCTGTAAGAATTACGTTCATGGCAAAGGGTGGAGGCTGTGAAAACATGAGCCGGATTGCCATGCTGACTCCGGCTGATGGCAGGGAGGGGGTTATAAACTTTGTTGTAGAGACCGTGCGAATAGCAAAGGCCAATCCCTGTCCGCCCATTATTGTGGGTGTTGGGATCGGCGGCACTTTTGATTATGCTGCCCACCTGGCTAAAAAGTCACTCTTGAGGCCTTTGGGAGTAGGACACAGCGACCCTGATACTGATTGTCTGGAAAAGGAGATGCTGGAAAGGGTAAACAATTTGGGCATTGGAGCCCAGGGTTTAGGTGGCAGTGTAACCGCCCTTGGAGTTCGTGTGGAATGGTCTCCCTGTCACATTGCCAGCCTTCCGGTAGCCGTTAATATTGAGTGCCATGCACACCGTGTGAAAACGGTGGTATTGGGTATCTAAACTTTTTGACCATGTGGCTATCCAAGGTTATGTCAAACATCATTCACATAAAAACCCCTCTCATGGACGATACAACTGCAAACCTCAGGATAGGCAATAGGGTTCTGATATCCGGAATTATCTATACGGCAAGGGATGCGGCTCATCAACGGCTTGTAGAACTTGCCGGGCAGGGTAAGAAGTTACCTTTTGATGTACAGAATCAGATCATTTATTATGTGGGTCCAAGTCCCGCGCAGCCAGGAAGACCTATCGGGTCATGCGGGCCAACTACAAGCTATCGGATGGATGTCTATACACCTCAATTATTGGCAATGGGCTTAAAGGCTACCATCGGGAAAGGTAATCGCTCTGACAGTGTCATTGAGGCAATGAAGCAGTATAAGGCCGTTTATTTTGCCGCAACCGGAGGCGCCGCTGCCTTATTGGCGAAGAGAGTAAAAAGGGCGGATGTCATTGCTTATCAGGACCTGGGAACCGAGGCTATCATGCGGCTTGAGGTGGAAGATTTTCCCGTTGTGGTAGCCAATGATATATACGGAAATGATTTATTCAGAGAAGGAATGGTAAAATATCAGAATAGATAATTCCTGGTGCAGCAAGGCCTCAACCACGTCTCCGCACTATTGGTAAGGCAGGCAAGTCGTTTGTCATGTATGCTACTTTTTATTAAATACCTCTATGCAAACTAAAAAAGCAGCGTTAAAATGGATTGTTATTGTTTGTAGTTTGGCACTGGGGATTCCATTAGCCGGCATCTTTATTATTCCAGCGTTTGTTTCTGACGATTTTATACAACACGAGGTTCTCCGGGCAGTAGAGGATAATTTTAAATCTGTACAACAGATCGGACCCGTTTCTTTTCATTGGCCCAATAAGGTAAATATCCCCTATCTTACAATCCAGAGAGTGGAACAGGAGCCGGACACCCAGATACAGCTTGAAGATATTCAAGGTACATTCCAATTGCTTCCTGCGCTGTGGAAAGAAATTGTTGTAAAGAAAATTTGTATCCGTCAAATGAACTATGAAAACCGGTTGCTGGTAGAAGACCTTGTTACCAACGCATTTTCTTTCAGAAATGGCATTATCACTACCGATGCCCGTTGCAGGGTAAACGAAGGCCCTGCTGTTGTACAGGGTGTGATTGATCTTCATCAGAAAAGACCGGTATTTGACCTTACGTTTGAGGCAAAGGGAGTCCATATTACCCGGGACATTCCTGTCGTCAATCTCATTCCCGTTTTTGTGGTAAAGGACGGTGATATCGGGGGGTTGCTGAGCCTGAACGGTTCTCTGCAGGGCAATGGCATGGGTAAGGAGATACTTAATCAGGAGCTTACTGCCAATGTGAGGATTGAAATAAAAGACGGGTACATCCAGGGCAACAAGGTTATGTCCGCTCTACTGGAAATGCTGGGCGAGTCGGAGCAGTATTCGTTTGATTCTCTGGAGGCGGTAATCCTGGTCAAGGACGGTAAGATTTTCACGCAAAAGATGGAGATACAGGGCCCGCTGGCGAATATTACAGCATCGGGTGTGGCTGAATTTGAAGGGGTAATTTCGTATGATGCTATGGTTCAATTTCACAAAGAGCGGATGAAAAAGGATGTCGAAAATATTGCAGGGCTTATTTTAGAACAACATGCGGTTCCCATAGAAATACGAGGCACGACCAAAGATCCAAAGATTGCCGTAAAACTGAATAAAGAGAGCCTGGGGCATCTTTTCAAAGGTTTGGTAAACGATTTTTTACGCAACCCAAAAAGAGGAAAAAAAAACAATTAACTATGCACTGGATAGATTACTCAATTTTTGTCATCGTATTTTTTGCTGCCGTTATGGGACTTGCCAGCGGTCCGTTGTTTCAATTTATTAGAATTGGTTGTCTGTTCATCTCTTTCCTTACAGCGCTGCTTTTTCACAACACCTTGGGTAATTTTCTGCAAGGATTTTTTACCCAGTCCACGGCGGGATTGTTTGGTTACCTTTTTATCTACGGTGTCGCATTTATTGCTACCCACATTCTCACGGATGTGATAAAAAAAATTATAGGAAAATGGGAAATAGGGATTGGTATGCGGCTGCTGGGTGGCCTGTTAGGAATTATCAAAGGTCTCGTCTTTTCCGGTGTGATCATCTATGGCGTCCTTACATTTTGCAGTAAGGCAACCTGCGACACGGTTTATTCCTCAAAAGTTGCGACCCACATCGGGAAAGGAATGCAAAAGTTAGTCTCTGGTATTCCTGAAAGTATTTCCGAAAAAATTAATAACTATGCAAACGATGTTAAGAAAAAAAATCCTCCGAAAGGCTCAGCACGAGATGAGAGCAACGATTTTAAGTCGCCATTGTGAGAAAGAGATGATGGAAAACGTCCTAAAACCTATGATTTCATGCACCAAATTTATTACAGAAATACGGTACCTTCCTAACGCAGCATACTGCTACCGAAATAACACATCCCCCTTTTTCCTCATCTTTACAGGGAGGGGATGAAGGACATACGGGTCTCTCGTTGATTTGAGCGTGGAAAGTGCTGCATAAAAGACATTCGAGAGCCCTCCTGTATTCATGATGCTTTTTGTAAACCCTGAACTGCAACAGACTTTTGCAAAAAAACTTACAGCCTTTTTGCCAGGATGCATCACTTCTTGTCGGCATTGACATTTTCCCTATGATAAGCAGTAGCAGACGGGTTCTCTGGTTTAGTGCCGTGCATAAGTAAGGAGAGATTGTCTGACCGATTGGGTTCAGTCTTACCATAACATGCCGTGAAGACAACTATAAAATCAGTATTCTTCGTCTTTTTAAGAAAACTTGTGATGGCCAGTGTAACTTTTTTCAAAGTTGACGGAACGTTCTTTAAGGTAAAGGAAAGCCTTGACCTCAATCGTCACAGTTTGTTATATATTAAACGTTATTAACTCTTGATACTTACAAATACTCTTTGACTTCGGAGAGGAGAATATTGTGAAATTTCCAAATCGAAAGACAGCGCCTTTTTTTTTAATTTTGGTTGGCGTCCTTTTTCTGAGTTCCTGTGCGCAAGCGCCTTCGTATCTTCCCTATGAAAAAGGGGTGCATATCATAGTGAGCCCTTCTAAACTAAGTGTCCACTCGGGTTCCGAGGATAAGGTGTTTATTCAGATACTGGACAGGCAGGGCGGCCCGCTCTTTGGCATCAAAGTTACGGCTGTAAGTCCAGTCCCGACGGTTGCAACGGTTACCCCTGAAGTACTTACTGATCCCGCAGGAAAGGCTGTATTTACCGTAAGTGGAATTTCCCCAGGTACTACACAGATCATCTTTTCTGCGGCAGGACAAAAGGCCGTAATGGAAGTCGTTTTTATCGGGCATTAATTTATGCGATATTGGCGCAGGTCTTTTATGGATGGTTGTGTTTGTTGTGCGCGTTATTAACTTTGCATTCACATCCAAACTGAATTACCGCATGCCCAATCTTGAATTTTTCACTGAGAACACGGTTAATTTCTTTGGAAAGCTTCGTAGTCTCACTAATCATCATGTCTTTCGTATCAATATGGCCGCTCATGGAATACATACCGGAAGTAATTGTCCAAACATGAATGTCATGAGCATCATCGATGCCGGGAATCTGTTTGAGCCTGGCGATAACGTCATCAATACGGATTCCCTTCGGTGTCGCTTCTAACAAAACGTCAACGGATTCAATTACTAATTTGTAAGACCAAATCAGGATAAGTATGCAAAGTACGACACTGATGATGGGATCTATAACAAACCAGTTCGTATAGTAAATAAGAACTGCTCCGAGTATGACACCCACCGACGAAAGGGTATCGCTCAGCATATGCAGGAATGCGGCCTTAACATTCAGGCTGTGCTCATGGCCATGGCTATCGCCTTTGAGAAGATAAACACAAGTTATATTGGCAACCAGACCAATTAGGGCTACGATGAACATCTTACCACTTGAGATGGTTTCGGGGTGCATAAAACGGTGGTAGGCTTCATAAAATATCCACAAGGTAATCATGAAGAGAGTTACGCCGTTAAATAAGGCTGCCAGTATTTCCAACCGATAGAAACCATAGGTTTTTTTTTCTGTAGGGGGTTTTGCTGCAAAATAGAGAGCAAATAGACTCACGAGCAATGCAAACAGGTCGGTGAGCATGTGGCCGGCATCGCTAATCAGGGCGAGACTATTGGCGATAAAGCCACCAACAATCTCTACGATAAAGATGCTGCCCGTCACAACACTCGCAAGCACCAATTTCTTCCGTTCACGCGCCCGGTATTCATGTTTATGACCACGTTCATCCTCAATGTGATTATTATCTATGTCATGAATATGTCCGATGGTATGTCTCCCGTCAGGCAAATGATTATTTTAAAAATTAATATTTTTTGAAATTATAAATTGTTGAATGGCCGAAAACAAACTATTTTTGTTATACGTTTTATACAGGTAATGAAGATAATCCGCGGTAGTTGGGAAGCATCAATTGGTGGGACTGCTTTAAAATCGGTAGAGTTATTCTAAAATGAACAGAAAGAGAGGAAGTTGTACAACTCATGGTTTGCGTTTAATCTACAGAAATATTTCGATAGTTATTGAGGTTTTTTTAAATATATTTTTTGTAGCAATGGTATTACCTGGAGTATCTGGTACTGTAGAAGTCAAGAGTACTATTATACATTTACTTTCTGAAGACTCGTGCAATCTTGAGGTTGGAAATTATGAGTCCACTGTTGAGAAAAGAGATGAATTTTAAATCTTCGCAGTCAGAATTGGCGGCGACAAATGCTCCTTCTTTTGCACAGCCCAGGTTTGAATCAAGTGGAAATAGGATTATGGAAATAACGTAGCTTCATTCGATGGCATTGACGCCTGAGCTTTTTTATGCCTTCTGCGTTATGGCATTAGACATAAAGTTTCGTGGATAAAAGCATATGTTTTTACAATAAGGAATTGTCATCGACAAAGCAAGATTGGACAGTGCGTGTATCTCATTACCCTTACGGTAGTGCTCCCGAGAATCATTTCCTGAATTCTTGAATGACCGTAGGCGCCCATGACGAGAATATCAAATTTTTCGTCTTCATCATTACAGAGTTCCAGGATGGCCTTTGCATGATCGGTTCCTTCTTTTGCAACGGTATCGACGGCAAGATGGTAGCTTTCGAGAAAAGTCTTTGCCTTTGATAGCGGTTCCAGGACTGCGTCTTTTTTGTCTGCCACATAAACCACGGTTATTGGTAACTTCATGACTGCAGCTATTTCAGCGCCACTCTTCAGGGCTTTATCTGCAAATACACTTCCATCATAGGCAATCAACATCCTGGTAAACGGCTTGTATTCTGCCGGTGTAATAAGTACCGGTTTGTGAGTCTGCCGTACCACAAATTCAACATTGGTACCTAAAAAAACATCGCGCCATTCAGCATGAATGCCCATCTTTCCCATAGAAATCAGGTCACAGTCATCTGCGGATTTAACGATTTCATGGCTCACAACTCCCTCGCGTATTTCCTGGCTAAATGACACCTCTGCCTGGTTGCACTTCCCCTCTACCAGGGTTAATGCCGCATCGGCCTGTGATTCCAGCATTTCCCTGATTGTTTGGTTAAAGGTACCATAGGGGACCATTCCACCGATGCTTGTACCAATATCATGGATCAATGGCCCGGTCAATATCTTGACGTCTTTAACGAACAACCCTCTGATGCTGGCTTTAAAAAGTCGCGCAATGGTTACAGCGTAGTCAGCAGCAGTTAGGCTATTGTCTGAACCATCGGTAGGGACGAGAATTCGTTTAATCATAACTGCCAGTCCTCCGGGTGTCTGTTTTTATAAATGATATGAAAAACAAAAGATTTCTTTTCTAAAAATCTCGTTGATATATGATCGCTGCGATTATCACCGAATGGCAGGTTTTTGTCAAGAGATTAGTTTCAAATCTGAAAGACGTCCTTCAATCTCCATCGCCTTATAGTATTACCGTGTAAAATCTTTCTTTTTTTGTAAGTTTTTTACTCCCCTTCGCCCCCTTTGACTTCGTCGTGATGGTTCGACAGGCTCACCATGCCACGGCGCAACATCCTGAGCCTGCCGAAGGATCCGTCGAACGATAGGAGGGATTTGGTTGCGGCCTTGCTGCATTATGAATTTCATTGACCATTTACAATTTATTGATGTATAATAAAAAATTATAGTATTACCTCATAAAAAACCATTTTTTGAAAAAGATTTTTTACTCCTTCTTTGTTTCCGCCCCATGAAGGATAGGAAGAGAGGGGTGATTAACCTTGTTCTTGTATATAGTAAGCAGGGATTGGTCACAGCATAGCTGCGTCAGGTATTAATTCTTTGTCAAATCTTTGTTTTCAAATTAGTTAAGGTGAAACATCCCTTTGTATTGTTAGGGCATAAAGTATGGATAAAGAAATTTTCAAAGAAATATTCCTCCTGATCCTTGAGATCATCAAGGCACTTTGTGAAATGCTCTGGAAAAAGATAAAAGGCTTTTTTTGCCTGATCTGGGACAGGTTTTTTGGCGTAATGGATATTTCCTCCTCTGAGCAGGAAGAGGGGCAGCAGGAATGGGGTGACACCGGCGAAGATACTTGGCCGGTAACTTCAAAAGGATTGTCCCTTAAAACGGAAGAATCTCTGCTGCAGGTGGAGCGGAAAGAGGCAGTGTATGCTCCAATAATTCCAGATCTTCCGGAGGATTACGGAGATAATCGCATTGTATTAATGGTACGTGATGCAGAATGTCTGTTTGCCTACTGGGAACTCAGGAAAGACGTGTTGGACAGTATTATCAATACGCTTGGTAGCATGGCGCACAGCGCAAAAATTGTATTACGGGTTTATGATATTACAGATACCGTCTTTAACGGAAACAATGCCCCTGATTACTTTGATATTGAAGTGACAGGCGGCGCACGAAGTTGGTATATTCATACTGGAAAACCGAACAGATCGTTTTGCGCGGATATCGGTTTCCTCACTCCGAATGGGACATTTCGTCTCATTGCCCGATCAAATTCGGTGCTGATTCCCCGTTCCGGCGTATCAGAGGTAGTTGATGAAACATGGATGAGTATTGAAGCGCTGTATGAGAGTATAGATGCCTCCGGGCAATTTGGCAGTAGTGAATCGGTATTTAAAAGTGCACATAAGAATTGGCAGGAAATACTAAAAGAAGGCGTCGCTTCACCTGAATCTCCGCGTGTTTCACCGGTTTCAAAAAAATAATTTATGGAAAAGGGTTATTTGTCGCTCATTTTACATGCACATCTGCCATTTGTCCGCCATCCGGAATATACCGAATTTTTCGAAGAAGACTGGCTCTTTGAAGCTATTACAGAGACATACATCCCACTTATTGATGTCTTTGATAAACTGATCGAGGACGGAATCGGCTTTCGCATAACGATGTCCATAACGCCGCCGTTGCTTTCGATGCTGACGGATCCTCTTTTACAATCTCGTTATATCCGTTATATTGAAAAACGAATTGAGCTTGCTGAAAAAGAGATTGAGAGGACGAAGCATCAACCAGAATTTAACCGGCTTGCGCAGATGTATTACGGGTATTATACCAATGCACGAAAAGTATTTGCAGAAAAGTACCGGTGGAACCTGGTAAGTGCATTTAAAAAAATCCAGGATGCAGGTAATTTGGAAATAATTACCTGCGGGGCTACTCATGGTTATTTCCCCCTCATGAATAACAATATGAATGCCATGCGTGCCCAAGTCTACGTTGCGGTAAATCATTATGAGAAACATTTTGGCCGGCGACCCCATGGAATGTGGCTGTCTGAGTGCGCCTATGAACCGGGAATAGATAAGATACTCCGGGATACAGGGATACGTTTTTTTATTATGGAAACCCACGGAATTCTCTTTGCTTCCCCAAGACCGAAATATGGTATTTACGCTCCCATTTTTTGTCCGTCAGGAATAGCCGCGTTTGGGAGGGATATGGAGTCTTCCAAACAGGTATGGAGTGCCAGGGAAGGATATCCTGGGGATTTTTTCTATCGCGAGTTTTACCGAGACGTGGGATTTGATCTCGATTATGATTATATAAGGCCGTATCTCCATGGAGATGGCAAGCGCAGTAATATTGGTATCAAATATTATCGGATTACCGGCAAGACTGATCAAAAAGAGCCTTATTCCCCTGAAAAGGCATTAGATAGGGCTGCCGGGCACGCGGGAAATTTTTTGTTTAACCGACAGAGACAGATTGAGTACCTGTCCACAGTAATGGATCGAAAACCCATTGTTGTAGCACCGTATGATGCGGAACTTTTTGGTCATTGGTGGTTTGAGGGACCTCAGTGGATTGATTTCCTGTTTCGGAAGATCGACTCTGACCAAAAGGAAATCTCGCTGATTACTCCGTTAGAATATCTTGAAAAATATCCGGTTAATCAGGTTTCCACACCGTCTCCTTCGAGCTGGGGATACAAAGGTTATCACGAGTATTGGCTGAACGAAAGCAACGATTGGATTTATCGTCATCTGCATAAGGCGGCAGAGCGTATGGTTGAATTAGCGAAGACCTATCATTGCCTGTCAGAAAATGCCTTGCGAAATCGGGCGCTTAACCAGGCTGCACGTGAGCTCCTGCTGGCGCAGAGCAGCGATTGGGCATTTATTATGAAGACTGGCACCATGGTAGAATATGCCATAAAGAGAACCAAAGAACACCTCCTTCGTTTTACAAAACTCTATGATGATATTCGATCAGACAACATTGATGTTGCCTGGCTCTCCAATATCGAGTGCAAAGATAATATATTTTCCGATATCGGTTATCACATTTATCAATAGCTATAACGGCGCCCATGAATCTGGGAAATCAAGAGGAGATGATATACCAGGAACCGTTAGTAAAAAAATGGTGAAGACCCCCAACAAGATAGAAGGCTTGGAGCGAGCTGATCTATGGCAGCAAAAAGATTAAACAATTTTTGAATGAAAGGAGAAATCAATAGCATGAAATTGTCAAAAAAGATTGGCTATGGACCATCACGCAAAAGAAGTAAAATTCATGCAGAGAACGATCCGTATTTACCACCCAAGGGAAAAGGACTGGCGGGAGTTGCCATTTGCAAGGATTGTACGGCTGTTTATCATAATAAAAAGTGGTTCCTCGATGCCAAACTTTACGAGAAAAAAAAGATTTTAAAAGATATCAACTGGGTAATCTGTCCTGCATGTAAAAAGATAAAAGAAAACGTCCCTTTTGGTATCGTGACTCTGAAAGGTGATTTTCTGAAACAACACAAACAAGAGATTTTAAATCTCATCCATAACGAAGATACACGTACGAAGAATTATAACCCCTTAAACAGGATTATGAAGATTAATGAAAAGGGCGATGAAATCGAGATATCCACTACTTCGGCCAAACTAGCGCAGCGTATTGGGTCGGTTTTGTTTAAGGCTCACCACGGAGAAGTGAAATATAAAAAACGTGGAGATGCAAAGTTCATGCGTGTGGAGTGGAAACGGTAAAACCCCTACCTTTAAAATTTACTGAGGAGTCTGTGTTATGATTAAAATTGAAAAAATTCTGTTTCCTACTGATTTTTCTGCATGTTCGAAACATGCCTTAAAGTATGCTCTGGACATTGCCGTAGAACGAGGGGCAAAACTCTACATCTTGCATGTAATACCAAAAATAAATGTTCCTGTTGGCACCGGGGGATTGACTTTCCCAGTATCCAAACTCTATGAAGATATGGAAAATGAAGCAAAAAAAAATATTTATCGTTTGGTACCCAAGCGATTCATGGAGAAGATACAAGTTGAAAATATTATTATACGAGGAACACCTTTTCAAGAAATTAACAAGGCAGCCCAAAAATATGATATAGACTTAATTACCATTGCTACACATGGCCGGACTGGTCTTTCCCATGCAATCTTGGGGAGTACGGCGGAAAGGGTCGTAAGAACAGCTCCCTGTCCGGTCCTATGCGTCAGATATCGCGAACGTTAATTTGTACAGCCGCAAAATCCGGTTTTGCATGTGTACGTTCGCAAATGAAATTACGATAAACGACACAAATGAATCTGCCCTCAAGAAAGAGAAATTTGTTTGTGTCGTTTACAACAGAAAATAACTATCCATGTATTCTTTGATATGCACTGAGTATCCCCATATACTGGTATCCGACATCAAGAATACAATAGTATTTACAATGCACGTTTCATTTCTATCCCGTTGCTTCCTGTTCGTTATTTCGAAACTATTTCGTGACAATCCGCTTCGAATAGCAACAACTTTTATCTCGCAGATTAGCCGACATGGAAATCATTGTTGAAAAGGTGAATGATCTCTCCGTTCAACAATCCGCAATTGAGATTGTTGAACGCAAAGGATTAGGGCATCCGGATACATTATGTGACCGCGCTGCCGAAGAATTGAGTATCGCATTTTCCAAATATTATATTGAAAAATTCGGAAGGGTGTTGCATCACAATATTGACAAGTGTCTTCTTGTGGGTGGACGCTCTGAGGTTTGTTTTGGCGGTGGAACAGTGACAACCCCCATGCACCTGATTGTTGCCGGGCGGGCAGTAGAATCGGTAGGAAAGGAAAAGGTGCCTTTGGAAGAGATTGCCAGGGAAACAACCAACCGATGGTTAAAAGAACAGTTGAGATTCATAGAACCTGAAAAAAATGTCATTGTTGAAACAAAGATTAGAACCGGCAGCGCGGAACTTTTGTCAACCTTTGACAGCTCGATTCCGTTAGCAAATGACACCTCGATTGGTGTCGGTTTCTCACCTATGACAGAAACAGAGTCTCTCGTTTACCACACCGAGCAATTCTTAAATTCTCCGGAAGTGAAACGGAAATATCCCATGATTGGTGAGGACATTAAAATCATGGGCGTCAGGGTAAACGACCATATAAACCTTACGATAGCCATAGCATTTGTTTCGAGATTTATTTCATCAAAAGAGGTATATTTTGACACAAAATCGAAGATCCTTGAATACATCTTCACCTTTGTGAAAAAATTAACGACGTGTGAGGTTTCTCTTGTACTCAATGCTGCAGATAATTATAAAAAGAACATTGTGTATTTAACCATTACCGGAACCAGCGCCGAGTGTGGAGATGACGGACAGGTAGGCAGAGGGAATAGGGCCAATGGCTTGATTACCCCTTACCGGCCAATGACCCTAGAAGCAACAGCAGGAAAAAACCCAATTACCCACACTGGCAAATTATATAACTTGACCGCCGGTGAAATAGCGGCGGAAATAACGAAAGAACCCGATATTTCCGGCGCTGAGTGCTATCTGGTGAGTCAGATAGGAATACCCATCACGGAACCCCAAATTATACATGTAAAAATCCGTTCCAACCTTGAGAAAAAAATCATAGAAGAAAAGTGCAGAAAGGTCATACATAAACATCTCGGTCAAATACCCCGGTTATGGGCTGGAATTTTAGAAAAACGCTATTCTTTATATTAGTGAGAAACTGAAAATTGCAAGTTCGAGATTCACAAGGATACCTTGTCCGTGAAAACTTACAACCTAAATTCTGCAAACGATTTTCGCAGTGCGAAAATCGACCTTCTGTAATACCCT
>NZ_MJUW02000106.1 GCF_001753675.2 Candidatus Brocadia sapporoensis | reverse complement strand
GATACGCGAGAAGTGGTTTGCGAACAAGATGTTTGATAGTATGGCTGCAGTTGAGGACATACTCATGGACGCTTTGGTGACACTGGAAAATGACAAGAAAAAAATCGCCGGGATAGCTGGCTTCGACTGGATTGTTAGTATTCCTTTGAATGCATCTTAGTATAAGTAACGATGAACCATGTTTACCTTACATCCTATTGATGTGTTTGATTTGGCAGACGAAGCCTTCCCTATAAATTGCATCGATATAAGATATAAATATGCCAAACTATTGGAGGGCACGGATACCTGGTGCAATCTATTTCTTTACGGTTGTCACATACAAACGGAGCGCTTACCTAGAAAGCACGGCGAATCATCGGGCACTGCGATGAGTTATTTTTAAATCGTAACAGTTTCAACTTTCTCAATAGGGAGGTTTTCGATAATTATGTTTGAGAGAGATTCCCGGGACAGTTTTTTTGTTGCATCGAGGATTTCAATGCCAATAATGTGCCCTTTTTCATCAACATCAATGGTAACGCCGTCTTCTATGTCAATATTATCGAATACACGCACCTCTTTTAGTTGGATATATAAGGCATCTGCTTCTTTATCGTATTCTATCTTCACGTTAAATTACCTCCATCCTTTCTGTTTTTTCACGGCCGTTATAACGAGTATTTTATCTGTTTCTTCTCTGTATGTCACTCTGAGATATTTTTCGAACGTCTTTTTCCATGCATTCAACCTGTTTTCTGTTGATGGCTCAACAAAATCAGGTTTCTGTATCGTAAGTTCTATTTCGGATTCTGTAATTTCATGTCAACGCATCCTGTTTTTTGCGTGGCGTGGATATTGAATAGGTTTAGACATGCCCTGTATGCTATGGGATAAAAAAAATATTGTCAAGATAAAATGTAATAAAACAATATAACATGTTACTGTGATAACGTAAGATGGATGGGTTTCCATGAAAGGCAATTTAAAATTGACAAGGTGTGAGCTAAGTTGAAGTTGGGTGAGCGATGGTGTCAGAAGAAAAGATGGGGGTCGAATCTTTCAAAATGACAATTTCCGTTCAGTGAATTTCACAAAAGAGGAGGGCGACACATCTGGACATTCGATAATATATTTTTGGTTCTTATCCCAATTCGTTTGCAAAAGCTTGTATAATTTTAAGAGTAAAGTATCGTTCGTCCAGGAAGCCGTAAGGAGTCTATTCAAAATAACATGAACAACTTAGTGTTTTCTGTGACGACGTGGAGATAGGCGATAGTTCCACTCACCATGAAAATCACATTTTGTTATTGCGAGCGTTTTCATCTGATCTTCGGTAATCTTTGTCCCTGTCTCATATAATCTTTCATCGAGTCCGGTGGAGATAGTCAACCCTTTTGTAGTTTTTGTATTACTGATCAAATTCACAACGGTCATCATGCTTTCCAGCGGACGACCGTGCCAATTCTCTGTAATATGACAGAACATACGATGCTCAATTTTATTCCATTTACTGGTGCCAGGAGGAAAATGCCTGACATGGATAACCATTGCCAATTCATCCGCAAGCCTCTGTAGCTTCAGCTTCCACAATCGAACCCTCGCACCATTGCTGCCGCCACCATCTGCCATTATCAAAAGTTCCTTCCCCTTCGGATATACACGCTGACCCATCTGTTTCCACCAACGACGTATTGTCTCAACGGCAAACTCCGCAGTGTCGTGCGTTACACCGACACTTACCCACCCTTCATTCCTTCCTATATCCTATACACCATACGGAATTGCTTTGCCAAGCTCCTTGTTGGCAAAGTCATGCATATTCACTTCAAGCGGTTCGCCCTTTCTCTGCCATTCCCGCCCACCATTCTTGAAGTTGCCTATCAATTCCTTCTTCTTGGTATCTACAGAGATAACCGGCAAATTACGCCGCAAAAAATCATTCACCGTTGTGTTGATGTGCTGGAATTGCGCATTCCTGTCCTCGTGTTCAATTCCCTCTCGCGTCTTTCTGTTAGATTGCATGCTGTAACCAAGTTCATCCAATAGACGCCACACGGTTGCCTGTGAAACGGCATGCCCCATGGACTGTAACTCAGCAGCAAGGTTTGTGGTGCTCTTGCATGCCCGGCGAAGTGCCGACATCGGGTCGCCTCGCGTAACAGGGTCGAGAAGTGTATCCATATCTGCCAGTAATGTTTCATCGGTTTCTTTCTGGCGTTTTCTGCCTGCCCCAGGTCTTCTGACTCTACCTGTACTGCTCTGAACTTTTTCGTCCAGCTTTAAATCACACTGCCTCAACTCTTGGATGCCTGTATGTATTGTTGTTCTCGATGCACCACTTGATTTAACTACTTGGCTAACACCCTCATATCCTAGCGATTCAGCATCTGCTGCCATACAGAACCGAAAAGATCGCTCGTCCAAAAGTAACGAGAGTTTATTATATTTCATTGATATTCTATCTGCATTCTCCATGCATAAAACCTATCACAAATCAGTAAGTTGTTCAAGTTGTTATGAATAAACTCCTAAGCCCGCGGTGCGGTTTTTTATACGGATAATATCTCAGAAATTGCTCATTGACTTTTCTCAATCGTGTAAGGGAAAGACAGGTATGCCTTCTCAGTACCCTTTCCTGCCAAAGATCATTAAAACTCTCAACCGTGGCATCTCTTCCCGGCTCGCCTTGTGGAATAAATACTACGTGAATACCCAAAAGCAGATGAAGGCGAATAACCTGAGAAATACTATACGGGTATCTACCTCCTCCCGTGGCAGCCATTTCATTGTCCATCTGCGATACCTCTGGGATTCCAAGGTTTCTCCATGTTTCAAGCAGGTGTTTGCTCAGAGAAATCGACTGCTTGTCGGTAAACTGACTCGCCCAGACAGTACGCCCTGCAACATCCACCGTATGAAACGTATAAAATCGGATAACCTTGTCAGTACCCCTGAGAATCTTGGCCCTACAAGATCAGTCTGGTGGAGTTCTCCCATATTTCCCGCTTTAACGTAGGGATAGGGTTGTTTTTTTTCATTTTCCTTCCGCCCTTGTTTGTTGCCCGTTTTTCCATATCGAGAAAGTATTCGTGCAATGGTAGGTATCGATGGTATATCCCGAATCTTTCCCTGATCGAGTTCCCATCGGATAACTTCGGCGTCTATGCCAGAAAAAGCAGATCAACGTGTCTTGTGAGCCTCCAGTTCTTCTCGAAGAGAAAGTATTTTGTTTAACCAATCGTCCAGAAATTTTTCTCCAAATTCGTCTCGGTGCACGGCTGCGATCTCTGAGACCTTTGTTTCCACATCTTTGTATCTGCTAAGCCATTTATACAGCCATCCACGACTCCTTTGTACCAACGGAAGTATCTTGTTGTATCCGTGACCCTTCTTATACAACGGTATCGCTTGATACCGTTTTTCATATTCTTTTTGATTCTCCATCGTCTCCTCCTCCAAAATTGTTTTTGGAGAAAGTTTAGACGATGTTCACAAAAGTTCACGATGTTATGATATAAACCCCTTAGCAATGAGCTTTGTTGTATCACGGTCAATTTCTTTGTGTCTGCCAATTGGAATATTAAGTTTTCCATTGGTAAAAATGGTATGATTACTTCCCTCCCTCCCTCCCTCCCTCAGAAATTCAAATCCATATTCTTTTAATGCCCGGATGATCTTTACTCTTTTTGATACTTATGGCAATACATTTTACATTCGGGATTTCTTCTGGTCATCCTGAAAGATTTTGATTTGTCAGAAAAATAGTTATAGTTCAACCCACCGCAGAGAACGCAAAGATCGCTGAGGATGCGATAGAGATAAAACATTAACAAAGTACAACAATTCTTCCTTTCCATTATTTTTCCGTCTTCTCCGCGCCCTCTGCGGTGAACTATTAGCAAGAATCTTTATCTGTGTAATCTGCGGAATCTGTGGTTCCAAATGTTTTATAGGTCTGTGGCCTTGCCTCTTTAGAGAAATCATTTTTATTTTTTTTCTTGACATGGGGAAAAAACAATGTATCTTGCACACACTAACACACCTTATCAATAAAAATACATCACGATAAGAGCAAACCCCGAGTGATCAGGGGACGCAAAGTAAAGGGTCTTTTCCAGGCGTACACGGATGTAGGTTGCAAAAGACGGGTTTGCGGTAGCGATAAAAAAACAGCCCTATGGAATATGTCAATGAAAATTAGACACATTTAAAAATAATTTAGACTCTAAAGGTAGAGTCGAATTTTGTTTTGGTTGATTAATC
>NZ_MJUW02000032.1 GCF_001753675.2 Candidatus Brocadia sapporoensis | reverse complement strand
TACCTGTATGCTCAAGGAGATATAAAAGAACCCACACGACTACACGATGACCCTCTATTTTTAATAATCATTGATTTCAAGAACAATCCGAAAATAGATTTCTATCATTTATATAATTTACCTAATATCATCAGAAGATACCTCGAAGCCTTCTTAGGATTTAAAGTGCCCAAACACCAGGGACTCGATAAGAAACTAGACTATCTTATTGATGATAAAGTAACGAAAGAAAGGATTCTAAAATTCATACACCATTATTCTCATAATAACTCGCTGCCACGTTCATTGAATTTTCCAGACTTAAAAGAGTGTTGTGAGGTTGTGGGGGTTGTCATAGAAACAATTAAACAAAAGGACGTGGCACATTTCGAAGCTTTGATTGAATCGATCCCTAACGCACCGTAGAAAAACCAAACCTTAAGCAGAGAATGTAAATTTCGATTAAACCTCGATAATAGTTTCAGGAGGGAATTTATGAGGATGATTAAAACCTCGGTTTGAAGGTCTTAAAATCATAAAGGTGGAGTTATGGGAAGGAAAAGTCATATAGAATTGCCGAAAGACAAGATTGCCGAATTCTGTAAGCGGCACCATATACGCAAGCTGTCGCTGTTCGGTTCCTGCCTGCGTGGTGATTTTGGGCCGGATAGCGATATAGATCTGCTCGTTGAGTTTAAACCGGATCATATTCCAGGTCTCATAACCTTATCAGGCATGGAGATTGAATTAAGTGAAATCATCGGACGCAAAGTGGATTTGAGGACACCGGAAGATTTAAGCCGTTATTTCCGCAAGGAGGTAGTTGAGTCGGCAGAGGTGCAATATGTGCAGTAAGGAAGATATTGTGCTGCAAACGGTTACTGACGATCTTCCGTTTCTCATAACTGAACTTGATAAAATACCTTCCCTTAAGAAAAATTTATGAAGAAAATAGATAAGCTCATTATCAATTCCCCTTACGAAGAACCAAGACAGTATTGGGAATATATAAGGGATACGCGGGAATTCGTCAAGCAGAACGGCAGAAGGCCCGCAGGGTATATTGTGGCTTCAGAGAACTCTAAATCATTTGACGACCCAGGAAAGCCTGTTGAAATTAAATTGGTTAATACCATTCGACCACGGATAAAGAAATGGCGAGGGCAAGCCTATCCGGGTGTTACCGGTATTACTAAAAGGTTACTGCAACATTGGCAAGACCCCGAAGAACGTAAAGATCGCAGGTTTTTCTTTTGCCAGTCAGAGGCCATTGAAACCCTGATATGGCTTACCGAAGCGCCGGAGGCCGACCGCACGGGCATTGAAATTCCCGGTGATGGTGGAGAGTTTTCACGATGGTGTAATAAGATGGCAACGGGTTCGGGCAAGACCATTGTCATGGGTATGCTCATCGCATGGCAAGTCTTGAATAAAGTAGCCAACAGTAAAGACACACGATTCTCCAAAAATGTACTCGTGATTGCGCCGGGATTGACGGTTCGCAATCGCTTATCGGTCTTGACTCCCTTCGACAAAGAGAACTACTATGAAGAGTTTAACATCGTTCCATCGGGTTTGATGGAATCACTTCGGCAGGGCAAGGTAAAAATCATTAACTGGCACGCCCTTGCTTGGGATAGTGAAGAAAGACTGGCAAAGAAGAAGACCGTCGACAAACGGGGCGCTAAAAGTGACGAGGCCTACGTGAGGGAAGCGCTGGGCGATATGTCAAATGCAACAAATCTTGTCGTGATAAATGATGAAGCCCATCACGCCTGGCGTATTCCGGCAGAAAGTAAAATTAAAGGCGTTAAAAAGGAAGACATTGAAGAAAGCACCGTTTGGGTAGGTGGACTGGACAGGATTCACCGGGCAAGGGGGATTCTACGGTGTTTTGATTTATCGGCCACGCCATTTGCCCCATCAGGGAAAAAAGCAACGGAAGAGGCGTTGTTTCCCTGGATTGTCAGCGATTTTGGGTTGAATGATGCAATTGAGTCAGGACTGGTAAAAACGCCGAGGGTTGTCATCCGTGATGATGCCCGTGTAGATGCGAATCTGCGTTCACGACTCTATCACATTTACATGGATGCCACCGTGAAAGACGACATCAACCGCAAGGCAGAAGGAAGCGAACCGCTTCCCGACCTCATCAAAAATGCCTACCTGCTTTTGGGTAAGGACTGGAAGGCCGCTAAAGATGATTGGGAAAAGGCAGGATATAAAATTCCGCCGGTGATGATAACCGTAGCAAACACGACATACACATCAGCCCGCATCAAATATGCCTTTGATCACGATGCCTTTTTACTATCCGTTGCCGGGTTGGGAGATTTGTGCGATCAAGAAAATATATTGCAAATTGACAGTAGCATTCTTGATAAGGCAGAGGCCGAAACAGAATCTATAGATGTCATTCCGAGCAAAAGCGAGGAATCTCAGGATGAAGATTCTTCGGCTTCGCCTCAGAATGACAAAAAGAAATCAACCAAAAAACAACAGGCTGAATTATTAAGAAAAACGGTTGATACCGTTGGCAAGATCGGAGAACCCGGTGAACAAAAACAAAACGTGATCTCCGTAGGCATGCTCAGCGAAGGTTGGGACGCTAAAACAGTTACCCACATCATGGGCTTACGGGCATTCAGCAGTCAATTATTGTGCGAACAGGTTGTAGGCCGTGGTTTACGGAGAACTTCGTATGATATAGGAAAGGACGGTTTGTTTGAATCAGAGTATGTGAATATCTTCGGTGTGCCTTTCACATTTATTCCTCATGAGGGAACCGATGGGCCTCCCCCTCCGCCTCCACCACCAAAAACCAGGATTGAACCGGTTAAAGAAAAGGCGGAACACAAAATCTCATTCCCGAACGTCCTGAGGATTGACCATGTTTACAAACCGCAACTATCCATTAACCCGGAAAAGGTTAAACCGCTTGAACTCGATCCCTATGAATCAATTACTGAGGCAGAACTGGCTGCAATTATCGTAGGGAAACCAAATCCTGCGGCGCTCTCGGAGATTGATTTAAAAGAAATTGGTGAAAAATTCCGTATGCAGTCTATCATATTCAGAATTGCATCTTCAATTTACCATTCAGAGAAGAAGCCAGACTGGAAAGGAAGTAAGGAAACGTTTTTGATTCAACTTATTGGAATTGTTGAGCAATTTATCTGTTCGGATAAAATCAGGATAAAAAATCCTTTGTTCAATGAGGATGAAGTAAGAAAGAGAATCTTGATTATGCTTAATGTGAACAAAGTCATTCAGCTTATCTGGAATGAGATACGCTCAGAGAATACGACGCAACTCACCCCGGTTTTTGACAAGGAGCATCCTATCCGTTCGACTGCTGATGTGCGCACCTGGTGGACAAGCAAACCGTGTGAGAACTTTAAAAAAACGCATATCAACTTTACCGTTGTTGACAGTAAAATGGAATTTCTTGAGGCAAGAACTATTAACGATTGTGAGCTTGTAGAATCATTTGTGAAGAACGACCATTTAGGTTTCGCCATTCTTTACATCTACCAGGGAGTTATCAGAAGATATTTTCCCGACTTCATTATCAAATTAAAGAACAGCGAACACCTCATTCTCGAAACTAAAGGACAGGACAGCGAGCAGAACAAAACCAAGAGGGCATTTTTAGATGAGTGGTGCAGGGCAGTGAATCATCATGGTGGTTTTGACAAATGGGGTTGGGCGGTGTCATTTGATCCCAATGATCTAGAAAAATTATTGTTTAATGCCTACAATGGAATCCTATAAAACTACTGTGTGCAGCCCATGCCATGGACAAGTAAACCTTGAAGAATATTTAAAATATGGATGACGTTTTGCAGACAATGAATTCGTGGTGAAAGAAGGAGAAAAGAGCCACCCTTTTCGCCTTGGCCAGTGGGGAATAGATGGGGCGTTTGCCAACGAGGGATATATAGTCTTTAAATGAAAACTACCAAAAATGACAAAAGTATCTGTTTTCGTTCATACGCTATTTGTGGTTAGCAACAAAAGAGAATGCTGTATTTGCGGAGGGACGGAGTGTCCCTAAAAGAGATTGCCATGCCGGTGCACGTAAAGACAATTCATGCATATTTGTTCAAGACGCTTGCAATCGTTGTCTTCCATTGAAGGAACTGATATAGTCATTGCCCCCCATAAGAAGGTGCCGGGGGGGGATGGGATTAAGATAAAACATTTTACAAATTTAAGAAGTGTGTACCTGTATCTGTCCGTAAAAATCTGTGTTCCAATAAAATTCAGGGAGGGATGATGAAG
>NZ_MJUW02000104.1 GCF_001753675.2 Candidatus Brocadia sapporoensis | reverse complement strand
TCCCTTCGGGATTACAGAATCAATATTTTGTTCACTCATAGGGTTTGTGAGCGAATGTACGCTGAATAGTTACCCTTTCTCTCCAATTAACAGGAAATACATTACGTGGTGCGGGCAGTTTATCCCGCACAGATTTTTTTGATTCGTCCGGATTGAACAATGGATACGGTATATCATCTAGACCTTAATAGCGAAAAGATACGGGGCGCAAAAATCGCATTGCTGCCCGGCGACCCTTTCAGGTCTCAAATTATTGCGGAAACCATTTCAGGGATTTATGGAACGGGGAATAAAAAATTGGCCTGGAAACGGGAATTCTGCACCTATCTGGCTGAGATCGGCGGGATCCCTCTCCTCGTTACTTCTACCGGAATTGGGGGGCCCTCTGCATCGATTGCCATTGACGAACTGGCACAACTGGGAATCGGCACGTTCATCCGCGTGGGGACGACCGGCGCTATTCAGGAGCGCGTTGATATCGGCGATGTCATAATCACTTCCGGCTCCGTGCGGCTTGACGGGGCGTCAACCCATTATGCGCCGATTGAATATCCCGCGGTTGCCCATCACGAGGTCCTCAATGCCCTCGTCGAAGGGGCAAAGAAGACAAAGACTCGGTATCACGTGGGAATAACGGCCTCTTCTGATACCTTTTATCCGGGTGAGGAACGATACGATTCGTTTACAAAATATGTACTGAGAAAGTTTCAGGGGGCTACGAAAGAATGGCAAAAGCTCCATGTGCTGAACTATGAAATGGAATCATCGACCGTCCTGACCCTCACCGCCACCATGGGTCTCCGGGGAGGGTGCATCACAGGTGTAGTGAACAGGGGAGGCACAGGAAAGATAACAAAAGAGTCGCTTAAGGCAGGGGAGGAACATGCGATCCGGGTCGCAATAGCCGCCACAGAGTGCCTGGTGTAGCTTGGCGGCGGGCCGCAAAGAACTTCGCCGTAATGGTTCGGCACGCTCACCACTCACGGCACACATCCTGAGCTTGCCGAAGGATCCGCCGAACATCGGCCCCGCACATGGTTGCATCGCAGCGACGATGGTTTATCCGCTGCAGCCTGACGACGGCATGGCAATGCAACCGTTGCCAGAGTTGTAATCCATTCAAAAATCAAGGGTATAACTATGTGCCGGATTTCATGTTTTAGAGCCCCTCAATTTCCGGCAAAAAAATAAATTATATTTTATGCTTGACACCTCTTTAATCGTTATGCTATAAATAAACACTATTTTTTATGTAACTCGTGTGTTCCGGAATAAAACGATAAAGGCAAACCCTGAGTGATCAGGGGGCGCAAAGCAAAGGGTCTTGTGTAGAGATGTATGGTCACACGTCTCTCCATCTGTATAGAAAGATAGCCTTGCTGCCGACGTTGTTCAACAAGATGTTGGCGGTGAGGCTTTTTTTGTTTTAAATTTTCACCCATGAAGATCGGTAAAAGTTTTGGCGAGGCGCTAAAAGGAGACAAGGAAGGGGCAGCATCATATCGGCATACTTCAGGGAATGAGGGATTGTCGGTAAAAAATGACACAGAAGGAGGGACATGTTAACAAAGACAGAAAAATGGCGGGATTTGATGGCTCTGATTTTGACAAAACGAGGCGGAAGGTTAGTGAATGAAATTGCCCCTGACAGGATGCATGCGTTTTCCGCTGGGGGTGCAAGTCAAATGGCGGCGTAACAAGGGGTTTTTTGAATATTTTATGGTAATGGCAAGGTATTCCCTGCAATGTAGGGGCAGGTTTGAAACCTGCACTATCCAGTGATATCGTGTCAGAAGTTTGCTTGTACAGTCTTTGTCATATCTGAACGTTTTTGTCGGGTAACCAGCGAGGCTTAAACTTCATGGATTCCCGTTAAAAACATACGGGAATGACGTCTCGAGAAAGAGGAAGCACGACACGCGAAGCTCTAACCGGACAGAGCTGACCACTACCGTAAAATGACATAAATACCGTTCGTGCAAGTATTTTTAAAGAAATTAATGGTTACACAAATTTTAAGCAGTAAGTGCAGGTTTCAAACCTGCCCCTACAAGACAACATTATTCATAATTAGAGGGTTTTAAAAAAACTAAATTGTTACCAAAATTTGTAGAAAGGAGAAGGGGTATGAAAAAAGGAAGATTAACGGCCATTTTATGGCGAAACGCCCTGGTCATTGCCGGGCTGTTGTCGTGCATGGCGGCGTCAAAAAACGTGTATGCCACCGATAATGTACCGAAAGTGGAAACGAGTGGCGCTACACACATTGGAGCTAGCTCAGCCACGTTAAATGGAAATGTAGATATTAACATCCAAAATAAGCCAGAAGGGTATGTGATGTTTTTTTATGGCAACAAAAGCGGAGATTATACGGGCGTTTCTGAAATAGTTTCTATAAATAGCAATGGTACGCAACCGGTCGCCATTGGGGTAGAAGAGTTAACCTCTGGTCTGAAGCATTTTAAAATCGTATCGCAGAATAGGTTTGGTACAAGTTATGGAGACGAAAAGAGTTTTAGCGTACTGGCAGGAAACCCGGAACTACACGGTGTCATAAACGCTTCAGTGCCTAACGTTGCTCCAACCCCAACCCCACCGAAGGCGACCACGGGTACAGCAACATTTGAATGCGATGATGGGGTGATTAATGCGACCCTATGCGGTACGGTCACGGTATACGGCGGGTTACCGACAATGGTTTTTTTTGGATATAATGTTGGGACTACTTGCTGTACTACGGACATTACAGAAATCGATGTGATTCCTGGCACAAGCACGCTTAGCCCTGTGGACTACTCCGTATGCCTACCTGCATACGATTTAGGCACGGGAACGACGTATCGCTATGCTTTATGGGCGCAGAATACATATAACAAGATGGCCAGGAATAGTATCGGTGAGTGCAAAGAGTTTACAACACCGGATTGTGAGGGTGGTGGAGGCACAGCGGTTGAGCTGGCATCGTTCACGGCAGTGTCCGCTGGCGGAGGTAAGGTATCTCTGCATTGGGAGACGGCTACCGAGGTGGATAACGCTGGTTTCAACATCTATCGGTCGAAATTCCCGGATGGCACGTACAAGAAGATCAACAACGGACTAATCCCGGCGCCCGGCAATGCCACAACAGGCGCTACCTACAGCTTCGAAGACACGCCTGGCCGCGGCACTTTCTATTATAAGCTGGAGGATGTTGATTTTTATGCAGAATCCACAATGCACGGCCCGGAGAAGGTTAGGATCCGCGCAAAAGACCTTGCGGCCCGCAAAGCAAAAGGGCGGTAAAAACCGTATAATACCAAGACTTGTTGGACAGTTTTCATTAACCCATTTTTTTAAAAGGAGGATGTGAAATGGAAGAAAAAAAAATTACCGGAGTACGAAGCCCCAAAGATGTTGACATATACTGACGAAGAGATATTCGAGATGCTGGGACCTGCGCATACAGTTATTTCCGGTGTTACTGGTGGAAATCATGTATAGCCATAATTCCAAATCAACCCTGTTGGGGTTTGCAACCCCGACAGGGTTACAAACGCCGCCGCAGGAGACCGATGTGGCATGACGGCAGACCATGAGGGTCTTCGTCGTGAGTGTTCAACCGTGCGACCGGTGTTGCAATACGGGTTTGGCATGAGTGATATAGCGCGGGCGGCTTCTCTCCCGCTTTTCGCCTGAGGATAGTGAACCGGCATAGAAGGATGGACAAAGACAGATGCGTCCATCATACAGGGATGTTGGGGTATTCTTCAAGGGTTCAGGTTTACAGCCTGAACCCTTTTTTTTTGGCAAGACACTAAGGAAGTTTTGGGTTATATCTGTGCATCCAGGACAACTGACGGCAACTGAAATCCTCACTTGAGTGAGGGATGAACGGGCGTATGACTATTCAGCGAAACGGACAATGGCAAAGAATATTATCTCAGAACGGCCAAGAGACAATAGGAAAACAGACAGACAGAAAAGTCATGCAGCGATGACCCTGATTAGAAAAATCGCTTCACATACTCAACCGCCCAGGGATGAAATATCGTGAAGATAAAGAGATCTGTCGCCCTTGCGGGGTTATTAAAATACTTACATAACGATATGGTGTAAGGATGAACTCTCTTTGGAATTTCATGGCCGGTATCGCTTTCGTTCTTTGAAAATCTTCTGTACTAACAAAGATATTATGCCCGATGGAAGTACTGTATGGATTGCCCCATAGTTAAAGGGTTCACCATTGGTGAATCTTCTGAATTAACCCGACTTTCGCAATTCGAGCTGAAAAAAGGTTATTTTTAGGCATGAATCGCCCA
>NZ_MJUW02000097.1 GCF_001753675.2 Candidatus Brocadia sapporoensis | reverse complement strand
GGTTATTAAAGTTTTCACACGTCTCCATTTTAACCAGTAAAATCGGGCATTTCAAACAACTTCATCTCTCTCGATAAAAAAATCACGCTTGGATAAGGCCTAGTGCGCCTGAGAGTGCATAGTGTCAGAGGGGTGAAAGTCCCCTTCAGGGGAAACGCTTTCCAACCCTGTAACCGATCATAACTGCGTCATCGTGAGATGGGGTGGGGAGCAAGGGGTGGTTGGAGACGGAATGGCTGGAAGGCAAGGTGCATGAATCAGGGATACCTGACAGAGGGAGTGACAATGTCAGGAGACAGAGCCTCCATAGGAGCGAGGAAGCATCGTAATGGATGTGGAGCGAAGGGAGGCAGGAAAGTGGAGGTATGAAGTGGGCAAGCTGGGAAGACAAACCAAAAGTGAGTGGCAGAAATGCCTAAACAAGTTGGAGAAATCCGTAGAAACGGATTTGAACCTGGCTTATAGCGGAATACCTGTTGACGGCCTGCATAAGGCGAATGATGAGAATCGATGTCATCATTATGAGGTAGGAATTGTTCACGTATCCGCAATTTGTATTCTCAACGGTTAATCCCGAAGGGGTAACCACTGACTGGAGACCCGCCTGTACGGTTCGGAGGAAGGGGAGGCGAAAGCCTTCCCTACCCCTATCCATTATTGCAAAACACCCAGCCAATCCCTGAGTAAGAACTGAATGCGGCCGATGAGTAACGATAGCCGGCCCATGACCGTGTAGCCAAAAGAAGCGCCGAAGGAGATCATGAGGAACCAGATCCCAATCTTGGATATCTTTCCAATTGCGCCCTTGTGTTCGACAGAAAAGATGAAATAGATAAGCACCGAGATGACCCCCAGCATAATCAGCAAGGTGTTGACGCTGGAAAAGAGTGTTTCTCCGCCGGAGAAGACAGGATGTAAGGAGGGTTTTATCTGTTCAAGGATGAATGCCGAGATGACTCGTGGAATGCTTACTCCTGCCCCAAGGCCCACCACAAAGGCAAACGTCCAGCGGCTCAGCCATGATAACTTTCTCGAAAATCTCAGGAACATAAAGACGCCCAGCATGGAAGGAAATATTAATGCATACTGAGGGGCTTTCGTTGCGGCCTTTGAAAACATTGGCACAATAAGGGAATCGTACAGGTCGGGTTTCAAGAAATTGAACCAGGTAATAATAATGGTATAACCCAGGGAAACGCCTACATAAAGATTCTCGGCAATCTTAAAGGCGGGATTGTCCTTGTACAGGAAGCTGTAGATGGCCAGAGTAAGTCCGGCGCCAAGGATAACGCCAAACCCATCAAACGAGAACGGAAGTTTTCCAGATGCCATTAAAAAGATATTAATACAAACGAACAATCCGATGGTGCCCACTAAGACGAAAAAGTTAGAATCCTTACGCATGCCGCGTCCTTCTGGTTGTAAAATAGACGATATTACCGAATATGACAAAAATAATAATAATCACATGCACCACGCTTTGGGGTCGCATTCCACTCACGGCATTGGCCTTTTTCCTGATCAGCGCCTCATATTCTGCCGCCCCTTTGAGACCTCCCAACAAACCCGTAAGCTGCTTTGACTGAAGAAAGGGATACATATCAGGACCCATCACGGCGGTGCATCCTGCGCCCATATCAAATTTATATTTTTCCTTTCCAAAGGCTATCCATGTTTCGATTGTCGTTCCAGCCGCAAGATCGAACAAGAAATTGATTTCCCGTAACGAATCAACATCCTGTAAGGCCGGCAATGTCGTGGTATCATTCCCGTAAAAATCCTTGGGGAATGCTGAATAAAGGTTTTCCCCCATATTAATGATGAGAGAGGCCGACCCTGGTTTATAGCCTAAAAAGACATAGTCTTCACCATATTTTTTCTGATATTGATTGGCTACAGAGGTCATTGCCTGCTCGGCCAGACCGGGAGCGCCCGGGTAATGCGTCATGCCGATAACTTTCAAATCCCTGCTAAAGCAATGATGAAGAAAGGCGACAGCCATGGGCTGGAGTTCTTCCTTGGATGCAGGGTCATAATCAAAGGCGATCATGACACGGGAACCCTTCGGCAAAGACTCTATCTCTTCATAAATTTCCTGAACGGGTTCCGAGGCGGGTATGGGCAGTTCAAACTGCAAGATAAGAGAAACAATAACGGCGACCGTGATGCTTGCGAAGATAATGCGACGGTCTATCCGTAAAAATCTTTCCATTAGTCCCCTCCTCCCAGATAAGACCGTTCAATGCCAAAAATGATTTTCAGGGAGGTCGCAATTGCCCCGAGACTGACTCCCAAAAGAATGCCGCGTTTGGCTGCAAGGTTGGGAACGGCCATGATCCAGTCGGCTATTGCCGGAACATACGGAGAGATATAATTCCCAATGGGCACCCTTCCGAGCATAACGACGATAGCGGCAATAAGCAACACCGTCGATTCGTTGGTACGGGCGCGAAATGTCCGGTAGGCCGCTGATGCAATAAAGAAGGCCAGAATGGAAAAGATGGTAGCCCCTGCCGGTACCTGTACATAATAATAAAGCCAGTCAAACATCGTCCCGTCCTGTTTGTCATTCCAGAAAAATTTTCCCCCGTTCAGAAAACCAAAGAGCAGGGTAATAATTGCCCCAAAATAGACAAAGACGCTGTATCCCCATCCCTCCACCTTCCGCTTAATCCTCGTCCAGTGGAGATGGAGCAGGCTATAGGCGCCAATAAATACGGCAAAACCTGCAATAATCCTATCCCATTTGGATACTACCTCCAGCAAGTCCTGTGAAAGTTTATGAGGGACATAATACTGCATAGCCATGAGCACGCCCATGACAAATGCGATGATGAGCGGAATCGTGCGCTTTAAGAAATTCATAGTTCACCACCAATTTTCACGGAATTACACGGAATCATCAAAAATCCTTCGAAACACCTCACGTTTTTTACTCTTTTCACATTTTTCAAAAAGCCTCAAACAGATGCGTGATAAATGTCAGCCCGAAACTGGCGAGTATCGTGCCTAATATCAAGATGACAATGAGGATTCCTTTCCCCACATCCTGTGCCCTGAGCGTACCCATAAGCATGGGTTCCCTCGACAAATAGGCGCTGGCGGCATAAAGCTCCTCTCCAATCAGGGTATAATCACACGTAGTAATAAAGAAAGGCAACTGGGTATAGGCATCCGTGCCGGCAATCTGGATAGCGCCGGTAGAAGCGCCGGTTTCTGCCAGGATTAATGCCTCTGCATAGAAATATCCTACAAAAAAATTAGCGGCGGGCCTTTCGCGGGTCATAATACCTCCCACAGCCGCAACATATGGAAATTGCTCTGATGCAACCAGAAAGACATTGTCCGGGCTATAGGCATCGGGACGTCCCGCTTCAAGGTACGATTCCTTCACTACCTCCTGACTAACCGACATTACAATGGGGTCATTATTCACGACTTTTAAGTTTGCATCATAATCTGCAATCTTTCGCGCAATCCTGCCCAGAATATTCGTTGCGGCGATGGTTGATATACTTCCCATACCGGTTAGCCCGTGAACAAACAGCACGGGCTTACCCATTTCCGTGGCACGTCCCAGCGCTTCATCCACGGCATCCAATCCACTAATCTTTCGTAAAAACATGTTGGGGTTTTGCCGTGCATGAACAATAAAATAGAGGATAATGGCCGAGAGAGTCATCATAATGAGAAAATTGTTTGTCTTTTTCAGGTGCAACCAGTTCCCATGCGCCCTGGCGGAGGCTATCGTATCCAGGACAATTTTATTATTCCCCGCAACCATCGCTAATTTGAAGTAATAGACCCGTCTCTTGTCAATCGTTTCCCCGTTAAAAACCTTTTTGGGAAATATCTGAACATAGTGGTAATTTCCATTCGATTTTTTATGCCCATAAATTTCAGGGGCAGCAGTTCGATAACTGGCATTAGACTTTATGCGAATTGCCTCCTTTTCAAAGTCGCCGTTTTTATCCTTGTCGATGTATACCACATAGAAAACATCGGGGGCATCACTGGGAGAGATTGACCAGGTCAGTGATATCGTTTCCCCTGCGTCGTTTGGTGTATCGAATGCCTTAAATTCTGTCGGTGGGATGAGAAAGGATGGTAGTTGAGCAAAGATGCCTGTATTCAGGAGGCATGGTGATAAAAGAATAATAGCAGCAACAAAAAAGTATTTTCTCACAACAAATGTTTTTACCGTAAAAAAAGACACAGGAAACGTACGATTGGAAGACAACTCCCTTCCCCCCTTTTACCAGCCGACATCATTATAATTTATTGACTCGAAATTACAACATATTTTAAAGAGTGGATATCATGCCGGAAAAATAAGGAAGATGGCTTAATTTCAGAGACAAATCACTTTTTAGCAAAAACACACAAAAGGAAAATTGTATTTGCAATACCGTATTCTATTTTTCATTCTAACGGGCATTACATTCAGGACAAAAACGTCAGGTGCATTCCTGAGAATCTTTCAAGTTGTGTCTTCGGTTACCCGCTTAAAAAAATGAAAATTCCTATACAATTAAACTATTGCAAGCATTTCTGCCTGGTTAAGTTTGAGCGCCACGGAACCAAAGAGTTCCTTCATACAACACAGAAAATCGTCTGTTACCGACACGAAATACTGACTTGATGATTTGATTACCGTACTGGTTTGTTCAGGTGTGCGGATTTCAAAAAAGAGCGGGCATGAGCCGGAGTGTTTTTTGATCATTTCCCTGATCTGCAGTAATTTTGCCTCGTCATAACACACTCCTTCAATCTGAAGTGTTATGCATTTGGTCAGACGCTTTAATGCGTCCTTTTCGGATATTATCTCTTTTATCCTCACAGACGGGGCTGTGCTCTGGAAACCGATCTGTCCCTTTACAAAAACAATCTCATCTGTTTTTAACAGGGACTGACATACCTTTATTTCTTTGCTAAAGATAACACATTCAACAGTACCTTTCATATCCTCCAGGGTAATATACATCATGGGGTCGCCCCGTTTCGTTACGCTCGGTTTAAGGTTGGTAATAATCCCCCCGATAATGATATCTTCGCCCTCAGCATGTTCGGATATTTCTGCGGAAGATACCGTAGACAACTGTTTAATCTTTTGCTGGCAGGCATTTAATGGATGCGAACTCAGGTAGAAACCCAGACTTTCCTTTTCTGCCTGGCGGATCTCCTTTTCCGACCATTGTTTCACATCGGCTTCTGCTCCGGTATCCTCTTTTACGCCAATATCCAGATCACTTTCGATATCAAAGAGGGATTTCTGGCCTTTTCGCCTTTCTTTGCTTGCGATACCACCCAATTGCATAGCGGTATCCAGTCCCGCAAGAAGTTTTGCCCGGTTGTCATGCAGTGAGTCAAAACATCCGGATTTGATCAAAGACTCGAACACCTGTTTGTTTACCACCCGCATATCAACCCGCTTGCATACATCCAGGATTGAGGCATAACGACCTCCTTTGTCCCTGGACTGGATAATGGACTCGATAGCCTTTTCACCAACATTCTTGATCGCCCCTAATCCAAACCGTATCTTGTTTCCCTGGAAGATGGTAAAGTCGTTTTGACTTTCGTTAATATCCGGAGGAAGCAACCCGATGCCCATATGGCGGCAGTCCTCAATATAGTCCGCGATCTTATCCATGTTCTGTTTTTCACAACTAAGCTGGGCGACCATGTACTGCACCGGATAGTTTGCCTTCAGATAAGCAGTTTGGTACGTGATTACTGCATAGGCTGCAGAATGAGACTTATTAAATCCGTATCCCGCAAAGTACTCCATTAATTCGAATATGCTGATCGCGGTCTCTTTCGGGATTCCATTCGCGATAGAGCCGTTAATAAACTGGTCTTTGAATTTTGCCATAATCTCCGGCTTTTTCTTACCCATGGCTTTGCGGAGATTGTCGGCCTGATTCAGGGAAAATCCCGCCAAACGGTTGGCAATACGCATGACCTGCTCCTGATATAAAATTACCCCGTAGGTTTCTTTCAGGATCGGTTCAAGGGATGGATGAAGGTAGGCGACCTCTTCCCTCCCGTGCTTTCGGTTAATAAAGGAGTCTACCATTCCGCTTTGCAATGGACCCGGTCTGTACAGGGCTACGAGAGGCAGGATGTCTGAAAAGGCGTCGGGTTTTAGCTTTTTGAGCAGTTCTTTGAAACCCCGGCTGGTTTCGACCTGGAAGACTCCCTTCACATCCCCGCGGGATAACAATTCATAGGTTTTTTTGTCATCCATAGGAATCTTTGCCAGATCAATATCCTCCCCTGTCGTTTCCCGGATCAGCTTCAGCGCTTTATCTATAACGGTCAGTTTCCGGACACCAAGAAAATCCGCCTTCAGTAATCCAATTTTATCCACCAGGATTTCATCATAAAATTGCGTGGTAACCACGTCGCCATTTTTTGCCAGCGGGACATATTCCGTTAAGGGTTCATCTGAAATGACAATCCCTGCGGCATGCACCGATGCATGGCGGCAGAGTCCTTCCAGTTTTTTTGAAATATCAAACAGCTCATGGATGTGTTTTTCGTTTTCGTAGAGCGCCTTTAATGCGGGCTCCTGTTCCATGGCCTCCTTTAAGGTTATATTGAGTGTGTTGGGAATCAGTTTAGCCACCTTGTCTACTTCGGATAACGGTATATTCATCACCCGCCCAACGTCCCGGATAACAGCCTTTGCCTTCATCGTTCCAAAGGTGATGATCTGAGCAACATTGCTGTTGCCGCCATATTTTTCCCGGACATATTGGATAACCTTTTCGCGGCCTTCAGCGCAGAAATCGATATCCAGATCCGGCATGGAAATTCTCTCGGCATTCAGAAACCTCTCAAACAACAAGTCGTTTTCGAGAGGATCAATGTTCGTAATATTCAGCACATAAGCAACAAGACTGCCTGCACCGGAACCACGGCCAGTGGCGGGAATACGATGGTGAATAGCAAAACGAATAAAGTCCCAGACAATCAGGAAATAGTCCACAAATCCTGTATTTTCGATAACTGCAAGTTCATAGTCCAGACGTTCACGGACATTCTGGGTAACAGAGCCGTATTTTTGTACTGCGCCCTCCTCACAAAGTTTTCTCAGGTAGGCATTATTGGTCATACCGTTTGGTGCAGTAAATTTAGGCAGGTGCATCTTTCCGAAAGACATTTCCACATTACATCGGTCGGCAATTTTTACAGTATTTTCGATGGCTTCCGGTATGTGTTGGAAAACGGCGTACATCTCCTGAAAGTTTTTGAAATAAAATTCATTCGTTCCAAAGCGCATCCTTTGAACGTCAGCCAGATGTTTCCCGGTATTGATGCAGAGCAGTGCATCATGGGCCGTAGCGTCATCCATATTCATATAATGTATGTCATTTGTTGCGACAAGAGGGATGCCCAGTTCTTTTCCTATCTCTGCCGCCTCAGACACCAATTTTGCTTGTTGTTCGATTCCATTATTTTGAATTTCCAGATAAAAACGTTCTGGCCCGAAGATGTCCATATATTCCTTTGCAACAAGTGTTGCTTCTTCTCTGCGGTTATGTACCAAATAACGATTAATTTCCGAAGTCATGCAGCCACTGAGGCAGATGAGCCCTGAAGCATGCGCTTTCAGAATGGCCTTATCGATCCTTGGTTTGTAGTAAAAACCCTCAAGATATGCCGATGTTGTGAGCTTGAGAAGATTGCGATAGCCCTCGTTGTTTTCCGCAAGGAGGGTAATGTGGCTGATTGTTTCCTTCCCGTTTTTCGATTCTTTATCAAAGCGACTGCCTTGTGCCACATAGGCCTCATACCCCAAAATGGGCTTTATTCCTTTCGACCGGGCCACTTCATAAAATTCCACAGCGCCAAACATGTTTCCATGATCGGTCAGGGCAAGGGCGGGCATTTTCAGTTGTACGGCTCTATCAATAAGATCGCCAATTTTGCAAGCACCGTCGAGAAGACTATACTCACTATGGACATGGAGATGAATAAAATTATCGTTTTTCATACGTGTCTTTCATTATTTTGTTCTTGATTTAACAAAATAAAAAATGGAGTTTTTTGTAGTGCTGGATATTCATCATTTCCGTAAATGCCGTTGCTCATTTGATTGCGGCTTCATTGCGCCAATGAATGGTAATTTTCCAGTATTATCGTAATTCATGACCCTGAAAATCAAGCCTAAATTGTTGTCAATTTCGTAAGAACAATTTTACTTGAAACCAGAGTTTTCTTTTGCTATTATGTTCACCTAGTTAATTTTTTTGAAATCTTCCATAAACATATACAATTTAATCAAAGTACACCAAAAGGGGGTATGGTATGTCAAGTTGTAATACGAAGGCAAAGGCAATTATGGTAGTTTTGGTAGGCGTTTTTGGACTACTGTGTGTTGGTTTTGGCGTATCCGTTACCGAGAAATACCGGTTACAGAAAGAGCGGGTGCATGGTCTTGAACGACAACTGAGCGCCGGACGCAAGGAAGTGTTAAAAGTCCCGGAACTTATGGAAAACATTGAGAAGGTTGAGGTTGCAAAAAAAGAGGTTGATGACAAATTAACAGCATGCACCGCTGAAAAGGACAGTTTTGCGGCAAAGGCATCTGAACTTCAGAAGGAAGTTGACACCTTTGGCGCCATCAAGGTGGCTGTCGGAGTTCAGTTAAGCGGGTTACAAAATACCATTCAGGAGCAACAAAACAAGCTTAATGAATTACAAAATACAAGGAACAAATTAGCTGAGCATTTGAGTGCCCTTGAAGCAGACAGCAAGAGTCTGTCGGAGAAGTTTGAATTACAGATTACCGATGTGAAGAGGAATAGAGACGAGGTTAAAAATCAGCTCATTTATTATACAGAGGCAAAAAAATTAGCGGATCAGGAGCTTGCAGAGAAGCAGAAAACAATCACAGAACTCCAAAAGGCAAAGGATGCCTTAGAGGCAGAGTTGGCAAAGTCCAAGGCGTCTGGTACGCCTTCGGCGCCTGAAACTTCTTCCACCTCAGGGCCACATTTCCCCCTTATGGGATCAGGAAATAAGACGGCAGAAGAGATCGATAAGACTTTTGCATTATTATGTGAAAGGATTACCGCTCCTCAAATATCACTTGATGAGGTAAGTATCCTGCTCTCCAGAATGGAGAAGGCATTAAAAAATTTAAAATAATAACTACCTGCGTTTTTTGCACGTTGTTTAAGATGCTACCAAGGGGAAGGCTCTGTCTTCCCCTTTTTTTTGCTGAAATGATCTTTTTATATTTTGGCAACGAAAAGTTCCTGCGGTCATAATTAATGAGGCAAAAAAACCTCTTGCTATACATATTTTTAGATGGTAACATACAAAGCTTAAATAAAAAATAGAGCAGGCGGCTTCGCCAAGTGGACTAAGGCCACGGTTTGCAAAACCGTTATCCTGGGTTCGAATCCCAGAGCCGCCTTTTTAAAATAGTATCCGTTGCAAGGGGACGTAAGGTTTTTTAAAAAGACAATCCATGGTTCTTTTCATTCGCACAATGATAACTGAGCAATAACCAATTATACCTGTGGGCGAGTGGTGGAATGGCAGACACGAAGGACTTAAAATCCTTTGACCCTAAAAGGTTGTGTGGGTTCGACTCCCACCTCGCCCATATGACGGCTTTATTATAAATGAGCTAATCAAATTAATTATAAAAATTTATGGATAATTACGGAACCAATTTGCTTTATCCTTTGTTTGAGAGGATAAAAATATGAATCCTATTAAGCTTTTAAAATATCATGTGTTTAAGCCAAAAACAGCGTTAGAAATCAGTCCTGAAATTTATGAGGCATTACAGTTGATTACTGCAAAAAATCCCCGACTCTCTATCAATCTTCTTATAGATATTGCCCTAGACTACATCTCAAACCTGAAGGAAGAAGACCTCCTAAAGCTTATCACAGAATATTATGGAAGAAAGCATACCTCTCCATCTCTGTAAGTAAGTTTTAGTTTTTCTGACCAAAAGCATCTTTAAGTAAGGAGTTATTATGGCAAAAGGAATCGCTATTTTTTCAGTTCTTGCAAGCTTCATGGTTTTATCTCTTTGTGGTTGCAAAAGAAACGAACCGGAGAGTTATCTGGTAAGCAGCCAGTCCTCCGAACAAGATTTTGCAAAAATACATAAGAATGTTGATTTTAATAAAGAAGACACAGAAAAAATGCATTCACTGGGTATGACAACGGAAGAAGGTGTTTCTGGTGGACATGGTATTACTAGTGTCCATGGCAAGAAAGAAAAAGCCGATCCGAACAAAGTGATAGCAACGGTTAATAACGAGAAAATTCTCCGGAAAGATCTTGATAAAATACTTGACCGGTTTAAAACTCACGTGAATCCCGCTGCAATATCCTCCATGGAACAGCAAATCACAGATCAGCTCGTAACACAGAGTTTATTAAGACAATTCGTGGCTGAAAAGAAACTGAGTGTCTCTCCGGATATTGTAGATAAAGAGATTACCAAAATGCGGGACAATATTAAAAACAATCCTGCTACGAAAGATAAAACATTAGAGCAGTTTTTAGAATTACAAGGCAGTAACATTGACGAGTTAAGAACTGCGATCGATATGTCTGCCGCAATTGAAAATTATGTATCCAAGAACATCACGGAGAAAACATTAGAAGAGTATTTTGTGAAAAATATTGGCAACTTCAATGGCGAAACCGTTACGGCAAGCCATATCCTGGTCGATACCAAGGGAAAAAAGACCCAGGAGGAAATAGACCGTGCAAGGGCAAAGATAGAATCCATAAAAAAGGAACTCGATGAGGGGGCAGATTTTGCCGAATTAGCAAAAAAATATTCCGACTGTCCGACAGGAAAAACAGGCGGCGAGCTAGGCTCGTTCCCCAGACATGGCGTCATGGTTGAAGATTTTGCCAAGGCTGCATTTGCCACCGAGGTGGGCAAGGTGAGTGATCCGGTCAAAACGGAATTTGGCTATCATCTGATCAAGGTCACTGCCAAAACCCCTGCCAAAGACGTAAGTTACAGTCAGGTAAAAGACAAGGTTCGGGAAGAATTGGTTGCATTTGAAATGAATGCGTTAATTAAGGATCTGAGGGAAAAGACAAAGATAGAGATTACCTTGTAATTATGGATATGGATATCGATACGGCACATTCTCTTAACCACTTGTCAGTCAATTTATATTGGCTCTGTTTCGTTGCTTATTCAACGTATTGGGGCATTGGATTTACCCGGTTGAAACTACGTTTTCCTATTCTGGCAGGAATGATCGTTCTTCATATTGCAACGATTACGCTGCGCGGCATATCAATAGAGTATTTCCCCTTAACTAATAAATTCGAATCCTTTAACGGATTTGCCATTGCGACATTCATTATCTTGCTCATAAATATCAGCACAGAAAGCCCTGTCTACCGTATGTCCCTGTTTGCTGTTGGTTACGGCTTTTTCGCAGCGGCGGCCTATTTTCCTAAAGGATTAAGTTATGCTCCGCCCTTAATGCTTACCATTTGGTACATTTTACACGTTCCTCTTTCTTTCTTTTGCTACGCCTTGTGGGTGAGTGCCATGGCTGCTGCCGTGGCGCGTTATTTTACCCGGGATGGGAAAAAAACGTACGACCAGCTTATTGACTCGGGATTTCAATATGGGCTTGTTATTTTTTCTGTTTCGATGATTTTTGGCGGGCTATGGGGCTATGTTGCATGGGGGGCATACTTCCTCTGGGATGCAAAAGTCGTTTGGTCCGTTATTATCTGGTTTTTTTATGCAACGTGTCTGCACCTTGATTATTGGCAAGAGGCAAAACGATACAAGCCATCTATGGCTATTGTAGGATTTTTTATACTCATGATGACATACGTGGGTACCAGTTTTCTGATTGGTAGTTCTCACAGTTTTCGATAGCCGGACATCTCTCGTGGATCGGTAAGACTTCTTCTGTTCTGGTTTGTCCCCGGTGGATATGATAAAATGAAAATGCTCTACGCAATATTTAAATCGCAAAAACTGGGTATTCTTATAGGATTTTCAGTTACGGGTCTCCTTATTATTGGCAGCCTGATTATGAACTTCAATCCCCGCCAGTATGCGGGACTTTCCGGAGAAGACATCTCTTTTTTCTTCATTCATAAGCACCCAATCCACCTGTGGTTTTATCTCCTGTTTCTTGCCTGTGTTCTTTATGGTATTAATACCTTTTTGTGCACACTTGATTCCATCATACGAAAGACACGGAGTGGCGTAAAAAAGGTTACTCTGTATGGTGCATCCGTTGTGCATATCGGATTTGTTATCACCCTGATTGCACATCTCGTCGGAGGACTTTATTCAACAACGGAACCCCCGGTAACCGTAGCAGAGGAATGGACTGATCTTGGCGGTGTTAAAATGAAAGTTACCAATCTGACGACAAGTTCGTACCCAAATGGTATGCCTAAAAAAATAACAGCCTCTGTTGCTATAAGAAAAGACGGAATCGAATTTTCAGACACCCTTGGTTATAATAATCCCGTTCTTTTGCAGCATGGGATATCAGAGATTCTTATGCAGGATTATGGCTGGCTAGCGTCGGGCATGGTCCTTAAGGTAGACGATCGTTCATGCGATCTTAAAGTCAATGAAACCTTTAACGTAAACGGCAGACAGGTTCGCGTTGCTGACTTGTATATGCCTCCCCAATATCGCTATCCAGTAGTAAAATTAGTCTCCGCTGCAGAAGACAAGCCGATCTTCTTGCCGATCGGAATGAAAAATGGGCAGGAGCTCTATGGAGCAAAGATTGTTTTCGAGGATGTAAATTCAGTGCCGGGAGTCTCGGTCAGCGTAAAAAACAACCCCAGTATTCCACTTACCTTTGTGACCATTTTTTTCTTTTCTGCTGGAATGCTCCTTGTAATCCTTAGAATGGTTTTTAGAACCGTTACAAATTAACGGGATTGCAATTCTATCTATTAAAATACCTTTTCTCCGTTGTCCGGTATATGCACGGGATCAGGTTACGGTCAGATTAGAATCTTCCAAAGACAATTGTGATATTTTTAGCAAAGATTAACCCAGACAGGGTTGGCCCGGGAATTTCACGCTTCGGATTTGATTTCTCCTGACATCTTTATCACTTCTTCTTCACCTTCACGGGTACTGTACTGGTCTCACTGCCAGACTTAAACTCGATCTTCGCGTTGCCGGTTTTATCTGTCGCTGTAATCGTGAATGTTACCTGTCCTTTATCATCCGTTGTTGCGCCTGGCGGAGAAACATTCGCAAACTTCTTACCACCAGGCTTAACCGTTGCCGTCACTTCCACACCTGCAGCCAGGTCTCCATTCGTGCATATTAATGTCACCTTCTCTGTTGCACTATTCCCTTTCTGAATTATCAGCGGCCTTGGAAGGGCAATTACATACGCAACCTCGCAAAGTGGCGTGGGCTGTGGCGTTGGTGTAACTTCCCCTGTTGGTGAAACTTCTGGCGTTGGCGAAGGTGTCTGTGTTGGCACAGGAGGCGGCAGAAGGCTTAATTTTGTCACAAAGGCATCATAGTTCCCATTACCAAAAACCCCCTGATAGGCCGATTTCATGGGAAAGTCGTTGCTGGCGGTATACCCTGTGACGTATGCAGACTCCAGGTCGTCCATGGCAACGCCGACGCCCCAATCACCACCACTCCCGCCCAGGTACGTGGAATACGTGAGGTCGCCCGACGGGTCAAATCTGACCACAAAGGCATCAAGGCCGCCTGCACTTATAGTCTTTTGATAAGCCGATGGTGTAGTAGGAAAGTTATAAGAAAAGGTAAAACCTGTGACATATGCAGACCCCGAGCTGTCCACGGCAATGCCGCTGCCCCAATCATTATCATTCCCGCCCAGGTACGTGGAGTAGACAAGGTTACCCCATGAATTAAACCTGGCCACAAAGATATCTCTATAACCATATGTACTCAAAGTCTTCTGATAAGCCGATGGCGTAGTAGGAAAATTGTAAGAAAAGGTAAAGCCTGTGACATATGCAGATCCCGAGCTGTCCACGGCAATGCCGCTGCCCTTTTCATCGGCAGTTCCACCCAGGTAGGTGGAGTACGTAAGGTTACCCGATGAATTAAATCTGGCCACAAAGGCATCACTATAGCCACCCAAAAAAATTGTCTGATAAGCATAGGGTGTTGTAGGAAAGTTGTTAGAAAAGGTAGTACCTGTGACATATGCAGACCCCGAGCTGTCCACAGCAATGCTGTTGCCCTTGTCAGCATCGCCCCCGCCCAGGTACGTGGAGTACACAAGGTTGCCAGACGAATCAAACCTGGACATAAAGGCATCATTGCCTCCACCAAATACTCCCTGATGAGCCGATGGCGTAGTAGGAAAGTTATTAGAAGAGGTAAAACCCGTGACATATGCAGACCCTGAGCTATCCACGGCAATGCCGCTGCCCTCTTCACCACCATTTCCGCCCAGGTACGTGGAGTACACAAGGTTGCCCAATGCATCAAATTTAGATACAAAGGCATCCTGCCATCCACTCAAAGCCATCTGATAAGCCGATGGTGTAGTAGGGAAGTTGTTAGAAGTGGTAACACCATTGACATATGCAAACCCCGAGTCGTCCACGGCAATGCCGCTGCCGACGTCACCATCACTCCCGCCCAGGTAAGTGGAGTACATAAGGTTACCCGATGCATCAAACTTGGACACAAAGGCATCAATCCCTCCACCCAAAGTCGCCTGATAAGCCGATTCCTTTGGAAAATCGCTACTGGCAGTATATCCTGTGACATATGCAGATCCCGAGCCGTCCACGGCAATGCCGTAACCATAATCTTCACCACTCCCGCCCAGGTAAGTGGAGTATTCCAGCGTTGGGTCTATGACGATGGGACGGCGTTGGTCGTATGAGGCAACCTTGAAGCCATAGATAAACTGTTGTGGTCTTGCCGCAAAATAATATCCCTGTCCCACCGGCTTCCGCCTTCCGTCTCCTGCTTTCAATATCCTGAACTCCCCCTGAACCTCAATCTTTTCCCCACCTATCATCTGGTAGATATAGGGTTTTTTCTGGACGATACTGCCTTCTTCGAGGACAATTTCCAGATCACCATCCTTTCTTAAACGCAAGTCGTCTATCCCCTCATAGCACAACTGCACTCGTGAAGGGCTTGCCCCTGGCTGTACGATGACGTCATACTCCAGACGGCGGTTGTTGCCGTAAAACCGCATATCTACGCCGTTATAAATCCCCTTATACACCACGGTGCCATAGGTGGGTATGTTGCTCCGCCACTGTTCTGAACCGCCGACAAAGTAATTTATCACCCCTTTTTGCAAATCTTCCGCCGCTATTTCAGACTCTCTGTCGGCTCCGAGAGGAAATAGGCGTATAAATTCATGAAGGCTATCTGCAGGCGTCGTCTTCTTGACGTTTTTTTTGTTTGCTTCATTCCTCTGCCGTAATGAGAGATATACACCATCTTTGGCAAAAAAGACACGGTGCCCGCCACCCATTTCGTAATACTTCACCCTTTCATCAATCTGTCCCTCATTTTTTATAAAACAGAGGGGAAACTTGCTGTAGCCTTCCCGTGCACATACCCGCGCGGACCGCTGCCCCTCCGAGGAAAACCCATCGGGCGCAAATATGTCGTCATCTTGTCTGTTTATGACAGACGTATTTATGATGTCTCCATTATTGCAAATGGTATTTGACGAATAGACACATGGGACGAGAATGAGCGATGATGATAAAATAATAGATAAACAAACCACAAGATACCTGATAAGGCATCGATCGCGTAATAAAGAGTGCATGTTTATCTCCTTCCTTTCTGTAAAACGATGAATTCAGCAGAGGCAATTCATGGATTGCCTCTATAAAATGCTCACAATGTGTTATTTAACAACTTGGCACAGTCTGACAGGGTGGCACGGACAAACAGAGTTTGTCGGTGTCACCACCCTACCTGTCAATCTAAATATTCATCAATTGTGGACCCTTTGAGTAAACCTGGTTGATACAAAGACAATGACAAACTGCCCGACAACATTTTTTTCCCAATATGCAAAATTCTGGTTCATCTGAAAAAAATACCGCTTAAATTTTTAACAACGTAATGTTCAAAACTTTATAGAAAAATATAGAATACTTTCTCTTACGAACGGCATATATTTTCCAATGCGATGGCAATCGTATCCACTTCGGCATCATACACCGTACGCATATCCAGAAGTACACGTTCTTGCTCAATCCTTGCAAAAATCGGAGGGGTGTTACCACGCAATTGTGCGACTATTTTATCAGCATTTATTTTTTCCGAATGGAGTGAAATGAGCTTTGTGGGGATCCCTTCACCAGGCAATGATCCGCCACCCATCTCTGAAAAACCTTCCACCGTAGAAATGCTCATAAAAGCCTTTGTTTCCGGAGTCACCCTGCTCATAAATCTCTTGCACCTTTCTTCCATCGTCTCAAGGGGAGCAAAAATCATGGTGAGGACGGGAATTTTTTCAGTGACAAGATCTTCTTCCAGATACAGCTTCAGTGTTGCCTCCAGCGCTGCAATGGTCAATTTCCCTACACGGAGGGCACGAGTCAGTGGATTCCTTTTCAACAGGTCGACCCATTTCTTTTTTCCGGCAACAATGCCGCCTTGCGGCCCGCCTAACAATTTGTCCGTGCTGAACGTAACGACATCAACCCCCGTCTTTATGCTTTCCTGGACGGTCGGCTCATGAGGCAATCCAAATCTTTCCGGATCAATCAATGCGCCGCTTCCCAGATCATACATAACAGGGATGCTGCGTTCTTTTCCGAGAGAAACAAGGTCTTTTAAATCCACGGTCTCGGTAAAACCCACAATTTTGAAATTACTTTGATGCACCTTCAAGAGAAGCCCGGTACACTCGGTAATGGCATTGCGATAGTCGGTAAGATATGTCTTGTTGGTTGTTCCCACTTCGATTAATATGGCCCCGCTTCTGGTCATAACATCGGGCATACGGAATGACCCACCGATCTCAACAAGCTGGGAACGTGAAATGATGGTCTCCTTCCCTCTGGCCATGGTATCCAAGGCCAACAAGACAGCCGCCGCGTTGTTATTAACAACCAGTGCCGCTTCGGCCCCGGTAATCATACAGATGAGTTGTTCAATGTGGTGATACCGCCCCCCCCTTCTGCCAGTATTCTTTTCAATTTCCAGGGTACAGAAACCCTTTAAGATATTTTGTATCTGCTGTGCTGCCACATCCGGAATGGGCGCCCGGCCAAGTCCCGTGTGAAGTATGATCCCCGTTGCATTAATGGCATGCTCGATGCCACAGAATTTTTGCCGCAGGCATTGTTGAACGAAGAGGGAGAGCCTTTGTGGAGAGAGATCGATCTTTTGCGTTTCAGCAAGTCCTTTTACCACCCCCGGATCTCCTTCTTCGCAAGGAGGGGATGAATGGGAGGTATCGCAGTTAAGGCTATGTTGTAACATGCCTTTTTTGTGCGTCACGGCTTGCCGAATATCTTCTAAAACCGTCCTTATTGCGTCAACAATAAGCCGTCTCGGATACCTATCAGTTAATTTTGATATTTCCGGCGACTCAAGGAGTTCATTGACCGATGGAATTGATCTGATGATGTCCTGGCGCATAAATAAGTCCCAAAGGGACAAAAGAATCTAGCCAGGGGTGTAGCCCCTGGAGAAAAAAACATCACAATAACCAGCCCCGAAGGGGTGAAAGAAAGATCAATACTGACAAGAGATTGATCTTTCTCGTCTCATGGGTAAATAACAACAATATTCTTTCACCCCTTTAAGATTTACCTGTGTTCTTATTGTTTTCAGGGGGCTTCACCCTCTGCTATATACTGACGGCCTTTCATGCCTAGCGAAACATTCCATTTTGCTACCGAAATTCGTGAGTCAGCCCTGACAGGGTTGGTTTTATTCATATTTTGCTGTAACTATCCAGCGTACTTTCGCTCACAAACACTATGAGCGAACAAAATATTGATTATGTAATCCCGAAGGGACGTTATTGTTATAGCATATCATTATGCCATTATGGTTAACCCCGCACCCTATAATCATGTCATCCCTTCGGGATTTTCTGTCTGCCCGTTTTCCCTATAGCTCCTAACTATTCTGAGAAAATATTCTCTCTCACCGTCAGCTTCGCTGAATAGTTACTTTGTGTTAGGGTAATTCTAACCGTCCTGAAATTTTGCATTCATGATAAACCGTTTCATCAGCACCTTGTTTTTTTTCCCTGGCGATGATTCCACACCGGAAGACACGTCCACGGCATACGGTTGTACGATATGGATGGCCTCCCTGACATTTTCAGGGGTCAAGCCTCCCGACAGGATAACCGTTCCATATTTATGCGCCTGTCTGGCAATCTCCCACTTGAAAGGCACTCCCGTCCCACCCATAACACCCTTTACATAACTATCCAACAAAAAGGCATGGGGTTTGTAATTTGCCAGGGGCTCCAGGTCGTCTTCTTCCCTGATCCGAAAGGCCTTTACAATGGTGTATCCTTTCAGATCATAAACATACAAAGGATCTTCGTTGCCATGGAGCTGAACGGTGTGTATGCTGCAAAAATTGCAGATCCCCTTTATTGCCTCTACCGCTTCATCTACAAAAACCCCAACCGGTGAAACAAAAGGTGGCAGATGCTCAATAATATCCTTAGCCCGCTCCTTCGTTACCCGCCGAGAACTCTTTGCAAAGACGAATCCCAGGGCATCGGCGCCCAATGCTACCGCATCCTGTGCATCTTCGCTATTGGTAATGCCACAGATTTTCACTCTCATCATTTACACAATTGATTAAATAGATCACCACATATCTAGCCTAGTGGCTTGACTAGCCCAAAAGATTAAATTCCCATTCACGACAATCAAATTCTTCCTGAGATAAAGGGCTCGATCTCTTGTATATACTTAGAATATAGTTTCTCTGCTATCTTTAACCGCTTCTAAAACTAACGAGTGATCAAGCAAGTCGTATTCATGTACCCGCCTGTTTCTGAGTCCTGCTGATGGGGCAAGCTTTTCTGCAAGGTCAGCAGGGATTATCTTCAATACACCTGCTTTTATAAAGCTTTCACAATAATCATCGGGTGCCGTATGACCTGTTTGAACGATCAGGTGGGAATTTATATCAATTGCTGCCTCGATCAATTCCTGCAGGAGCCGCTCGGTGACTTTCCTTTTGTATACATCACTGATATATTCCCCGCTGGTCATGTTCCCTATTGGTTCAAGCGCCTTAAGATTTTCCGCTATGATAAGGAGTTTTCTCCGGATAATCTCTTTTTCAAGTGGACTCACATCAGACCCCCCGATAGTAAAAATTGCTGAATTGACTGAGCCTGTGCATCGCGAAGTTTTTTTGTGTCAACATATCGCCTGAATGCAAGTGAATAAAACTCGTGGAACATGCCAGACTCTCTTTCATAAAGGAGCTTGCCATGCCTTACCGATACATATCTTAAAAGCGGACTTGTACGCTTCAGGTCGACTACATCAACCTGGTCGGTATGAAGAAACCGGACGACCCTGTTCGTAAGCGCCAGGATATCAACCGGTTTGTCAAAGAGAACTGCAAGGTCTATGTCGTTTTTGTTATGGATTTTTCCTGAAACCGCTGACCCAAACAGTAAAACCAGCCGCAACCCCTCATCGTAAAACAGAGGAGAAAGCCCTTCTCTGATTTCCTCAATTGACCGTCTCGCTTTCAAATTTGTCATAGACGCATACCGGGGTGTGTACGTAACGCATTCCCACAAGTTTAGTGCCTGAAATGCCGCTGGCCGGTAAATACCATAACGATGCCGTGTTCGTCGGCCGCAGCAATCGATTCGTCATCCTTATTCGAACCACCCGGTTGGATGATTGCTACTATACCAGCCTTTGCCGCCACATCCACGTTGTCCCTGAAGGGGAAAAAGGCGTCCGAAGCCATGACAGCGCCTTTGACCCTGTCACCTGCTTTTTTTATGGAAATCTCCGTGGAGTCGATGCGGCTCATCTGTCCCGCGCCCACGCCTACCACAGCCTCATTCCTTGCCAGCACAATACTATTTGATTTTACATGCTTACAAACAATAAAGGCAAACCGCAGGTCGGACATCTCTCTCTCAGATGGTTTTTTCTTTGAAACAACCGTAAGGCTGGCAGCATCGTAGACTGACAGGTCTCTGCTTTGTAAAAGCATTCCACCCACAACCCTTTTCATATCATAAGCGCTCATATCCACGGAATTTGCCGATAACGCACCTGTCTTTAGCAGCCGCAAACTGCTCCCCCACTTGCGTTTTGTGGTAAGTATCTCTACTGCTTTTGGCTCAAACTCCGGTGCGATAATCGCCTCCACAAAATGTCCCGGCTCGGTAATGGCATCTGCGGTTGCCACGTCCACGGTCTTGTTTAACCCCAGGATACAGCCAAAGGCAGATACCGGATCGCTGCTGTACGCCTTTTGAAATGCCTCAGCAGGGGTATTCGCTGATGCGGCCCCGCAGGGGTTGGTATGTTTTATTACAATGGCTGAAGGTCGTTCAAATTCTTTCACCAATTCCAGGGCAGCATTGAGGTCGATAATATTGTTATACGAAAGTTCCTTCCCGGACAACTGCTGGGCATTGGATACGCAGGGTTCGTTGACATCTTCCTCTACATAGAATGCGGCCGTTTGATGGGGATTTTCACCATACCGCAGGGATTGCCGTTTCATATAGTCCAGTGAGAGCGCCGTAGGATATCCCCCCTTTTCTTTATCGAGTCCGTCAAAATAATTGGCAATAATTCTGTCGTAACGGCCTGTTGTTCTGAATGCCTCAATCGCCAACTCAAAACGCATCTTTTCGGAAAGATCCTTATGATTGGCCTTGAGTTCCTCGATAATGAATTCATAGCGCTTAGGATTCACCACAACGATCACATGTTTATAATTCTTTGAAGCGGAGCGAATCATCGAGGGACCGCCGATATCAATATTTTCGATTGCCTCTTCCATACTTACCCCCTTCTTTGAAATCGTCTTTTCAAAGGGGTATAAGTTAACAACGACCATATCGATCGGTTTAATCCCCAGTTCTTTCATCTGTTTTTTGTGAGTTTCGTTTTCCCGTAAAGCCAATAATCCCCCATGCACCTTAGGATGCAGGGTTTTTACACGGCCATCCATAATTTCCGGAAATCCGGTATGATCAGATATTTCAACTACGCGGATGTCATTCTCTCTGAGTAATTTAGACGTACCGCCGGTGGAAATAATTTCAACACCTAAATGCTGTAATTCCCTGGAAAATTCCACAATTCCGGTTTTATCAGAAACGCTGATAAGCGCCCTTTCTAATCTTGCCATCGTTTTTCTCTCCTTATGGAAACAAAACCTATTTTTTCATTATCCGGCGATTTTAGCAGAACGAAAAATTCAAGTCAAAAGAATATCCTCCTTATCTGAAAGTGTTTTTTTCATTGACTGTCCTTGTTTTTTTTTTTTGAATCGCTTTTTTCCAGATTATTATATTTTATCAAAGGAGGGGAAACAATGGCTACTTACAAATTGAAAGTATTTTGTACTCCATTTTGTCCTAAGTGTAACGAGTTGCTCGCTTATTTGAGCAAACGAAAGGCGGATTATGTCTCTTTTGATATTGACAAGGACGATCAAGCAAGAAAAGAGATTATTAAAATCGTTGGCAACGATGATATTGAATCACTTGATAAGTTACCGATTGTTGTGGCTGGCGACAAGATACTCTATGGTTTTGATAAGAACGAGATTGATAAGTATCTCCGTTAAATTTACCTTGACTTTTATTCCTAAAACGTTTAACCTTTTTGAAAATTTTTTAAAAGTACGGCATAAACCATCCTCCCCCACCTCTGTGCTATAAGTAATATCCTGTTTTTATTGGAAATTTTTAAAAAATTAAATACTCACGGGAAAAGAAGTATCTACAGAAATAAGCGAAAAGAGCAGAATCACCATGTCAGAGCAAAACAACCTGAAAGAATTTACTAAGGGAATCATCCAATATAATCCTTTGTTTGTGCTTGTACTGGGATTGTGTCCCAGCCTTGCAGTCACAACCTCAGTAAAAAATGGAGTAGCTATGGGTGGAGCAGCAACCTTTGTGCTTATCTGCTCCAATTTTATTATTTCCGTCGTACGGTCATTCATTCCCCGTGAAATCCGTATTCCGTGTTTTATCGTGATTATCGCCGCATTCGTTACCATGGTGGAATTGCTTATGAAGGCATATTTACCGCCCGAATTGAATGCCTCCCTGGGTATATTCATTCCGCTCATTGTGGTTAACTGCATTATCATGTACCGTGCGGAATCGTTTGCTTACAAGAACAAACCTCTGGTTTCGGTTCTTGATGGGGCAGGGCTGGGGTTAGGATGGACTCTCTCCCTCTGCCTCGTTTCTGCTATACGCGAAGTGCTGGGGGCGGGAACGATCTTTGGCCTTAAAGTATCTGAATCGTATCAGCCCGCTTCGGTAATGATTATGGCACCGGGGGCATTTATTGCGCTGGGGATCTTATTGGGTTTCTTTAACTGGAGGAAACTCAGAAAAAGTGAAAAAACTATGAAGGTGTATAAGGTATCTATGGAACATGATTAAGGAAATCGCATTAATTATCATAAGTGTTGTTTTCGTTAATAACTTTGTCCTGGCAAAATTTTTGGGGCTTTGCCCATTCCTGGGTGTTTCACAAAAGACATCATCTGCAATGGGGATGGGAGCAGCGGTAACGTTCGTTATGACCCTTTCTTCAGCAATTACATGGATTGTCTACAACTTCATTCTATTGCCCGGCGATGCAAATATCATTGCAAAGGTCTTTCCATCGATACGGGAAGTGGGACTGGTCGAGGTATTAAAAACAATTAGCTATATCCTGGTTATCGCAACACTAGTACAACTGGTTGAAATGATGCTCAGAAAAATGGTGCCCGCCTTATACGAAAGCCTTGGTATTTATTTGCCTCTGATTACGACAAATTGTGCCGTATTGGGTGTCGCGCTTTTAAACACGACCGATTCTCCGAGACATCTGGGATTTCTGCAGGCTACCGTGCAAGGTTTTGGGGCAGGAATCGGCTTTACGTTAGCCATGCTCCTGATGTCAGGTATCCGCGAGCGCCTGGCTATTGTTAATATCCCCCAACCCTTACGCGGCATTCCCATCGCCTTTATTTGCACAGGGCTCATGGCTCTTGCCTTTTTTGGTTTTTCAGGAATGGTTCAGTAAATTATGCGACACGTTATTTCTCTTCTTGTAGAAAACAAGGTTGGCGTCCTGGCCCGCATCACGGGCCTTATCAGCGGCAGAGGATTCAATATCGACAGTCTTGCTGTTGGAGAGACAGAGAATCCTGCTCTCTCACGGATGACCATTGTCGTCAGGGGTGATGATGCCATCCTGGAACAGGTCAGAAAACAATTAGGAAAGATTATCGACATAATCAAGGTAATCGACTTCACCGACGAAGAGTTTGTCGAACGCGATCTTATGCTGCTGAAGGTCAACGTTCCTGCAGGAAAAAGAGGTGAAATTATTGAAATTGTCGAAATTTTCCGGGGTAAGATCATCGACGTAAGCCAGAAAGATCTTGTTATTGAGCTTGCCGGAGCTGAAGAAAAACTGGAAGCCATGGTAAATTTGCTGAGACCTTATGGTATAAAAGAATTGGTAAGGACAGGAAGTATTGCTATTGGCCGTGGCACAAAGTGAAATTTTTAAAAAGAAAAAGGAAGAGATAACATGCTAAAAATGTATTATGAGAAGGACGCAGACATCAATATACTGAAAGGGAAAAAGATAGCCGTAATCGGATACGGCAGCCAGGGACATGCACAGGCACAGAATCTCAGAGAATCGGGCATGGAAGTTGTCGTATCCACGAGGGCCGGCACGCCAAATTATCAGTTGGCAATCAAACATGGATTTAAACCTCTCAGCGTGGACGAGGCGGCACAACAGGGTGATTTCATTCAGATACTCATGCCTGATGAGACACAGAGGGCGGTTTATGAGGCACAAATAAAACCCCACCTGAAAGATGGAAAAACGCTGTGTTTTTCGCACGGATTCAACATCCATTTTGGCCAAGTTGTACCTCCGTCAAATATCGATGTTATCATGGTCGCACCCAAGGGACCGGGTCATCTTGTCCGCAGTGAGTTTGAAAAGGGAGGCGGTGTTCCGTGCCTCATGGCTATCCATCAGAATGCCACGGGAAAAGCCAGAGAGAAAGCCATGGCTTATGCCCATGGTATTGGCGGAACCAGGGCCGGTGTAATGGAGACCACCTTTGCGGAAGAAACCGAAACGGATCTTTTTGGAGAACAGGCCGTGCTCTGCGGCGGGGCAGCAGCACTCGTCAAGGCAGGATTCGAAACCTTAGTGGAAGCGGGATACCAGCCGGAACTTGCTTATTTTGAGTGTATGCACGAACTGAAGCTGATTGTCGACCTTTTTTATCAGGGTGGCCTCAGCTATATGCGATATTCAATCAGCAATACCGCCGAATATGGAGATCTCACCCGCGGACCACGCATTGTTACGGAAGAAACAAAGAAAGAGATGAAACGGATCTTGTCCGAGATACAAAGCGGCCGGTTTGCCAGGGAATGGATCCTGGAAAATCAGGCAGGTCGCCCTGTCTTCAATGCCCTGGAGAAAAAGGACAAAGGACACCTCATTGAGAAAGTTGGCAGGGAATTACGGAAGATGATGAAATGGATTAACGCCAAAGAGGTGTAAAAAATGCCTCTTGCCAGGGGTAATTCATTATCACAATACCAGGGGAAAGTAATTGGTATTATTGCTGACAATCCCAAAGACATGGAATTGAATGATGCAGCGCTCCGGAAAAGCCTCGGCAAAAGCAGCACACAGTAAGCGTAGATGCCGCATAGGCCATAATGATACCTTGGTATCCGCAACGATGCTCAAGCACGCCGTTCAGGCGATCCTGCGTCGTACCAGGTTAGACCGCACATATGATATTCCTTACCTGGCAGGGTATAGCAGCGATGGCGGGACAATCTATATTGACCGTCATCTGCCCAGATTTTGCAAGATCCGTGGCCGGCGAGTCGGCGTTGACCGATTCCTCATCCTTCATGAAGCCGTAGAAAAGGCATTACTCGACAAACTTGGTCTGCACTATCAACACGCACACCAGATCGCCCTCCGTGCTGAAGAGGCAGCAGTTCATGCAGCGGGTGTATCATGGCGAGAATACGATCGGTTTATGCAACTCCATATTAAGGATGTCGGGCATGAAAAGCTGCGTCGAATTCCCTTTGATTTAGATATCAAACCATATCGCGATGAGCATGATACTCAGCTCCTCAAAAGCATACAGAAGGCAAGCCAAAAAGAATCCGCTCTAAAACGCGATCCGTAATTCAATTGGCTTTTAAAGACAAAATCTATAGTTAACACAAACGTTTTTCTCGGTGTAACTCTGTGAGGCGAGGCGATGCAATCACCGGAGATTGCTTTCGGATACCATCCTTGCAAAGATACTTATTTGTTATATATACCGCAAATGGCTCTTCTTTTTTAACCGTTTCTCAATCCACATTTGAGATTTTGTTGTGAACAATTGCCAAATGAGAAGCGTGGGTGTATTTATTCTTAGCTTAAGTAATAGGTTTGAGGTTTTCACAATTGAGTTAAGTCGATACAGAATCCGTAGCCTGAATTTATGACGCCATCCAGGACCTGTTGTCCTCACATCCGTCTCCGCTCTGCTGAAGCCGGAGATGCCGCTTCGATCTACGAATTGGAAACCTCCTGCTTCGACCGTGCTGAAGAGATGTTTAACCGCAGGCAGTTACAAAGACTGATCGCAAATCCCCGCGCAATTGTGGTAGTTGCCGAACGGAAAGGAGCGATAATGGGTTGGGCCGCTGGGTTGTTACGACGCGATCGACACCGGTGTTCCGGCCGGCTCTATGCTATAGCTGTACACCCTGATGCACAGGGAAAGCGTATCGGAAAGAAACTGACTGATTATATCCTCAAAACACTTACATCACACGGAGCTCAGCGAATATTTTTGGAAGTCCATGTGGAAAACCAGAAGGCCATTAATCTTTATCATAAGATGGGCTTCATTGATCGGAAATATCTGACCAATTACTACGGTCCGCACCACCACGGCATCCGCATGATGCGCCCAGCCACAGGAACTCAACATGCCAGGGATTAATCATATCTCTTGCATAATGGTGTTTTAGTCAGAAAAAGATCCGGCATACCCGCACGTAAGAAAAATTTTGCTGCCTTACGTTAGTTCAAGGGATAAAACATTTGCTGTTATTATCGTGAACGAAGCAAAGCAATCTTAAATCTTTTGTAAACTGCAGACTGCCTTGTCGCTCCATTCCTTGCAATGATATGCGTTTCTGTATAGATTTTATAAAACGTCATACTAGCCTTAAAGGGTGATACGTGCAAACTCAACTTGCCGGTGTTGAACCAGTACCCTGTTATTTATGATTTACCAATCTGTGGATAAAAGTCAGGGCTATGTGTATGCGTTGGACGTCACGATTTTTCTTTGTTTTCCTTCTCTCCTTCCTTTTCCATTTTTTCCAGGCGTAGTATTATCCAGATAGATGCCCCGATGGCAAACGACAACAGGACATATTGGATAATTTCAAGCTTAGACCGTGGTGTTGGCGGAATTTCCGCTAGAGGACTTTGCGCAGGTTGCGCGGGTACCGATGATTCTGTTGCGGTTGCAGGATGTACTACAATCACCTGCGCCAGAACGTCAAAACCAAGATGAAGAATTTGTGGTATCAAAAACAGGAAAGTAGCGAGTAATATCTTCTTCACCGTTAAATTCTATCTGGTTCTCACTGTGTAAACAGCAATTTTTTATAGAGATCGTATTCTTTCTTTGCTTCGTCGGCCTTTCCCAATTTATTGTAGGCGTCACCCATCAGAAAATGAGCATTTGCGTTCCCTGGGTCCAGTCCTAATAACTTTTCACAGGTTGCGATGGTATCCTCATACGCCCCTTTCTTGGTGTAGGCAACCGCAAGATTATAACGGACTTCATAATTCTTGGGATTGTTTGTTAAAACCTTCTGGAAAACTCTTATAGCATCATCATGCTTTCCGGTGTCGAGATAAACAACGCCGAGATTGTAATAAGCATCGTCATAACCAGGATTGATTTTTAATGCTTGTTGATACGCTGCAATTGCCCTGTTGAAAAGCTTCATTTTTCCATACAGACATCCCAAATTATAATAAATCTGTGCATCTTCCGGATTTGCGGCTACATATTTTTCTAACATTGCCAGCGCTTCATGATCCATTCCTCTTTTGAGATAAAAAGTTGTCAAGGTCAGATAAGCCTCGGAATCATTCGGCGCCAGTTCAATAACCTTCTTACAAGCAGCAATTGCCTCATTCGTTAGTCCTAGTGTTTGGTAAGTAATAGCCTTCTTTCTATAGGCATCGACCATGGTATTGTCCCGGTCAGTGGCTTTGTTAAAGGCGTCAACGGCATCCTGCAATCTGCCCTGGTTGAAATATTCCAGACCCTCGCGGTAAAGCTCATTTGCTACCCTGGAATCGTTAGGTTGTGGAGTGAGGCTTGTCTGGATGGGGTGAATAGGCGTTGGTTGTTGAACTGCAATCGTAGATGTGCCCACTGCCTCTTCTGAAAGCTGAGTTTCAACCGGTGTCAAAACAATCTCTTCAAGTATTTCGGATATTTCCGTAACCTCTTTCTTTTTACCACATCCGGAACATATTATAATAAAAACAGAGATATAAAAGGCTAACCCACTGCAAATCCATTTTAAAGAACCGCGAATATTCGCCTCGCAATGTTTTTTCATATTCTTTTTCAACATTTCCCTAAATTTATGTGATTTATTAATTTGTGATTTATTAAATAGAATGCATTGTAGTATACCTCAAAAAATTGTCAAGAAAAATCGTTATATCAAAAATCTCTTAGACGTGGTGGTTGGCCAGGGTATGTGTGAAAAATCAAGTCCTCATAAGCGAGGAAACAGTGTCTGTTAGTAAAGATACCAAGGTAGCGGTCAATAAAATTGTGCATCCGGGTATGGAGATTAAAATCGGAGATCCAACACTGTTCACTTTGGCGAGGGATAATATACGACCCTGTTGAATAACCTCAATATATGAGAGTCGTAAAAAATGGAACAAATGCGTCGAAACACCATTTTTATATGGGAAAAAGAGCAGACAACCGTCATTGTGCCTGCACATGACGTCACGTATCCACGGGGGAGCCCGTGTCTGATGAATCTCTTTACGTTGCGGGCAATAGCAGCAAATAGTACCTGCAATCGTGCCCTTTTTTCAGTTCAATGCTTGATTTTCTGACCCCATAAAAGCAAACCATTTCGCCCACCCTGGCTTCCGCACCTGCGCGGGTCACACACTGCTTACGGTAATCCGTATTCCCCCAGTACTGATAATGCCGGGTGCTCCCCGATACGATGCATCATCAATGATTAAGGTGACAGCACGCTTGCCAATCTTTGTCGGGTATCGCTTATCCTACAGGCGGAACAAATCGCCGGATCAAAATCCACCAGCATCTTTCCTGTGCTTTCACGGAGTGCTTTGCCAGTCGGAATCTGTTTGGCACGTACGATTTCGTTTCGGCCATCTCCTTCCAGACTAGTTTCAAAAGCGTCCGTATCAAGCGATCTGTCTTCGGCTTGAAATTTTTCAAAAGATTGGAAGCGTTCCGAACTCAGATATTCCAGCGATATGACTCTGTCGCGTGAATCCCCTATGGTTTGACCGTTCACAAATCCAGCATCTGCATATTGTTCGCCGGGTTTCATCCCTACTTCTTCCAACCGTTTTTGAATACCAGGAAGCTCTTTTACATCCGAGGTTGTTGCCGGTGTTACCTCCCTATCAGTAATGGACTGGGTTGGTTGGCCTTGTCGCATGTCTACGAAAGAGCATTTGAAGAATGCCATGATAGTATTGGATCATTTTCATGTAAAGAAGTATCTCAATGAAACCGTGGATGCGGTAAGGAAGGAAGAACTCAGAAAAGCCAGACAACAAAACCAGGGAGACTTGAGTCGAATTCATCATTGCAACAAGAGATTTATTTTAATGCAAAATCATGTCTTCCACAAACAATTCTCTCAGGCTTTGCCTTATTTTACCTGGCTTTGGTGTGTTACCGTTCGAATACTAACTTTAATCTTTGCGACCATCCCGCTGATTTTTCTGAATGAATAGCTTCTTCTTGATTTTCTCCTTTTTTGTCGGTATTCTTATTTTGCTTTCTAACTCATCTTTCGATAGAGTACCAAGGGGTGTGTTTCTCTTTTTTTAGAGAGGATCATAGAAGATTGAACTTTCTATACATTAAATTTATTGAATCCTGTCATCAGACAATCTTTTAAGGTAAAGATATGGAAACCAACGAAAAAAATCTCGTGGAAATTTCGGTTATCGGTGAGGTATCAAGTCCGCAAAGTGGTTCATCACCATACAGTATAACTCCTGATGGAAAACCCAAAGTGCTCCCTGGTATCGGTGGAATTACGTACAATGTCAAAGTCGGTGACAATGCTGTCCAATGGGAGGCTGATCATGTAGAGCCCTGCGTATCTGTAAAAAATAAGGACAGAGAAGAGAATGGTGCATTAAATTTGTTGTCCTGCATTGGAAATGTTGCCAGGGTGATAACGGGTGATGCAAAAGGCAGTACCGGTATTGTGACAGGAAAACACGGGGGTATAGAGAACGTACTGGTTGATTTTGAAGACAAGGCTTTGGAAAAACTAGCTATTGGAGATAAAATACTTATTCGTGGCGTTGGTGTAGGTTTGTCATTTACCGGATATCCGCAGATTAAACCGTTAAACATGTCTCCCAATCTCTTAAAGGTATTCCCTATTCGGGAAGACAAAACGAGACAAGTCTTACACATTCCCGTGACGCATATCGTTCCGGCGGCCATCATGGGTTCAGGTTTGGGGTCTCAGAACTGTTACCGGGGAGATTATGACATACAACTTTTTGACAAACAAACCGTAGAACAATATCATTTGCAAACGTTGCGTTTTGGTGATGTCGTGGCAATTATGGATGCCGACCATACCTATGGAAGGATCTATAAAACAGGCGCGGTAAGCATTGGGGTGATTGTTCACAGTAACTGCGCAACTGCCGGACACGGTCCCGGAGTAACCACATTACTTACCTCTGCCGAAGGCAAAATAGTTCCTGTTCCGGATAGTGCAGCGAATATTGGCATGTACTTAAAAATTGGTCGGTTTAGAAAAGGAACGATACGGAAAGGTTAGCGTGCGCTTTTATCATATTTCGTTCTTCGTAACATCACCTTACGAAAAATAAGCTTGACTTTTCCCTTATAGATAATATAATTCTAAACTTTCTGAACATTTGTAGCTTCTTTTATACATTAACGAGGAGAGGAGATTATTTGTCTACGGTGAGTATTCAGGAATTAGTGGATGCAGGATTTCATTTCGGCCACAGGACCAGCAAGTGGAATCCGAAAATGAAGCCATTTATCTTCGGCAAGAGAAATTTAATTCATATCATTAATTTACGTGAAACGGTAAAGGGCCTTGTGGTCGCAGGTAAATTTTTGACAAATCTTGTCCAGACAAAAAAAGATGTGCTTTTTGTAGGAACTAAATGGCAGGCGCGGGATATAACGATCCGTGAGGCTCAGCGTTGCGGTATGCATTATGTGAGTGAACGCTGGTTGGGAGGTACGTTGACCAATTTCGACACTATTCGGAAACGGTTGGAACGTCTGGAAGAATTAGAAAACCTGGAAAAAACCGGTGGCATTAATCAGTTCAGTAAGAAAATAATTTCTTCTCTTAACCGTGAACGGAAAAAGATCCTTACAAACCTTGAGGGTATTCGTAAGATGAATTCACTTCCCGGTGTGCTGGTAATTGTCGATCCAAAACACGAACACAATGCCGTCAAAGAGGCAAAAAAACTTGGCATTCCAACGGTATGTCTTGCTGACACGGATTGCGATCCGGACATGATCGATATTTGTGTTCCTGGAAATGATGATGCTATTCGGGCAATTGACCTCTTTTTGACAAGGACGGCAAATGCTGTTTTGGCCGGAAAGGAACTCATGACTGCTGGTGTAAAGGTTTAATAATATAAGTTACAGAAGGTTCAAGATAAAATCCTTCCATTCCTGTAGAAGATAAACGTTTTTTGTCCGCTACATTACAAGTCTGACTACTGCCTTCAAAAAGCATTTCAAAAGGATTCTATTTTTGGATTATTTTTTACAACTAAAATTGCCGTATTTTAACATAAGATATCTTATAATTTTCCGTATTTTATGGGGGTCTTCATGGCGGATACATCAAGTATCATGAAGTTGAGAGAGCAGACAGGCGCAGGAATTTTGGAGTGCAGAAACGCCTTGGATGAGGTTAAAGGGGATTTTGGAAAGGCCCTGGAAATCATCAAAAAGAAGGGGATCGCCAAGGCTGCAAAGAAAGAACAGCGAATGACTGCGGAGGGCAGGATTGGTACCTATATCCACACTAATGGGAAACTGGGGGTAATGGTAGAGCTGAATTGTGAAACAGATTTTGTGGCAAAGAATGAGGTCTTTCTACAGTTGCTGAAAGATATTTGCATGCAGGTAGCCGCCACAAAACCGCTTGCCGTGAGACGAGAAGACATTCCCGGTCACCTTATCGAGGAGCAAAAGAAGATATTTAATGAAGAAGCGAAGGGAAAGCCCGTTAATATTCTGGAAAAGATTATTAGCGGAAAGATGGATAATTTTTATAAAGAAAAATGCCTCCTGGAGCAGTCCTTCATAAAGGATGATACGCAGACGATCCAGGATTTATTAGTTGCAAATATCGCTAAAATAGGGGAAAATATTAAAATTAATCGTTTTGTCCGGTTTGAGGTTGGGGAGTGCTAACGACCGTAAAAATTGTTCAGTCTCGGCGTCCATGAAAAGAACCGTCCGTTATAAGCGTGTATTGTTAAAATTGAGCGGCGAGGGTTTTGGAGATGATGGTGGACGTGGTCTTGAAATGGAACGATTTATTCCCCTGGCGAAAGAAATCCAGAAACTTTCCCGATCGGGAGTTGAGTTGGCGATTGTCGTGGGAGGCGGTAATATCCTCCGCGGGGCTAAATTCAGTGATACGGGTAAATCGCGGGTGCAGGCAGATCAGGCAGGCATGGTTGCCACAGCAGTTAATGCCCTCCTCCTGCAGGACACCTTAGAAAGATTCAATGTTAACACCCATGTTGTCAGTGCTATAGAAATTAAAAATATTACCGAACCCTTTGTGCTGCGCAATTGCTTACAATATTTGAAAGAAAAAAAAGTGATCGTCTTTGCAGGAGGTACGGGGCATCCTTATTTTACAACCGACACTGCAGCGGCGCTTCGCGCAATTGAGATCGGCGCTGAGGTAATGTTAAAGGCCACACAGGTTGATGGTATTTATACAGATGATCCGGTGAAAAACCCATCCGCGAAATTATATAAAAAGCTAAGCTATCTGGACGTCCTGAGTAAACGACTGAGGGTAATGGATCTCACAGCAATTTCCTTGAGTATGGAAAATAAATTACCGATTATAGTTTTTAATATAAATAAATATGAAAATATTGGAAGGGCAATTTCAGGAAAACCGGTTGGAACGTATGTTGGGGAATAACGTTATATGACAAAAGATGTTATCTGCAAAGAAGCAAGGACAAAGATGGAAAAGGTTGCAATGCACCTGCAGGAGGAATTGAAAGGACTGAGAACCGGCAGGGCGAGTACGGGTTTGGTGGAAAATATAAGGATAGAGTGCTATGGTGATATGTCTCCATTAAAGCAGGTAGCAGTCATCTCAACACCAGATGCCCAGTCCATCCTGATTAAACCGTATGATGTCTCTCTTGTTTCAAATATTGAAAAGGCGATATTGCAGTCCGATATTGGCTTAGTTCCATCGGCCGAAGGGAAATTTCTGCGTATCCAGATTCCACCACTCAATGAAGAGCGAAGAAAGAAACTTTCCACCCATGCAAAAGAGTTTGGGGAAACTGCAAAGGTATCTCTGAGGAATATTAGACACGAAGCAAACAAACAGGTAGACAAGGAAGAAAAAGAAGGCATTTTGACTGAAGACGATGCAAAACGGACGAAGGATGAGATCCAGAAAATTATTCATGAGTATGAGAGCAAACTGAACGATGCGGTTAAGAAAAAAATAGAAGAAATCCTTAAGGTATAAATTCAAAATTTGAAGAATGCAAAACTCATTAGAAGATTTTTTTTGCATGAAATTATTAAAAAAGTGGTTATAATGGGGGCATAGCTCAGTTGGTAGAGCACCGCCCTTTTAAGGCGGGCGTCGATGGTTCGAGTCCATCTGCCCTCATTTTATATCTGTTTACACGGAAAGGCACAGAATATTCCAAAGAAGAGTAAGGAGTGAAAAAACCGGATCTGAAAAGTGAGTAGAAAACGTTTTTCTTTAGGGTCATTCCGGAAAACGTCAGTAGAAAACACTTACATGGCCCCATCGTCTAGCCTGGTCTAGGACAACAGATTTTCGATCTGTGAACTGGGGTTCAAATCCCCATGGGGTCATATATATTCAGGGAAAGCCATGTGAAACAAAAAACGCATGGCTTTTTTTATTTTTGATAGTTTCACTGACTTCGTTCTCTGTACAGTATATTTTTTGAAAACCATCGTTAAGATATCAACGATATTCTATCCTCTATTCTTCAGAAAATAGACGCAGAAAATTTGTAACTATTCAGCGTACTTTCTCGCACAAACACTATGAGTGATCAAAATATTGATTCTGTAATCCCGAAGGGATGTCATTATTATAGCATATCGTTAT
>NZ_MJUW02000081.1 GCF_001753675.2 Candidatus Brocadia sapporoensis | reverse complement strand
CTTGTCGTATGCTTTTAGCTTGAACCAACTCGCTTTTGGAAAATAGTGCCTGCTACGCTCCTTTATCACATAGTATTTGTTGAAGAGCAGATTCATTTGCCCCGGTCTGGATGCGACAACTCAGAAATGGTATGAAAATCGGTGGTGACAACATGAGGTTTTGATACCGAGTGCTTCTTCCGAACGGAAAATCGCAAGACAGCAATGTACCCCCGCGTTGTTTGTTCAACCATCGTTGAATACCTTCATGAAAGAGCGTGCCGCTGCAATTACTCGTTATTCTGAATGCGAATATATTCCATGATTTTTTTTGCATCGATTGTTTTCCAAAGAATCAGTACAGAGGCCGGGGTTTTTCGTTCCAAGTTCATGAAAGGCGAATTCCTAAGGTATTTGCGATCCTGCCGAACTCATCGTTCGAATGAAATGCAATCGATATACTCCCTCTGCCATTTCTCTCTCTGATCGTCACCTTTGTCCTGAAGAATCTGCGAAACTGGTCTTCCAGATCTTGAATATGCGGGGTCGTGGTTTTTGTCCCGACCAATTTTTTGGGTTTTCCTTGGTTCTTCTCCATGGAAACGATTTCTTCTACCTCTCGAACTGATAGCCCTTCTTTCAGAATGCGTTCACAAAGCATTTGTTGAGTTTCATGGTCGCGCAACGCCATAATTGCCCGAGCATGTCCCATCGAAATTGTTCCACGTGAAACATCCTCCTGTATCTTCTGTGGCAACTCCAGGAGCCGGAGATAGTTGGCCACAGAACTTCGGTCTTTTCCCATTGCTTTTGCAACCTGCTCCTGGGTGAAGCCGAATTTGTTTACAAGCTCCTTGAATCCCTTTGCCTTTTCAATTGGATTGAGATCTTCACGCTGAATATTTTCTATAAGGGCGATCTCCAGGGTGTTTACGTCGTCGGAATGGCGTACGATGGCGGGGATCTCTTTTAGTCCTAGTTGTCTTGCTGCCCGCCAGCGTCGTTCTCCTGCAATGAGCATATAACCGTGCGGGAGAGGCTTAACGATGACGGGTTGCAGAATGCCATGCTTCTTAACCGACGCTACGAGCCCCTCCATCTCGCCTTCGTTGAAAACGTGTCTCGGTTGGTGGTTGCTGGGTTGGACGTCCTCGGGATTGATCTTAATTATAACGTCTTGTCCTGCGTTAGCTTCTATCCCGATAACCCCGCCAAGGAGTGATTGAAGGCTGCGGCTCAGCTTTTCTTTTTTTGACATAACGACGAGCTCCTCTCTCGCTTTTCCATTGCATTTCCATGGTAGGAATGCTAGGATAAGCATTAATGTGAGAACGACGGATGTTCCACGTGGAACATCCATTGGTTTTAGTGTATGAAATTTTTTTGAATTTGCAAGATTTTTATGTGTCGACGTATTCTTGCCATAGCCGGAAACACTGCGCGTGATGTGATGAGGCAGGGATTTTTTTGTTTTGTTGCAGGGGGAGGGATTTTCCTGATCCTGTGTTCTTTCTTCTTTACCCTCTTTGCCTTTGGAGAAGAGTTGAGGATGATCAGGGAGATGGGGATATCGACGATTGTGGTCTGCTGCCTTTTCCTTGCATCACTGAGTGCTGCGAATACGATATCCAAAGAGATAGAAAAGGGTACCATTGTGATGCTGCTTTCCAAACCGGTCGACAAGCATTCGGTTATCCTGGGAAAATTTTTCGGGATACTGGCCGCTGTCTCGTCGGTATTTATTGTAATGGGTACCCTTCTGACCGTTTTGTTGTGTGTTAGAGAGTCGCTCGATCTGCATATCGGTTTTTTGACATCGTTTGCGATGGCAGGCTATCCAACGGTCTTCCAGCTTGTATTTTCCTTTTTGCCCGTTGCTATCATGTGCGCTGTCGCGACTGCCGGCTCTGTCTATCTGAATCTGATCTCCAATCTGTGTTGTTGCATGGTAATTTATATCGTCGGGAATTTGGCGAGTTTTTTTCATGACCTGTTTCCAAGTGTGACGAATTGGTCTCTGTGGTATCTGTCCCTTGTCTATGCATTTATACCAGACCTTGAGGACATCGGTGCAATTGGGATGGGCGCGAAGGTCGAATTCATGAGTTATTCGTATATGGCATCGTTGCTGATGATATACGCCGTGTTATATATAGCCTTTGTCATTACGTTGGCCATCGAATTTTTTGAGAAAAAGGAATGCCGTTAGTTGATTCATCACTGTTATTGTGAAAGGATGTATCGTTGAGATATGGTATAATTGGAGATGTTCATAGCAATTATGAGGCATTAACGGCTGTCGTTAAAGAATTGCGGGAAGAGCGGGTCGATAAGATATTGTGCGCAGGTGACATTGTCGGCTATGCAGCCGAACCTTTACCATGCATTGAAATACTGCGCGATTTGGACTGTACCATCGTTGCTGGAAATCACGACTATGCGGCAGTAGGAAAATTTCCTTCAGGATATTTTCATTCTGACGCAAGGACTGCAATTGTTTGGACGACACATCAACTTACCAATGAATATGCAGAATACCTGAAAGGCTTGCCTTTGGTCGAGGAACTGAATGACATCACACTTGTACATGCTTCTTTAAATCATCCGGAGTTTTTTGATTACATTACGACCGGAAGAGATGCACAATTAAATTTAAGTCTGTTGAAAACCAAAATCTGTTTTTATGGGCATACCCATGTGCCGTTAGCGATCTTTTTGGTAGATGGAAATCTGCATGTAGATCAGGGAGGGGTTTTTGATTTAAGCAATGCAGATAAAGTGCTTGTTAATGTAGGAAGCGTTGGACAACCGCGTGACTGGGACATCAGGGCTTCGTATGCAATTTATGACGAAAAAGAAAAGACCGTGCAAATTAAACGTGTTAAATATAATATTCAAGATACCATGAACAAAATCTATAAGGCTGGACTGCCAGAAGTAAATGCTTCCCGTTTAATGGGTTAGGAATTATTTTGCATATTTTTTTTCGAGTCTTTCCTTCATTACAGATGTTTGAATAGCCTATCTATTTTTTCCAGACGATGCCTATCTTGTTTCAGAACTGAATTAAATAGGCCGTCTCGATATGGTCAATTTGTTCAATCTCGTGAAGGCATTCCTGCGGTATTTTTGCATCCACATTCACAATGGTAATGGCATTACCGCCGGTTTCCTTCCGGCCAAAGGTCATATGGGCAATATTGATATTTTTTTCGCCAAGAATGCGCCCGATGTTTCCAATAAAACCAGGCTTGTCCTTCCCGAAGAGTATGAGCATATATTTATCAATAACGGCCTCAATTCCATAGCCATTGATGTCAACAATCCTTGGTTCGTTTTTGCCAAAGACAGTTCCTGAGAGTATGGTTTCGCCCTGCGAGGTGGTGATTTTTGCCGTAATGAGGCTCGTGAAATCACTCACGCCGCTGCTTGTGGTAATGTTGGTCTTGATGCCTCGTTCTGCTATAAGATGGGGTGCGCTGACCAGATTTACGCCGTATTCAAGGACAGGCTTGAGTAGTCCAACCATAAGGCTGTCTGTGACGAGGCAAATATTTTTCTTTGTAATTTCCCCCGTGTAAATAATATCAACTTCTTTGATTCCGCCAACGGCAAGCTGGGAGAGGAGCAATCCCATCTTTTCTGCCAGGAGGATATAGGGTTTCAGGATATTGTATTCCTCGATATTGTATGGGGGAAGGTTTACAGCATTTCGGTAACCCTTTCCGGTAAGGGCATCTGCCATTTGTTCTGCAGCTTCTACTGCAACTGCGAACTGAGCTTCTTCAGTGGATGCGCCCAGATGAGGGGTCGTGATAACCTGTTCTAGCTCAAGGAGCTTGTTGCCTACGGGTGGTTCCACGTCAAAGACATCGATGGCGGCCCCTGCAACCTGGCCGTCCTTAATGGCCTGATAAAGGTCTTCTTCAGAGATGATGCCTCCCCGTGCGCAATTGATAACACGAACTCCCTGCTTCATGATCTGGAATTCCTTGTGGGTAATAAGGTTTTTTGTCTGGTTGTTAAAAGGGATGTGCATTGTGATGTAATCAGCCTGAGAGAGCAATTCTTTAAGATTTTTTGCAATATTGATGCTGTATTGAACGGTAACTTCCGGTGAAATGAAAGGATCGTAGCCAACGATCTTCATTTCTAGCGCTGCAGCGCGTTTTGCAACCTGCCTTCCCACCCTGCCCAAGCCGATAATGCCAAGCGTCTTTCCGGCGATTTGAATGCCGGTAAACTTCTTTCTCTCCCATTTGCCCGCTTTTACCGAGGCGCATGCCTGTGGAATAAAACGTGAGAGAGAAAAGATCATGGCCACAGTGTGTTCAGCCGTGGATATGATATTCCCTTCAGGGGTGTTCATGACAACAATGCCTTTTTTGGTAGCCGCTGGCACATCGACATTATCCACTCCTACGCCTGCCCGGCAAATAGCCTTAAGTCTGTCAGCCCTTTCCAGGAGGGATGCGGTGATTTTTGTTCCGCTCCGCAGGATAATCCCGTCGCAAGAATCTACAATGGTTTTCAGTTCATCGGTTTTTATACCGGGCTTGTTTGATACCTTGAGTCCCGCTTTTTCAAGTATTTCAATGCATATATCAGGAAGTTCGTCAGCAATTAAAACCTGCATATCGTCCTTTCTCAAAAACAAATATCTTTAGAATGTGCCAATGCGTCATGGAATAGTAACCATTGACCGCAACGATTAAAGTTCACTATTTTTATTGGTGTCATGGAAAAAATTCTATGTTACTTATTTTCTCCCAGAAAATCAAATTCAAACTCTCTCGCATTGGCAACTGATAAATATTTGCGATACGTATGATTTTTTGTTAAACTACCCGACATTCTATAGAATAACACTTTCTGGTTATATGCTTAGTTACCACAATCGCAACACAAAGTGTATTTTTAGTACAAAGAGTACCAATAAAGTACGAATTGCAGTCAAGCGGATACCCATTTAATATTTCCTACAATGGAGCATAATTCATGAAAGGCTTACTTTTCTTTTTTATTGCATTGAGCGCAGGCATGCTATTTGGATTTTCCAGGACAACGAATGCCGATAATCAGGCCGATGGACAACAAGTAATGAAGGAATTGGATGATTTTCAAAAGGCCCTTTCTGGCTGGATGAAGAATCTGGATACCCTGTCATCGCAATTTACTTCCCTTCAGAAAAGTGTTGGCGACAGTATGGCTCCGTTAAAGGAGTTTGAGAAGACCATTAAAGGAAATGAAGTAAAATTGAATTCTATTGATTCAAGGCTGGCAGGGTTAGAGAGGCTCTCGTCGGTGGCAGATGTCAAAGGGCTGCTGGATTCTTTTGGTAAGACCCTTGATGTCCTGAAAAAACTTTTGTCGGACCTGACAAAACGGGTTGAAGACCAGGAGATAAAAACCGCAGTGCTTGAGAAAAGATATCAGGAGGCACAAAGACCCTTGGAGCCAATTAAAAAGGCAATAGATGACCTCAGTAAGTTGGTGACAGATAAATTGGGCGAACAGGAAAAAAAGATCACAACAGTTGAAGACAGCATGAAGACGGGGATGGCTTCTTTAAACGCTGCAATGAAATCTTTCGATGGACAATCTAAAATCATTTCTGACTTAGAAATGAGATTGAAAAAACTAGAAAAAGGCGGAGTTGTTATTTCGGGGGCAGTGGCCGCGGAGACTCCTCAGGCAAAGCAAGTGACGGCGCCTGTGGGCACTGAAACAGCAAAGGTTGCCGATGGAACGGGAACTACGGAGGTTGTCAGGGAGCGTGTTGTCACACCAGAAGAAGAGGGTTTTAAAGAACTGGGCGACGGATTTTATATTCGGAATGTAGCGCTCTCTCCTTTTGGGTCATCTTCTCAGATTAAAGGTGAAATTAAGAATTTTTCTGGTAGAGACCGAAGTATCGCGTCATTTGTCATCAAGGTTTATAATGCTGCGGAAATGCTTTTGTTTACTCAGGATTTTTCTCTTAAAACGTTCAAGATTGGTGAGGTTAGAACCTTTAATGAAATCATCTCCGGCTATACGCCAGTCGAAATTGCACGGTATGAAATTGTTACCAAGAGGAGATATTAAAAAGCATTCATGAAAAGTTGCTCCATCATTTTCTTTTTGATATTTTTTTTAGGTATTTCTTCAGCCACTGAATTAACAGCCGGTGAAGAAAAATACCCTGGAATGGTGCTGGTGCCAGCTGGTGAATTTACGATGGGTGATAGTACGCGCTACAACTGGACTTTTATGCTGGCGTATAATATTTATGATGGGCCTGAACATGTTGTCTATCTTGACGCATATTACATTGATAAATATGAGGTAACTAATGAGCAGTATCAAAAATTTGTATCCGAAACAGGGCATTGCCAGCCGAGATGCTGGAATGACGTCAGGTTTAATCGGCCGAACCAGCCCGTTGTCGGAGTTACCTGGGAAGATGCAACAGCATATGCGCAATGGGCTGGCAAACGTTTGCCAACAGAAGCCGAATGGGAAAAGGCTGCGCGCGGTACGGATAAGCGTTTGTGGCCATGGGGCAATAAATTTGATAAAACGAAATGCAATGTGTGGGAATCTGGCGAAACGGGACCCAGAGAAACAAAGCCCGTGGGAACATTTGAAAATGGCAAAAGCCCTTATGGGTGTTACGACATGGCGGGAAATGTCTGGGAATGGTGTGCTGATTACTATGACCAGAAATATTATTATAGTTCTCCGTTAAAAAATCCTTCGGGTCCGGTGGATGGTTTTCAAAGGGTTATTCGTGGAGGAGGACTTCTTTACTTTGGGCATTTTGCACGTTGTGCTGCACGCTACCGCGTACCGTGGTATGCGCAAAGTCCTCAAATTGGCTTTCGTTGCGTAAAGTCAATTAAAAAATAGATGCGTTGGTTTCTGAATGAAAAACGATCGGGTATAGAAAGCGATCATGTCTGTCTCCTACCCAATGCATCATTTGCAACCGCCTGGTTTGCAATAGTAAAACGATGGTTAATATAGGTACCTCGCGTTTCCGTTCTAACACCAGGCAGGCAAAATGTCGTTCTTTGTAATTTGTTTGTATAATTTTAGATTTTTGAGGAAATGAATTTTCGCCGGAGAGTACTTGAAAGATGTTGCTAACAGAAAAATGAACTGTATAAAATCATTTAGCTTGCTCTTATAAAGGAATTGTAACTAATTTGGCTTTGTTGTATCCGTGTGTTTTGGCTGATTAAGCATTTCCTGGATTTGTTTAAAGGTCTTCGTGTCAACCCGAAGCTTACCTTTGATATCTGGCACTCCAAAACGCGTTGCCATATCATCAACATCAAGGAGATTGATATCCAGGCTAGAAATGTTCAAATCAGCAAGGTTCATATTGCGGGCAGCCTCTAGCGCGACAATAATATCGCCACCTATACCAGAAATCGCCTCTCTTCGCAGTTTTTCTCCCTCAGCCTGTGACTTTTTGATCAGGAGATTCCCCGCTGCCTTGCGTTGATCTTTGTAAAGATCTCCTTCTGCCTTCTTTTGTATCAGATACTTATCAGCCTCTGCGAGAAGTTCGATCGTCTTTTTTGTGGTTTCAGCATCAAGCACGGTAATCGATCGTTCTTTGTCACCGGCAATTTTTTGAGCAACGGCCTCGGTATCTGCATCAATAGTTTGAGTAATACCTCTTTGCTCAGCGGCTAACGCCTTTGATTTGTTTAAAACATTATCAAGCTCCGCCAATTTAATGTTTTTAATCTTCCTTTCGAGCTGTGGGTCAAATCTCATTTCCAAAATAAGAACGTCGATAATGTCTACGTGTTGACTGTAAAGTCGATTAGTAAGCTCTACCTTGAATTCTTCAGCTCTTTTTCGCTTTTCGTTAGGATTGTATAAATCCCGTTCCGTCATTTTTCCAAGTACACTTCTGGCAATGTCTCGTATCTCGTTTTCTACTATTATTTTGTACCGTTCACCAACACCGATATCCTGGCGTAAATTCCATGCCTGTCCCTTTTTGATCTGATATTTAACGATGATATCTGCGGAGACATCGTAGTCATCTGCCGTTCTGATTGCTACTTCCTGCCGCTCGTCATGCCCCAGATGAGAAACTTGTTTTGAAAGTTCAAGTGTCTGTACCGTGCTATCATAAAGATCCCACTGGTCAACGCTCGAAATTGCCCTGTGCCATCCGGGGCCATAATCCTTTTGTGCCAAACCTCTCTTTACACCCCAAATGATTGTTCTTACGCCAACCTGATCGACTCCAACCTTTATGACAAAGAATTTTATCCCAATGATAAACAAAACAATAAAAACAAAAATACCGATAGGAATAAGATATTTTGTTGTCAGCTTGCCTATATGCATTTTTACCTCTTTATGAAATAATGAGGGATGTAATGACGCAATTTAATTATGGTGACTTGTCAGGTCCTGGCTTTAAAGGGCTAACCAATGCCGCATCAGGAGGTTCTGGAAACATATAATCGATCTTAGGCGCATCCTCAATATATTTAAATCTTTGTATACTTTGCGGCGTTTCGATGCCCTGCCGAATAATAGGTGTGCTTCTGACGATAGCCTGTTTTAGGCGTTTTGCATACTCAAGCCTGACCAAATTACGTCCACCATCTCCTTCTAAAGCATTGCGTAACAGCCTGACACCTTCGGCGTCGGTCTTTAGATTGTCAAGAATTGCCTCCGCATCTTTTGCAAGCCTTTCATACTCAGCGTCTGCCTCAAATCTTGCCCGAATAAGATAGGCGTCGGCATCTTGTTTTTTCGCCTCACTACTGCCTCTTGCATCCATGATGCGTTTATCACATTCACCGCGAAACCTTGCCACCTCAACTTCTAGTTTTTTCGTTTCCTCAACTACAACTCTCCGTTGATTTTCCATAGCTGCCGAAGCCCTTGTTTTTTGTTCTTCTACTTCTTTGTCTGCCAATCTTCGTTCCTGAATTTTTTCGGCATATTCTCTATAATAGCGGTAGTCAGACAAGTCTATGGAGGTAACAGTGAAACCGTGAGGCTCCAGCATTTTGTTGATCTCTTGTAGTGCATTTTGTGCCTTGATATCACGCTTCGAAGCGATAGGAAACTCATCTAATGTTAATTCACCGTAACAATAATAACAGACGGTACGCGCATAATCATACAACCATTTTTGCTTGAAAATGTCACCTACTCCGGTGTTTTGGACAATATGTATGGCGTATTCCGGCCTTAGCATGTAATGTATGTGCAAATCCAAGACGACATCGCCACCATCTATAGATTTTACCATGAGAGGGTTTCCTTGGGGATGTTTTTCATCTATTTCAGCCGCCGTCATTTTTAAAATCTGTACTCGTTTGTCCAGTATGTAAATATCTTGAATGAAAGGATAATAAAGAACAGCGCCAGCTCTATTTATTAACTTTATGCCGCCAGTAAGATTGTTTACGATAACTGCTACTTCGTCAGCAGCAATTTCTTTCCAGCTCAATTCCTTGCCGCCATATACTCCGCCGATTATTATCCCTATAATAATTACCGTTGTAATGATCTTCCTGTATATATAAAAATGCTGAATCTTTGGTTTGAATGACTTATCCATATTCTGCTCTTTTTTCCAAAGGTAATTGTTGGCATAGAATTATGATTTTTTTCTACTCATTATATTTGGAGGATAATTATAAAAATATATTTTTATAACGTCAACAAAAAATTAAAAAATACAAAATTACAAAACTGTTTTATTGACTTGCTTTACAATAAAATATTTTTATTCTTACACAGTGCTGTCCGGTTAGAAATTTGCGCGTCTTGTTTTGTTGCTCTCGATAGGTCATTCCCGCATGTTTTTAGCGGGAATCCAGAAAGTTCGGGGTTCACTGGATACCCGATAAAAGCGTTCGGGTATGACAAAACCGTACCAGCAAATTTCTGACCGGACAACATTGATTTTTACAAATTATATGGTTAAATATTTTGCACAACTGTTTATCTTGCAAAATATAAAAAATTTCAAAATGCAATCTGGATTGCATTTTTGTAATCACGCCTTGTTCGTTGCGTGCTAATTTATAGCTGCAATTTTTTTTGCTTTTGTTGCATAACTAAATGCAATATAATCATTAAAGAGGCAATGCTTTCTATAATAGTCTTACCAATCAAACATTTTGGAACATTATTTGTGTGCTATCTTAAGGTGTTGATAAATTGCCTAATAATTCTTTGGGCTGGGTTTTAAAAGGGAAAAACCAATGACTTTTCAACCATCCTGATCCATACAAGGAGGAAATTACAAAATCCCGTCTTGTGAGTGGATTTCGGGATGAATGAATGGCACAACGAAAAACTTTGAAATTTCTAAATGCCAAGTTAGTCCTTCGACGACTTCTTGTCTGTAATACGACGAACTCCTTTACTCTACAACCACAGGCTTCAAATTCCTTGTCGTTTGCTTTATGATTCTGTGTCGGATCAGTTGGTTGATATTTATTTGAAAAATATTTATTTGACATGGGTTTGTTTTTTTGTTATCTTACTGCGCAAAAATATATCTGACAGCTTAGAGGTTGTGGACGATTTGTTTTTTTTGTCGTTTTGATCAGATTTTAAGCGGGTTGTGCGAGTGATTTAGCTCTTTGGGAGAGATTGTGGTGGCTTAACCAAAAATGGGGTTTTACAAATTTTTTGGATTGGTTAAAGGCTCATAGCATTATTAAATAGCGGTATTTTGATAAATATATTCGTATAGACAAAGAATAATTTTGCTTAGTCTGGCCTGCAAGGGCCAGAGTAATATGAAGAGATTGTTTGATTTGAAATATTTTTTAGGGTGCACAAGTTGAGAAGTATTCAGTTGTTTGATTAGAAGGCTTCCGAAGTGTAATTGATGACGAAAGTGGAGTTCGGATTAAGTCTAAAGCGAGACGTAAATATTAATTTTGGTAAGGTAGGCAAGACGATTTTCTGGTTTTAGATTTTATATAAATGTTTTTTGTAAAGGAATAAACGCTGAAAAGGTAATATTTGTAAAGAAGAAAGAAAATAACTGGAGGAGGAGAAAGGAGGCAAGTTGCTCTAAATTATTTTAGCTTGGTAATTTTATCTTGCTAGTTCTGTTGTTAAATTGGAGTCCAATTGTCCTTTGTTTAGGGAGGTGTATGTAATGAGAAATGGATTGTGGAAGACATGTACAGGTGGTTTTGTCGCTGCCGTCTTCTGCGCAGTGACTGTTAGTCAGTCTTTTGGAGCAGATGCTAAGTCGTTAGAAGAGATGGAGAAAGAGTTGAATGCCTTAAGGGCATCTGTCTCGGCTTTGACAGATCAGATTGAATCTGTAAAGCAAGATAAGACAGTGGCATCATCATCTTCTGCCACAAAAAATGATGTTGAAACCTTGAAAAATGAGGTTAGCACCTTGAAAGAAGAGATGAAGACCGCTGCTCAGGCACAGCCAGCGCTCAAGGCCGAAGATATTGCTGGGAATGTATATTCTGAATTTGCCAAAAAAGTAAAGTTGGGTGGACAGATCAAAACAAGGGCGGAATATGCAAATGGCCTCTATCAGGTGCCCGTTAGTAATGGTACACTACCCGGAGCGACGGGAATTTCAAATCGTTATTCGTCCTATGATGATGATTATGTGTTAAACCAGACAAGGCTCTGGGCTGACGCAGATGTAAATGAGCATCTAAGGTTATTTATTCAGCTTCAGGATGCAAGGACGTTTGGCGCAGAAGGTTCCACGGTTGGGTACGCTTATAGTAATACCGAAAACAGTATTTTTGATCTTCATCAGGGTTATTTTGACTTAAAGAAACTTTTTGACTTGCCATTAACTGTAAGGGTTGGACGTCAGGAGATTATCTGGGGCGATCACAGGGTTATTGGTAACTTTGTATGGTCAAATGTAGGTCGCGTGTTTGATGGTGGCAGATTTATGTGGGATACGGATGAAATCCATGCTGAGGCATTCGCCGCGAGGGTAGATGAGAATGGTTTTATCGGTAAAAGTGCGACTGGTGGGAATTGGGATAGCAACGAAAATGTATACGCCGCCCAGTTAGGGCTTAAAAAGCTTGTTCCTGGTGCGTTGTTAGAGTTTATGTATATTCAAAAAAATGACCAGGATGGTTCTTCCACGAACTCTACGTTAGTTGCAACGGGAAATGTCAGAGCGAACAATAATCCAGGCGTCGTAATCCACGATGTTGGTGCTAGAATTGATGGTAAAATTCCTAACATTGATGCTATTGATTACACCGCGGAAGCTCATGGTCAGTTTGGCGACTACGGCGATATGACGCAAAGAGCCTGGGCATTTGCTGGTAGAGCAGGATACACTTTTAAGGAAATGAATTGGAAGCCAAGGTTTGGTTTTGAATATGATTATTCGTCTGGTGATGATGATCCTACTGATAGTACGCATGGAACATTTGATAATCTCTATCCTACTAATCACTGGCAGAACAATTATGGAGCTATCGATTTAGTCTCATGGCAAAACATGCACGATTTCAGGGGTAATGTCAAGATTCAACCCACGAATAAGTTGACCGCTCAGGTTGATTATCATTACTATTTGTTAGCCGAAGCAAAAGACGGTTGGTATCTTGCGAATGGATCGTTGGCTACTCCTCGTGGAAGTTATGATACGGGCAGTTCTAATTTGGCCCAGGAAGTCGATTTGACGGTAAGCTACCAATTATATAAGAACGTAGGTATTCTTGCCGGATATTCATGGTTTAATCCACAGAGCTGGATGAATGCTAATGTTGCCGATTTTGATACAAATTGGTTCTATTTACAAACTACGGTTACCTTTTAAGAACTGTGGATAGATCATCTGCACGTATTTTGGTTTGATGGTCACAAATGTATTAGTTGTATCGACATAATGGGTGTTGCCTTTGCAACACCCATTTTTTTTAACTCTATTATTGAAATGATGAAGCAATATTACCCTGGCTTTGAAACATTTAAACAGTTGGCTGCCGGAAGTAATCTTGTCCCTGTTTATCGGCAACTCTTTGCAGATTCCCTTACACCGGTATCTGCATTTCAAAAGATTGCCGATACGGAAAACTCTTTTTTGCTTGAAAGTGCTTCTGGCGGTGAAAAGATTTCCCGCTATTCTCTTCTGAGCTCTGACCCGTTTATTGAATTTACAGCATTTGGCACTCGTATAGAAATCAAACGCCGGGGGAAACCAAATGAAGTAGTACATGCACAGGATCCCTTGGCTATCTTGTATGGTGAGGTAAAATCTTTCACACCAGCACAATTGGATGGTTTACCACAGTTTTTTTGCTGTGGTGTCGGGTATATTGGATATGACACGATTCGTTATTATGAATCGTTGCCAAATATTCCCAGAGATGATTTATCACTTCCTGATATCCATGTCATGTTTTATGACACGATGATCATATTTGATCATGTAACAAAAACCATTAAAGTTGTTTGTACCGCAATGATTGATGATAGTCATTTGGAAAATTTATACCAAAAGGCGGTTAGTAAAATTGATTGCCTTGTTGAAAAATTGCGAACGCCCGTTATGGCATTAAGCGATGATATCATGACCGAAAAGGAAACGAACCTTGTGTTTTCTTCTAACTTCGAAAGGTCTGACTTTCTTAAAGCGGTAAATCAATGTAAAGAATACATCCGTGCGGGCGATGTTTTTCAGGTGGTAATTTCTCAACGATTTAAAATACAGACGAAAGCCGACCCCTTCAGTATTTATCGAGTCTTGCGTGTAATTAATCCGTCGCCTTATATGTTTTACCTTAAGATGGGTGATGTACAGTTTGTTGGCTCGTCACCTGAAGTTATGGTGAAGGTTGAAGGAAAGAAGATAGTTGTAAGGCCAATTGCTGGTACCAGACGCAGAGGGAGAGACGACGAAGAGGATCAGGGTTTTGCCCAGAATCTAATTGATGACCCTAAAGAACGGGCAGAGCACATCATGCTTTTGGATTTAGGAAGAAATGATGTGGGAAGGGTGTCTCGTTTTGGAAGTGTGCAAATTGATGAAAAGATGGTTATTGAGAAATACTCCCATGTTATGCATATAACCTCCAGCGTATGCGGTGAACTGGAAGCGGGCAAAAATGCGTTTGACTCGCTGAAGGCATGCCTGCCAGCAGGTACGTTATCCGGCGCACCGAAAATCAGGGCGATGCAGATTATCGATAGCATTGAGCCTACAAAGAGAGGGCCTTACGGCGGGGCAGTTGGTTATTTTGATTTCTTTGATAATATGAATACGTGTATAACGATTCGAACGATTTTACTTAAAGGAAATGACGCGTATATTCAAGCTGGAGCTGGAATTGTAGCGGATTCCGTCCCCGAACAGGAATATGAAGAAACGGTGAATAAGGCGAAAGGATTGCTGAGGGCAATAGAAATTGCTGAAAAGTTAACACGAGAGCGGGACGTTATAAAAAGCGCCTATAGGAATTCATGAAATGAGCTTTGCAAAGATTTTGCAAGTCATGGGAATTATTTTGGCATTGAACGCCCTGTATTTTGGCATCGCAAAGGATTCCATGAAGACAGAAATCTTCCTTTTGTTCCTGGGTGTTATGGTTTTTTATGTGGGCAGAATTTTTGAAAAAGGAAAGTGAAAATTCTGTGTAATCGTTAACGGCAGGTTCTTTCCTTAGCGGCTGCCTTGGTTTTTTGCGAAGGATAAGGGTGATTCGTGCCCCTATTCTTTTTCTTTGATTGTCTCTGTGGTGAAGACATAAATTTCAATGTCTTTCTGCTTCCATGCGCTGGGAGGCAACCCCGCCTTGTGTGAGCAGCAAAAGGAGAGAAATTCTTCCTTGTTCCAGCCAGTTTCTGCTGCCACCTGAGGCAAAAAACATCCCGATCGGATTCCTTTTTTAATGTAGATACCGTGCTTCCCAAGTTCAAAATTGAGTGGATCAATAATGCACGTCAATGGAGACAAGATGGAGATTTCAATCTCCAGTTGGTTGAGTTCCGAAAGAGTGATGCGATTATGCTCAAATCGTGGATCGTCTGCTGCCGAGGCCGCCGCCATTTCGGAGACTAACTGATAGAGTGGAAGGTCAGACTGAAGGATTCCAATGCAGCCCCGAAGTTGACCGCGTGTTTTTAATGTGACAAAAACACCGTGTTTCTCCAGCAGATCAGAATGGGTGCATGATACGAGAGGCTTTGGTTCCAGTTTTATTGCCGCCCTGATACTTTTTCTTGCAATATCTAAAAGAAGTCTTTTCGCTTGTTCATCCAAGGGAGTATCTTTTTTGTGGTTAAAACAGATGGGAAAAATCTGTGTGTTATAAGAAATCAAATTCGGGATTTCGGGGATTCATGAAACACGTCCGCAGTAAATGTATAAAATTCCATATCAGTGCCCTTCCATGTGTCTCTTAATAGTCCGGCTTTCTGGCAAAGGTGGGAAAGGGTTTCTGCTCTATCCCATCCTTGCTCTATCGCAACCTGCGGAAGAAATACAGCACTGGAATGTCCTTTCCGTATAAGAATGCCTTCTTTGCCAACATCAAAATCGTCCGGCTTTATTATTCTTTTTGGAAAGCTTAGAACAGAAATTTCTATAGTAATATCAGAAACTTCGTTTGCCTCTATTGGGTTAAATCTCCTGTCGCAGAAAGAGGAATTTATCGTATTTTCGATAACCTCTTGGAAGAGGGGTGCCCTAGGCAAGAGATATCCAATACATCCGCGAAGCCTGCCATGTTTTTTTAACGTGACAAAAACGCCACATTTTTCTTTTAAATTTGGGGTCAATTGGCTGTTTATCTGGTTTGGTTTTGGTGGGATACCGGTTTTTGCATAGGTTTCCAGCGTGTTTCTGGCCAAAGACAGGAGCAGCGATTTTTCTTCCTTTGTTAAGGAAATCTGGCGGGTTTCGAGTATTTCCTTTTCTGGTAAAATACGCCCAGATTTTGTACCCGCGGGTTTTGTAAATATAATAGACGCATAACTTACGGAATAAGAAAAATTGTGGGATTGATGCCCGGATGTGTCATATTTTAATACTTCGCCCGATACAGTATCCGGTAATAATTTAAGGAGCAACTGAATCGGCATGATCCCACAAGCGTTTATTCCCGTTTCTTTCCGGTACTTTTTAAGTCCTTCAAAATCCTTATTTCGGATTTTTTCAAATGCACCATAGTCCATAGCCGCGATGTTCTTTTCTATGTCTTTTTTAAAGGGGGTGTAACCATAACCTTCCCCAAAATGCGTAAAATCTGAACTTATCACAAGGAGCGTTTTTTCGTCAATCAGTGGTCGTATGGCGTCTGCAATCCGATCGAAATCATCCTCGATCAATAGGCCGACCATAATAGGAACCAATTGAAAGGCGTTCAGAGACATCTGTAAGAAAGGTAACTGGGTTTCCAGGGAATGTTCTCCCAAATAGGCGCCTTCATATGTCCCAAAAAGTGGTATACCCTTACGGGAGGAATTGGCAGGCTTATTCTTTGAGTTGTCAAGAAGCTGATTGCATGCATCCTGATCTACAGGGATAATGCCTAACGGTGTTTTAAAGCCTTTTGTCTTAAGAATAGATACGCCCCGGAATCGTTTTCCATTTCGAAAATGGCTGGGTGAAAGAACAATGACTCTTGAATAATCGATACCTTTGATAGCGTTATATCCGTAAGCTGCTACCTGGCCAGAATACTGATAACCCGCATGTGGCGAAATAATAGCGACAGGTCTCCCGTTCAGCGCTGGCGCAGGAACAGTTTTAAAAAAACTATTTATCTGATCTTTCAGGATAGTTTCGTTATCGGGATAAAAACGCCCGGCAGCTTGCGGTTCCCATACCTCGATAAGTTCAGTTTGCGCAAGCAATGTTGGAGAGTTAGATAGGATAATAAACAGAATTAATAAAATATATACTAACTTCATATACCTGGATTCTATACATTGAAAAATTATAACCCTCCCATTATCAAGGGTCGCAATTCAAAGACCCTGGGTGGGTATTTACCTCATCACTTTGTATTGCGGCAATTTCAGCAAGACATATCGTGTGAATAATACCCAAACCTGTGTTAAAGTCAAGTGAAATCTACGGATGGATAGTGGAGTTTTAAATTGACATTAAAAAGCTTTTCGCTATAATAATAAGGCTTTTGGGTATAGTATTGCATGTCTCATTGAAATTGGTTCTTGTTTTAAATTTGAAAGGAAAAGTACGTTTGCGAAGCGATAAAATTACCAAGGGGCTCGAGCGTGTTCCGGCGCGGGCGCTTTTGTATGCCACGGGCTTAAATAAGGATGATTTGGGCAAACCTTTTATCGGAATAGCCAGTAGTTTTACCGATCTGATTCCCGGACATGTGCATATGCGATCGCTTGAAAGAGCGATTGAAAAAGGGATTCATGCGGGTGGCGGCGTTAGTTTTGTTTTTGGTGTGCCTGGTATTTGCGATGGAATAGCGATGGGTCATGCGGGTATGCGGTATTCACTCGCATCGCGGGATCTTATTGCGGATATTGTTGAGTGTGTTGTAAGCGCTCATTGCTTAGACGGACTCGTCATGCTTACGAACTGTGACAAGATAACACCAGGAATGTTGATGGGGGCTGCCAGGCTGGATATCCCTGGTATTGTTCTAACGGCTGGCCCAATGATTTCCGGGCGTTCCGGAAAACAAAAGCTTTCTCTCGTAAAAGATACCTTTGAGGCGGTAGGAAGAAGGCGAAAAGGGGAAATCAGCGAAGAGGAACTTTCTTGTCTTGAAATGGAGGCCTGTCCCGGACCGGGTTCATGTCAGGGGCTTTATACCGCCAATACCATGGCATGTGTTACCGAGGCAATAGGAATGTCGTTGCCGCGATGCGCTGCGTCGTTGGCTATCTCTTCTGAAAAGGAACGGATTGCTTATAAAAGCGGACAACAGGTGGTTGAATTGGTAAGAAAAGGTATTACCGCTCGAAAAATTATGACTAAAGAAGCGTTTGAGAATGCCATTATGGTTGATATGGCACTGGGGGGGTCAACCAACTCATGCTTGCATATTCCTGCCATTGCACAAGAGGCTGGAGTAAAAGTCGATTTACCGCTGTGCGATTCGATTAGTGCGAGAACTCCGCATATAACCAGCATGCAGCCTGGCGGTGAATATTTGCTGGAGGATTTATACTATGCGGGCGGGATCCCGGCCGTTATGAAACGGCTATACAGCGATTTGCACGACTGTGCCACGGTGAGTGGCTTAACTACCAGGCAGATTGCAAAGGCGGCAGAAATTCATGATGATGATATTATCAGGGCAAAGGAAAAGGCGTATCATAAAGAAGGCGGAATTGCTGTTTTGTATGGAAGTTTATCTCCTGATGGTGCCGTAATTAAACAGAGTGCCGTGTCGGCCGGTATGATGCAGTTTAAGGGCATTGCAAAGGTGTTCGATAGTGAAGAAACCGCAATGGCAGCGATAATGAATTCTCAGATTAAGAAAGGCATGGTTGTGGTAATACGATATGAAGGACCGCGCGGGGGGCCTGGGATGCGGGAAATGTTGTCGCCTACCGCGGCGCTTGTTGGTATGGGTCTTGGGGAGTCTGTTGCATTGGTTACTGACGGGAGATTTTCGGGTGGCACTCAGGGGCCCTGCATTGGGCATGTGTCACCGGAAGCAATGGTTGGTGGTCCTATTGCGTTGGTGGAGGACGGAGACGAAATATTCATCGACATTCCTAAGAGAATGTTGAATTTACACGTCACAGAAGAGGTGCTTGCAAAGCGTAAGGCGCGTTGGGTGCCGCCAAAGCCAAAAATCACGCAGGGTTTATTGGCCAGATATGCGAAATGTGTAACCTCTGCAGACAAAGGGGCGGTTCTTGTTGCAGAATAGCAGGGGCCATATTCTTTTGCCTTGTGTATCGAAGAACTCCTGAAATGAATGCTACCCGGTGGTGTAATGGTAACACTAGAGATTTTGGTTCTCTCATTGGAGGTTCGAGTCCTCCCCGGGTAGCCATTGTATTTTATAGGAAAGAACGAAGTTTCGTGTGGTTTTTGCCGAAGAAGGGAAGATGGCCGAAGGTCTTGGGAGCGCTGATACGTTCGATGTGTGCGGGATAATGATCTGCAGGGAGTGATGGCTGTAAACCAAGCAAGGCATGAAGAAATAATGCAGATATCAAAGACGCGTTGGAGGTTGGAGAAAGATATGTCTTTTTTTGTGAAAGATATGAGAGGATGCAATGGATAAAAAAAGAAGGTTGGAAGAAATAAACCACTTGAAGATTTTTTCGGGAAATGCAAATCCTTCTTTAGCAAAGAAAATTTGTGAACATCTATCGATTCATCTGGGAAATGCTTATGTGGGCCGTTTTCCTGACGGTGAAATTGACCTGAAAGTAAATGAAGATGTACGCGGGGCTGACGTGTTTTTAATACAACCTACCTGCCCGCCGGTCAATGAGAACTTGACGGAGTTGCTGGTATTTATTGATTGTTTAAAACGGGCATCCGCTGCACGCATTACCGCGGTGTTGCCCTATTATGGGTATGCACGGAAGGACAGAAAAGACGAAGGGCGTGTCCCCATCACGGCAAAATTGGTTGCAAACCTTATTACAGAAGCGGGTGCCGACCGCGCACTTACAGTCGATTTGCATGCCGCACAAATCCAGGGCTTTTTTGATATTCCGGTAGATCATTTACTTGCCTTTCCTGTGTTATCAAAATATTTTGAACAGTTGAATGCCGGGGATTTGGTGGTGGTGACACCTGATGTGGGTGGAATAAAATTAGCCAGAAATTATTCAAAAAAAATGGGAATAAAGATGGCGATTGTTGATAAGCGCAGGATAGGGCCGGAAGAGACAGAGGTTGGGTTTGTAATAGGAGACGTAGCAAATAAAAACATCGTAATGGTTGATGATTTAATTGCTACCGGTGGATCAATTGCCCAGGCTGCTAATGTGCTTAAAGAACGCGGGGCAAAAGATATTTATGTTGGCGCTACCCATCCGGTGCTCTGTGGTACTGCAGTGGAAAAATTGTCTGCTGCGCCGATCAAGGAGATTGTAGTTACGGATACGATACCGCTGAACGAAAAAGCGAAAGGATTAAACAGTAAAATAAAAGTGTTATCTATTTCCGGACTTTTGGGAGATGCGATAACGAGAATTCATCGTCATGAATCGGTGAGTTCTCTCTTTGTCCAGTAATTTTATGTTTTTTGGAGGTAAAATGGATGAAAATCCTGGAACTAAAGGCAGAAAAAAGGACGACCAAGGGGAGTAAGGCAGTTAGAAAACTAAGAATGACCGGAAAGATTCCGGCAATGTTGTATGGCCACAAACAGAACAATGTTATGTTGTGCATGAAGGAAGACGAATTTGTCCGTATTTTGCACACGGGGACAAGGATGCTCTACGTAACCTACGATAATCAAAAGGAGTCTGCGCTTATCAAAGAAATTCAATACGATCACGTTGTGGATCGTGTGCTTCATGTGGATTTCTCACGCATTGATTTGGATGAGAGGGTAAAGCTGAGGGTGCCGATAGAATTAGCCGGAGAGTCTGTCGGCGTAAAGGAGGGTGGCGTATTGACTCACGTTATGAAAGATATAGAGATAGAATGTCTTCCAACGTCTATACCAGAAATGATAAAGGTGGGTGTGACGGATTTGGGTCTTGGAAAGGCGATACATGTAAGAGAGTTGCCTGCATTGGAAGGTATTCGATACATATCTGATGCGGAAGCTGTTGTTGTGTCTGTGCACCAAGCTGTGGAGAAAAAGGCTGTGACTGAAGAAGAACTCCTGGCGGAACCAGAGGTTATTGTCAGGAAGCCAAAAGAGGGAGAAGAATCAGCGGAGGCGGAGAAAAAGGTTTGATGTGGTGTGGATGAATGAAAATTATCGTTGGTCTGGGCAACCCCGGAGAAAAATATTTGAAGACGAGACACAATTTTGGTTTTATGGCAATTGACCGGTTTGCATGGCAACTTGAAACAGCGTGTAATCAGAAAAAATTTCATTCGCTTTTTTGCAAGGAAATTATAGAGGGGGAAGAAGTTGTTCTGCTAAAACCACAGACATTTATGAATATGAGCGGTGTGGCGGTACAAGAGGCTTTAGCCTTCTATAAGTGTGCACTGCAAGATCTTATGGTTGTGGGTGATGATCTGGATTTGCCGTTGGGAAAAATACGGATTAGACGGAACGGCGGTTTTGGTGGGCATCGTGGGCTCGAATCAATTGCAAATTCTCTTGGGACTATGGACTTCCCCCGATTAAGAATGGGAATAGGACGCTCTGCATCAGGAAACATAAGTAACTATGTTTTGTACCCCTTTTCCGAAGACGAGGAACTCGTTGTTCAAGAGGTCATCGAAAAGGTTTGCCGGGTTTTGAAAACTTGGATTTTTGAAGGGATTGAGACATGTATGAACCAGTTTAATTAATAAGCCCGGCAGAGGATTCGTAGCGTTGCAAAGCCGCAGCCAATTTCTCAAAGTCAGAAAAGACGAAGGGTTGTAGTGAAAAAACCCGTTAAGGGGAAAAGGTTTTATAAGATCATCATGATAAGGGGTAAAAGGTTTCGTCATTAAGTAAAAACTTTAAATATAGGAGGGAATGAAGTTGAGGATGTACGAAGGGTTGTTTTTGCTCGATAATGCACACGCCAGTCTGGAGTGGGATGTTGTGGTTAAACATATCCATGATATCCTGCAAAAAAACGGGGCTGAAATCCTGAAAACGGAAAAATGGGGTGAAAAAAAATTGGCATATAAAATTAAGGGACATAAACGAGGAACCTATCTGCTGATTCATTTTAATGCAAAAAATTCAGCCATTGTAACCATAAAAAGGGATTTTCAGCTTTCAGATTATATTATTCGTTCTTTGATTGTAAAAGATGACAAGATTGAGGAGCTTTCTCAAATAGCTACTACAGAAGGATCGGCGGAAAAGAATATTGATAAAATACCAGAAACCGTTATAAAAGAATCGTTGAGAGAAGGCGATATGTCCCGTGAGGTTGCAGACACGATATAGAATTTTTAAAGACGTATGCCGTACTTATGGGTCAATCAAAATGAAGCGTAGGGTTTACACGATACGGATGAAAGATATGTTTCTATAAGTTTTTCAAAAGGAGCAGGGTATGGCGAGTCTGAATAAAGTATTTCTTATGGGAAATCTCACTCGAGACCCAGAGTTGAGGTACACTCCGGCGGGACTGGCGGTTGCAAGCTTTGGGATTGCAATTAATAGGGCATGGACCGCGAAAACGGGTGAACAGAAAGAAGAAGTCTGCTATGTTGACATCAATGTTTTTGGACGCAGGGCTGAGGTTGTAGGAGAATATTTTAGTAAAGGAAATCCGATTTTTATCGAAGGGCGTTTGCAATTGAATCAATGGGAAACTAAAGATGGACAAAAGCGGAGCACCCTTCGTGTTGTTGCGGATAATTTTCAATTTATCGGAGGATCTGCCAAGCGTTCTGTGGATGAAGCAGGCGCCTCCGCAAAGGAGGCCAAACAACCGGACGGAATTCCTGAGGATGTTCATCTTGATATTAATAATGAGGAAATACCGTTTTAGCGTATTTTTGTGGAATTTTTAATAAGGGTAGGGGATATGACAAAAAGAAGGTTTAATAAAACAAGCAAATGTCGGTTTTGCAGGATGGGAGTTGAAGAGGTAGATTACAAAGATTCGCAAAATTTACCAAAACTTACGACGAGTCAGGGAAAACTTTTTTCGAGAAAACGTTCCGGAAACTGTGCTCGTCATCAGCATTCCGTAAAGGTGTCTATCAAAAGAGCGAGATTTATGGCATTGCTTCCATATGTGGCATAGAAGGAGATAATCATGGAATTGTTGTTGAAGAAGAATGTAGATAAACTTGGCAGAATTGGCGATATTGTAAAGGTAAAAGAAGGGTACGCAAGAAATTATTTGTTGCCAAAAGGATTGGCGACGACGGTTTCTCCTGCCAATGTAAAACAGATAGAAAAAGAGAAGGTCAAGATGGAGTTACAGTTAAAGGAAGAAAGGAAGCAGTTGGAGGGGATATTAGAAAAAATTTCCGCAGTTTCCTGCACCATTCTTGTAAAAGCAAACGAGGAAGGCAGACTTTTTGGCTCTGTTACAGCCGTTCACATTGCGGATGTTCTGGCAAAAGAAGGATATCCGGTCAATCATGAGATGGTTAAGCTTGATAGCCCGATAAAAGAATGTGGTGATTTTGATGTTGTGATTGCGTTCAATTTTGAATTACAGACAACGTGTAAAGTATCGGTAGTTAGAGAAGAAACGGCCGAACCGGAAGAAGCCTAGTTTGCCGTTGAGGAAGGAATAATGGCTATAGAGTCTCTGCTTGAACGCACATTGCCTCAAAGTGTGGAAGCCGAAATGAGTGTTTTAGGGGCAATGCTTCTGGATAACGAAGTTATAAGCCTGGTCATTCCCTTACTCAGCAAGGGCAGTTTTTACAAAACGGCGCATCAGGAATTATATCAGACTATTGTAGAGGTCTATGACAAGGGACAAGCGGTTGATTTGGTTGTCCTGAGAGAAGAGCTAAAAAAGCGTTCGTTGCTGGAAAAGGTTGGCGGTACAGAATATCTTATGGAACTGGAAGAGGCAGTTCCTACAATAGGAAACGTAGAATTTTACGCAAATATTGTACGTGAAAAAGCGATAAAGAGAAACCTTATCGAGGTCGCAGCAGATATACAAAAACAAGCATTTAGTGAATCTAGTGATACCGGGCAGTTGCTTGATAGTTCAGAAAGGGCGATCTTTGACGTTACCCAAAAGAAGTTTAATGCCGCTTCTTCAAAGCTAAACGAAATCCTTAAAGAGACGTTTAGCCGTATTGAAAATCTACACGATAGACAAAACAGATTAACGGGATTATCCAGCGGTTTTTACGATTTAGACGATCTTACCTGTGGATTGCAAGCGTCAGAGCTCATTATCATTGCAGCCAGACCGAGCATGGGAAAGACAAGCCTTGCGCTCAATATTCTTGAACATATAGGGGTGGTAGACAAGAAGCCGGTTGTGCTGTTTTCATTGGAAATGTCGGCACAGCAAGTAGCGCAGAATATGCTTTGTTCTCATGCGCGAATAGATGCACATAAGCTAAGGAAGGGTTTTTTAGAGGATAAACAGTGGAGCGATCTTTCTTACGGGCTGGGGTCGCTTTCCGAGTCGCCGATTTTTATTGATGATACGCCGGGCCTTTCCGTATTGGAAGTGCGTGCAAAAGCGAGGAGATTGAAAGCCCAGTATAATATTCAGTTGGTTGCAGTAGATTATTTACAATTAATGGAAGCGCCGCGCGCTGAAAACCGGCAACAAGAAATTTCCGTAATTTCCCGTGGTTTAAAGTCCCTTGCCCGAGAGTTGTCGATTCCGGTGATTGTTGTATCACAATTGAACAGATCGGTAGAGTCCAGAGAAGGACATAGACCCAGAATGTCCGACCTCCGCGAATCGGGATCAATCGAGCAGGATGCGGATGTCGTCGTTCTTTTGCACCGGGAGGATTATTATGATCCTGAAAGAAAGGACGGAACAGCAGAGCTCATCATTGCCAAACAGCGGAACGGACCTATAGGGGTAATAAAATTAGCGTTTCTCTCCCAATATATGCGCTTTGAGAATTTAGCTTCTGTAGGTAACAAATGAAGTTTTGCAGGATTTTATTACAAGCGACGAGCTTCATCGCGGTGCTTGTTATAATTCTGTGCGTAAGAGGTGAAGTGATATTTTGTGCTGAGATTCAGGAAAAAGCGGTGCAATTTATTAAAAAAATTGAAATCAGAGGAACACATCGAATCAGTCCGGCAGCGATTAAGAGCAGTATTCGGGCAAAGGAAGGCGATCGCTACAACCCATTAACGATAAGCCAGGATGTTGATGCTATCTGGTCGATGGGATTCTTTGATAATATTGAAGTGGAACTGGAAGAGCTAAAAGACGGGCTGAAGCTTATATTTGTTGTAACTGAGCGGGCTGTCATTGACGAAATACAATTTGTCGGGAACGAAAAGATTAAAACCAAGAAACTGGAAAAGCAAATTGAGGTGAAAAAGGGGGATTATTTAAAGTATTATCTGCTGAAATTGGATGAAGATAAAATAAAGGAACTTTACATAAAAAAATGTTTCAGCCGGGTACAGGTACATGCGGAGAGTAAAACCGTGGATGGGAAAACCATCGTTATATTTAACATTGATGAGGGCCCTAAGGTTCGTATTTCCAGGATAGCGTTTGAAGGAAATACCGGCTTCAAACGAAGAAAGCTTTTGAAACTGATGGAAACCAAACAAAAGCGATTTCCTGCCTTTATATTTCCGGGAAGATTTGACGCAAAAAAGTTTGAAGCCGATGTAGAAAAGATAAAAGAATTTTACATGAATAACGGATGGCTCGATGTTGATGTCGGGTGGGAAATAGCATATAGGGATGACGACAGGCAGATGTATATTACCCTTCATGTAAAAGAAGGTGAAAGATATTCCGTTGAAAACTTAACCATAGAAGGCGCTGCTCTGTTTACCGACGGGGAATTAAAGAATAAATTAAAACTACAAGAAGGAGGCCCCTTCTTCTTGGACGCGGTAGAGAAGGACACCTACCAGCTCCGTTTGATGTATGGAGAACAGGGGTATATTACAACCGTTGTTAAAGAAAAGCATACATTTAGTTCGGAAGGGGCAAAGGTGAATGTGCTTTTTACTATAGAAGAGAAAAACAGGTATTATATTGAAAAGATTAAGATAACAGGAAATGATAAAACGAGGGATAATGTTATCCGTCGTGAATTAACATTTTATCCCGGTGAAAAATTGGATACGGAAAAAATCCGTGATAGCCAGCGACGACTTACCAATACAGGGTATTTCGATATGCAGTCAGGAATGCCAGCCGGAATTAACTTTGAACAAGGCTCTGAATCTGACAAACAAAATGTCCTGGTGGATGTAAAAGAGGGACGAACGGGAATGTTGCGTTTTGGTGGTGGTTTTGGAGCAAACGTCGGAGTGTTCGGAGATATTTCTTACACCGACAGGAACTTTGACGTCACGGATTTGCCAAAAAGTTGGGATGATTTTTTGCAGGGGAATGCCTTCCGTGGCGCTGGTGAGGTATTAACGTTACGATTTAGCCCTGGTTTTAATAGGACGGAAATCATGGCATCTTTGACAAATCCATCAGTGTTTGATTCTCCATACAGCGCGGGGGTAAGTTTATTTGATTACCTTCGGTGGTATCGTAAGTATGCGCAAAAGGAAATGGGCTCATCGGTTTCCGTGGGAAGGGAAATACAAAGAAGTTTTTTTGTAAAATTGACTCCCGAATTTGATGTTATCGATATTACAAAGCGGGATGATACGGAAAACACGCCACAGGACGTCCTTGATGCAGAAGGTAGCTATTTGAAAGCAGGTATGACATTGTCAGCAAATATAAACAGAACGGATAATATCTATGCACCGGCGAAAGGATACCAGGGAGAATCTTCGATAGAGGTTGCAGGGTTGGATGTGGATATTGTGAAATATAAATTTCAGGCAACGAAATTCAACACCCTCTTTGAAGTCCCCAAATGGGGTAAACACGTACTTTCTTACGGGGGAACATTTGGTATCGTGAAGTCGACTTCGGGAGATGTTGTCCCTATATTTGAAAGATATTATGCTGGTGGTTACGGTTCTATTCGCGGGTTCCGTTTTCGAGGTGTGTCTCCGGTTGATGAGAAAACAGGTGATCAGATCGGAGGAGATGTATTGATGTTGATGAGCACGGAATACCTTGTCCCCATATATAAGGATATGGTTCGTGCAGCGATCTTTGTTGACAGTGGAAAGGCTGACGAAAGCATTAGTGATATCAATTTTGATCGGTTTAGGTTGTCGTCGGGCTTTGGACTGAGATTTAATGTTCCTTTTCTTGGTCGCTCTACGATATCTATTGATTATGGTATTCCCATCATAAAAAAAGACAAGGATGATACACAAGCATTTACATTTAATTTTGGAGGAGGTAGTAGTTTTTGATTATGAAAGTAGCGAAAACGGTTAAGAAAAAGAGACGTATGGGAAAGGGTATTCTCTGCATAGTGGCAAGTGTTTTGTGCTTGTTTCCGTGGTTGCAGAATACGACTCAGGCGAAAGAGCCCGAGGTAGCAGCTTCTGCATCGAAAGGGTTGAAGATGGCGGTTGTTGATTTAAATGCCGTGTTTGAAAAGTACGAGAAGAGAAAAGTATTTGATGCACAGTTAAAAGAGCAAGAAAAACAATACCAAAAAAATGTCACAGATAGAAAAAAAGAACTGGTGAGCCTTGGCGAAAAGATACAATTGTTAGATTTCGGGAGTGAGGCCAGAAAAAAAGACGAAGAAACCTTCGAGAAAAAAAACATGGAGCTCGAATCGTATGCGAAATTTGCAGAAAAGAGTCTTGCAAAGAAGTACAAGGACTATTTTGAAAGTCTCTATACAGAAGTATGTAAAGAAGTAGAAGATATAGGGAAACGGGAACAATACGATCTGATTATCAAAAAAGAAGAGCCAGAGTTGCAGAGTAGCGGGATTTCTGAATTGCAGTTCAAGGTCGGAATCAAAACAGTCCTGTATAATTCTGATTCAGTGGATATTACCAATCGGATAATCAATAACTTGAATAAACGATTTTCTGAAGGAACCAAGGGAAAGTAGTTTGTGGTCAATACGCAAAAAACGATCGGGCAGGAAATTGGATGCGCCGGTATCGGAATGTTTCGGGGGGAAAATACAACGCTTCATTTTAAGCCTGCGTTGTTAAATAGTGGGATATCGTTTGTTCGTGTTGATTTACCAAATCGACCAAGGATTTCTGCGCACGTTGGCTCTTTATCAAGCAACTACCGGCGCATATTTCTCAAACGCGGGGATGCAGAGGTTGAGTGCGTAGAACATCTTATGGCGGCCTTGGCAGGGTTAGGAATTGATAATATCGAAATTGAAATAAATGGCAGCGAAGTTCCGGCGGGAGATGGGAGTGCACAGCTTTTTGTTGAAATTCTGAAAAAAGCGGAGGTTGTTGATCTGGGCGGCGTAAAGAAGGTTTTTGTTGTCAAAGAACCCATGGGGGTTAACAACGGAAATGCAAGTATTTTGGCAATTCCTTACGAAAAAGGATTGGCATTGTCATATACTTTGGATTTTAACAATTCCTTTCTTCAGCAACAAACGTATGATATTGAGGTTACAGAAGAAAGTTTTTGCAGGGAAATTGCATCAGCAAGGACGTTTGGGTTAAGTACCTATATCGAAGAGTTCAGGCGGCTTGGTTTGGGGAAAGGGGTTACTGATGAAAATAGTATCATGGTGCATGAAGATGGTACAATGACAAAACCAGTTTCTCAGAGACCTGCAGAATTGCGATTTCCCGGTGAACTGGTAAGACATAAGATTTTAGATCTGATAGGGGATCTTTATTTGGCTAATGTCGTTATCCAGGGACGTATTATTGCAAAGAGGTCCGGGCATTCGTTGAATGTTCGGTTAGCAGAAATGATTGTAAACAATCTGTGATTCGAAAAGAATTATTGCGTGGCAATGAGAAAAGAGCAAAAGTATTGGAAATTTACAAAAAAGGAAACAGGTTGAAGATTCACAGATCGGCTATTGTGCACCCGGATGCTGTTTTGAGCAAAGAGGTAGAAATTGGCCCTTATAGTATAATCGGCAAAGACGTTACGCTTGGAGAAGGAACTGTTATAAGGAACAATGTTACTGTAGCAGGTATTACGGTCATCGGGAAAAACAATATTGTTCACCCTAATGCTATTTTGGGGGCTGAACCGCAGGATCTAAAATATCGTGGTGAGCGAACTTCCCTAATCATGGGGGACAACAATGTGGTAAGGGAAGGTGTAACCATTAACAAAGGTACGGCTGGAGGCGGTGAGAAAACGGTAATCGGCAATAATAATTTTTTCATGGCGTATTCGCACATTGCTCATGATTGCATTATCGAGGATAATGTGCTTTTGGCAAATGGGGTGCTCCTGGGCGGACACGTTGCGGTAGAAAGATGTGCCAAGCTAATGGGGCTTGTAGGTATACAACCTTTTGTGACTATTGGTCGATATGCTTATGTAGGAGGCCATACCAGGATTGTTCAGGATGTCCCGCCGTATATGATTATCGAAGGTCACCCTGCAAAGATACGTCAGGTGAACGTCATTGGATTAGAGAGGGAAGGATTTTCAAAAGGGCAAATTAATGAAATCAAAAAGGCGTTTCGTAAAATATTCCGTTCAGGCAAATTGAACAGGAGAAATATCTTGGAAGCATTGGAAGATAATAAAGATGTTTCTCCTGAGGTCATGTATCTGGTTACCTTTCTGAAAAATATCGACAAGGGTAAGTTCGGAAGGTATCGGGAGGCTTTTCGATACCCGGCGGCAATGGCAACTTGATTATGTCTGATTTAAAGGTTGCGGTAATTGGCGTTGGTCATTTGGGAAAGGAGCATGCAAGAATTTATGCGGAACTGCCAGGGGTGTCTCTGGTTGGGGTCGTTGACATCCAGCCTCAGCAAGCAGAGAAAATTGCACAGCGCTACCATACGAGATATTTTTCAAACTATAAGGAGGTGATTGACCAGGTAGAGGCTGTGAGCATAGCAGTTCCTACAAAATCCCACTACGCTATAGCAAAAGAATTTCTTCAGAACGGAATTCATGTCATGATTGAGAAACCCATGACAGGCACAGTACAGGAGGCGAAGGATTTAATTGCTATGAGCAAAACAAAAGGAGTCGTGCTTCAGGCAGGGTACATTGAGCGGTTTAATCCTGCAATAGATGCGATAAAAAAACTCGCAATCAATCCTCGGTTTATTGAGTGCCACCGTTTGAGTCCGTTTACCTTTCGTTCTGCAGATATCGGTGTGGTGCTTGATCTGATGATCCATGATATCGATATAATCCTGCACGTAACGGGGTCAAAGATAAAAAAATTTGATGCCGTGGGAGTAAATGTCATTTCTGATAAAGAGGACATTGCAAACGTCCGTATCCAATTCCAGAACGGTTGTGTAGCGAATGTTACCGCGAGTCGGGTATCAATTACATCGATGCGTAAAATGAGATTGTTCTCTGAGGATTCATATATTTCTATTGATTATCAGAAAAGGGATGCATTAATATATAAAAAATCGTCCAAGTTGACGTTAAAGGCTTTAAATTTTTCTGAAATGGATGTCTCAACCATTGCCGATTTGAAAAGTTATGTGTTTGGTGACTTATTAAAAGTGGAGCATATAAAAATGGATGATTGTGAACCACTAAAAAAGGAACTCAGCTCTTTTGTTGATTGTGTTGTAGGACGCAAAGAGCCTGTTGTTTCGGGAGAAGAAGGATTAAAGGCTATTGAGGTCGCAAATGATATTGTGTGCGAAATAGAAAAAAATCTCAAATTAATCCACAATGCAAAGAGTAGGGAGGACAAATTATGACGTCGTTCGATTTTTTACATATCGACGCTGAGATTCGTGAGGGTAAAATTGCAGGAAAGGCCGGAGGAGTATTGGGCAAAATGTTGCAACCTTACGTGGATCAGTTTTTTGAAAAAGTTAATTCTTTAAAGGTAATTGCTAATATTCAGGGTATGCACGTTTACAACCTGTACAATCCACCATTTCCCAGTCAGGCAGGTATGAGATTTCTTGAACGAAAGTTGAGAATGATGCTGTATAAGATGGCATTCCCTGTTACGGCGAATTTAGCCATTACCCATAAATGTCAGTGTCAGTGTATTCATTGTAGTGCAGATCCTTTTATTGATCCTGCAAAAAAAGAGCTTACAGTAGAGGAAATAAAGACCGTAGTTGATGGTGCATTAGATCTTGGTGCAAGCCTCGTTATCTACGTAGGGGGAGAACCCATGCTCCGTGAAGAGCTTTACGATCTTATTCACTATGTGGATAAAACCAAGGCAATCTCTATGATTTTTACTAATGGATTGCTCCTTACCGAAGAGAATGTCCAAAAACTTGCTAAGGCAGGGCTCTTTTCCTTAAATATCTCTATAGATAGCAGTGAACCTGAACTGCACAATGAGTTCAGAGCGGTGCCAGGATGCTATCAGAAAGCCTTTGCAGGAGCAGAACGTTGCCGCAAGGCGGGCATCTTGACGGGGATTTCTACTTATGCAACCGGCGAAAGCATCAAGACAGGAAAGGTTGAAAAACTCTTAAAAATCGCACAGGAACAGGGATTTTCAGAGGTAACGATTTTTGATTGTATTCCATCAGGTCGGTTCTTGAAGGACACATCGAAGATATTAACGGCAGAAGACCGGAAACAATTAATTGCCCTGACGAAAAAGTATCATGAAATGAACCATCCTATGGGAATCAATTGTATGTCGATTATCAATTCACCGCGTGGTGTGGGTTGTTATGGAGCACAGTCACAATTTTATATGACGGCATACGGCGATATTAATCCCTGTGATTTTAACCCGATCAATTTCGGGAATGTGCGTGACATGCCCATTCAGGAAATCTGGAAGAAAATGGTAACGCATCCTGACTTTAGCAAGCGGTACCCCACCTGCCGTATGCAAAGCAAGGCATACCGGAAAAAATATATTGATCCGCTTCCAAAGAATGTGCGGTTACCGGTAAAAATAGAAGATATCGCGCCTGTCGAACTTGCCGATCAGGAAATCACCCTTGCAGGGGTAGGATAGTATTTTAACGCTCTCTATCATTACAGGAGGAAAAATATGGACAACGAAATTCACATCACAAAGAAAATGAGCACGGGTGAGGTAACAAAGAAATATCCTGCAACGAAAGCAGTTTTTACAAAATATTTCGGAAAAGGATGCTTCGATTGTCCTTCTTTTGGCACAGAAGACATTAACCTCGCATGTATGATGCATAACACGGATGTTGATAAATTCGTGAAAGAACTAAATGAAGCAGCTCAAAAAGAGACAAGCAAGATTCCGTAAGAATCATCAGTTCTCTATTGTAATGGAGACTCGAGTCTCTGTTGTTTTCGGATGACATTTAGTAATGTTCCTGTCATCCTGAAATAACCTTACCTATTGCATGAATATTAGTGAGGAGGTGCGTTTATACCTTGGAGCCGATATATTTAGAAAACAAAATTAAATTTAACAAAGAACACTTTATTCCAAATATTCTTTACGCTTCGCCAAAGGTAAAAATGCCGCTTATTTGTATGGAGCCCGGACAAGAAATTCCGCCCCATGGTGGACAAAGCGTGGGTATTTTTTACGTAAAAGAAGGGAAAGGGGTATTTACTCTCGGAGATAAAAAAATTGATATGAAAAAGGACATGGTTATCATTGCTCCCGAGGGAACACTTAGAGGTATGCAGTGTGTAGAAAGAATGATAGTTTTGGCTATTAGCGTAGGATAAATTAAATGAAAAAAAGGGAGAGATATGAGTAAGACACCATCCATTGTTCTCGATGTGAGAAGTATCGTACCCAGAGAAAGGCACCCAAAAATATTTAATACGTTTGACGGTCTGAAAAAAGGTGAAATGATGATCCTTATAAATGACCATGACCCCAAACCCTTAAAGTATCAGTTAGATGCAGAACGGAGCGGACAATTGGACTGGAAATACGTTGAACAAGGGCCTGAAGTTTGGAAGGTGGAGATAACAAAGAAATAAAGAGCCGGTACTCGTTGTTCCGAAGGTTTTAAATATACGGTTTATTCTCATCAAACATGGTTGAAGAAAAGGAGAAAAGGAGATGAGCGAGGGGACAAGAATTGTGACCCTTATGGGTGTATTTGCCCTGTTTGGCTGTATCCAGTTTGGCTGCGAACAGCAGGCTGTGAAAAAAACAGAAGCCGTTACTATTAAACAGGCAGGAGAAAAAGAAGTTCAGGCTAAGCCGGAAGAAGTGGCAAGGGTAGAGACGCCTGCTCCTCGTCCTGTAAAGAAAGAAGAAATGGCGCCTCATCCGAAGGACAAGAGGACTATTCAACAAATTATCTCTGAAATAACTGGCGAAAAGATTGGCCCTGATAATTCAGGAGATCTATACCACGGTGGTTTAACGGCAACGTACACACCGCCAGAAGAACTACTGCCAGGTGAGGGTAAATTTGGGAAACTGTTTGGGTTTTTACCTCTTATCCGATGGTATGACCCCGATCATTACTATACTCCAAACTTAAACGTTTCCGGAGAGTTTAAGCATGAAGAATGTGTTATGTGTCATATGGTACAAACACCAGGTATCGTTGCGCAGTGGAAAAAAAGCAAACATGCAACCGCGGAAAAGGGCATAGTGGGTTGTGATAAATGCCACGGGAATAATCATCAGCAACTCTATATGCCTTCCTGGCGGCATTGTGGCGAGTGCCACCCCGAACAAAAAAATGGCCACCGTGCTGGCAAATTTGGCTCCCATACGTATGCTTTCCATGTAAGCATAGTGGAAACACCGTGGCAGATAGCAAAGCCGGCTGCAGAAGTGACGGCCTGCGCCACGTGTCATGGCATAGCGGAGAATCGTTGTGACGGTTGTCATACACGGCATGACTTTTCTCTGGCAGAGGCCAGAAAACCCAATAACTGCGGTATTTGTCACACGGGTTTGGATCATTATGAATATGAGATGTATAAAGAATCGTATCATGGAATGATTTATGAATCAGAGCAGCACACCTGGGATTGGACAAAACCTATGAAACCCGCAAATTACAAAACCCCCACCTGCGCCTATTGTCATATGAAAGATGGGGAACATAATGCTCAGAAAGCCTCTACGATTAACAGTCATATGGGTACCGCGCTTGTTGACCGGGGGGCGCCAAGGTTTAAAGAGGCCAGGCAGAATTGGGTTGATACCTGCAAGGGTTGTCATTCACCCCGATGGGCGACAGATCAATTTGAGGCTATGGATGAGGCCGTAAAGATAAGCTTTACCAAATGGCGTGAGGCCATGAAGATCGTGGTAGATCTTTATAATGACGGCATGCTGGACCCCATGCCGAATGACTTAGCCCCAGACTATGCAGGACACTATACCTTCAGTCTGTTAGGTGGTGAAGGCAGGATGTACAACGTTTCTGACATAGAACGTACATCCTTTGAGATGCTGGTCTATATAACCAACGCCGTGTACAAGGCTATGGCTCATGGAGCGATGTATGGCGCCACGTATGGAAAAGGCGCCTTTTTGCAAGATCGTTGGCTTATCCAGATAAAGAGTGAGGCAAGCCGGTTAAGAAGGTTCAAGGCACTTGAGAATCAGGTAGGCATAGAACACAAGGCTTATGACTTCTGGAAGCACGGCGAATATACGGATATGCTCTTGGGTTGGAAAAGAAAACCGGGCGATGTAGACAAGGCTGCATGCAAGCATGAAGGCGAGAAATGCCTGGTTGAATAAGTTTTAAAAAACAAGTTTTTAGAAAATCGATAAAAAAGGCTTAATCCAGAAAACGGATTAAGCCTTTTTTTACTTCAATAACACAGTTTTTTTCTGTCGTAACTATTGAAGAATATTCGGTTTTCTGGTTTCCCTCTGTCGTACATGAAAAAACATTGATCATAGCATCGAATCAGTCGTAGTAATTTTGTATGCCGTTTAAATTGAATATTAACCCGACTTTCGCAATTCGAGCTGAAAAAAGGTTATTTTTAGGCATGAATCGCCCA